>DATGVE010000156.1:0-5760 GCA_035300725.1 Candidatus Eiseniibacteriota bacterium | reverse complement strand
CGCGGTGCGCGCGATGGCCGCGAAGAACCCGAGCGCGCAATAGCCGAGCGCCCATCGCGGCAATCGACGCACCAGCGGTTCGCCCAGGTCGATGACGAGCCCGGGCGCAATGTGCTTGAGGATCTCCAGCGCCCCAAACCGCCCGTCTCCCTGGAGGAAGCCGATGACGCCCATGATCGAACCGGCCGCCGTTGCGCCCCATCGGGAGTGGGTCAAGCGCGCGGCGAGAACGTAGAGCGGGAAGAGCAGGAACGTCTTGTACCCCGACGCAAAGGGCAAGCCCGGCAGGATCTTGAGCATCTTGAGCGAGGCCATGCACAGGGCGATGCCGGTAACGACAGCCACGTCATGGGCGAGTTGGCTCCCGGTCCGTGGGTCGGCTTCCACCCCCGGTTGGCTCTCCGCCCGGGCAATATTCGTTCGAATGGTCTCGGCAAAGGCACTGACGTCACCGCGCAAAAGCTGCTTCGCGACGGCGAACAATCCGGCTCGGGGCGCCCGGTTGCGTCCGCGGCCCCCGCCCCCTCCCCGCGTGCCTGCGAGAAGCTCGAGGGTGCGGTCGAGCGCATGCACGAACAGGGGTGGCAGGCGGAAGGCGTGCAGCCCGTCGACGAGATCGCGGCCCGTGCCGGTCAGCCGCACGACCGCCGACGCCAGCAGCACGGTCACGATCTGCAGACACATGAGGCCGGCCTGCTCAAGCCCGCTCAGATTGATCGGAACCGACCAGCCAAGGCCTGGAACATGCCAGTCCAGCAGCACGTCATTCTCCGCCCCGGACGGCAGCAGGGCGTACATTCCGAGCAGGAAAACGAACAGCCACTTTAGCCTCGACGCGAACCATAAGGTGTCCCGGAGACCGACACGGCAGACCAGGAGCGTGATCACCTGAATTCCTAGCAGGGTGGGGATCACGAACCACCGAACCGGACGCGTCAGCGAGAGGGCCGGCATCGCGAACACGACCACCGTCACCGCGAGAAGGTAGGACACCTTCAGCACGGCGATCTTGGCGTTCTTCTGGTGCGCCTCAGTCAATTGGCCCACTCCACGAACATTGGGGTGGCGAGGATCGCCCTGCCTTCGCGCTCCATCCAGCGCCCGCGAGGGTATCGCGCGCCGGTTGCGAGCGCCATCTCACATCTCACTTGTCTTGGACTGCACCCTCTCCGGTTGCGGGTACAGGCGTGGTCGCCCATGCGAAGCGGCTCCGTTTGGCGGCCCCGGGTCGCAGCCGGTCGAGCGCCAAGTACACGACCGGGGTTGTGAACAGGGTCAGGAGCTGACTCGCCACGAGCCCGCCGATAATCGAGATGCCGAGCGGCTGGCGCAGCTCCGCCCCGACGCCGGTCCCGATGGCCAGCGGCACCGCTCCGAGAATCGCGGTGAAGGTCGTCATCATGATAGGTCGGAACCGCAGCCGACAGGCCTCGAAGATCGCCTGCTCGGGCGAGCGGCCGCGCTCGCGCTCAGCGACGAGTGCGTAGTCGATCATCATGATGGCGTTCTTCTTGACGATGCCGATGAGCAGGATGACCCCGACTACCCCGATCAGATCCAAGGGCCGCCCCGCCGCCCAAAGGGCGAGGATCGCTCCAATCCCCGCGGACGGAAGAGTCGACAGGATCGTGATCGGATGGATTGTGCTCTCGTAGAGAACCCCGAGGATGATGTAGACCGCGACGAGCGCCACCGCGACCAGCACGGGCTGGCTTGCAAGCGAGTCCGCGAACGCGCGCGCGTTGCCCTGGAAGCTCCCCTGTATGTTGCTGGGCGCGCCGAGCTCGCGCATGGCCTGCCCGACGATCTCCGTCCCGCGCTGGATGGGAAGTCCCGGGCGCATCGAGAAGCTCAGCGTCACGGCCGGCGCCTGGCCCTGATGAGCGACCGCGCTCATCTGAACGCCGTGCTCGACACGCGTCACACTCGCCAACGGAACTTGCTGTCCGCCCGGCCCGGCAACAAACACTTTGGACAACGAAGAGGGATCCTCCTGGAGTCCCGGGTCGGCCTCCAGAACGACGTGGTAGGTGTAGGTGGAAGCGTAGATGGGCGACACCAGACGCTGCCCGAACGCATCGTACAGGGTCTGGTCGATGTCGTGCGGCGCCACCCGCAGACGCGCGGCCGCGTCGCGATCGATGACCAGCGTGGTCTGCAGTGCGCCGCTTTCGAGGTCGGTGGTCACGTCACGGAGCTCTGGGGACCGTTTCAGGTTTTCCACAAGCCGTCCGGCCCACGTCTCCAGCTCGCCGAGATCGGATCCGGTGAGGGTGTACTGATACTGCGCCTTGGAGATACGGCCGCCCACGCGCAGCTCCTGGACCGGGACCATGTAGAGGGCGACCCCTTGCACTTCGCGGGTCGCCCGGCGTAGGCGAGCGATGACCTGGTCCATGTCGAGCTTTCGCTCGGCCAGTGGCTTCAAGGCGATGAAGAGGCGCGCTTGGTTGAGAGCACCCCCGGATTGGCCCGTGAAGCTGCCCACCCTGGCCACCGCAGGATCCTTGAGCAGGACGCGCATGAGATCCTGCACGCGCTGGCTCATGGCCTGGAACGAAACGGTGGTGGGCGCTTCGGCGATGGCGACGATGGTGCCAGTATCCTGTTGGGGGAAAAACCCCTTCGGCACTTCGATCCAGAGGACGGCGGTCGCGACGATGGTCGCGACCATCACCCCGAGCGTGAGACCACGATGGCGCAGCACGGCCAGAAGCGCGGTTTCATAGGCGGCGAGTAGTTTTCGGAACAGACGATCTCCGAGGAAGGGCTTCTCCGTCCCACGCTCACCACGGCCGAGATGCGCTCCCACGACGGGGATCAAGGTGAGCGAGACGACGGCGGAGACGGCGATGGCAAGCGCCACAGTGACGGCGAACTCCCGAAACAATCGCCCGATTATGCCGCCCATGAACAGGAGGGGAATCAAGGCCGCGATGAGCGAGACGCTGATCGACACCACCGTGAAACCGATCTGACGCGCGGCCTCGTGGGCCGCCTGGAGCGGCGGCTCGCCCTCCCCCATGCGGCGGCTGATCGCTTCCACCACCACGATAGCGTCGTCGACAATAAACCCGGTTGCGATGGTCAGTGCCATGAGCGACAGGTTGTCGAGACTGTACCCGAGCAGATACATCGCCCCGAACGTGCCGACAATGGAGAGCGGAACCGTGACGGCGGCCGCGAAGGTAGCCCAGAGCCGCCGCAGGAAGACGAACACCATTGCCACGATGAGCCCCATGCTGATCGTGAGGGCGAGTTCGACCTCACGCACGCTGGCGCGGATCGTCTCGGTCCGATCGGTCATTACGGACAGGTCGATGGCCGGCGGCAGCCAAGCCCGCAGCGTCGGCATCAGTGCATGGATGCGGTCCACCGTTGCGATGACATTGGCGTCGGCCTCCTTGAATACGAATACCAACACCGCCCGCTGGTTGTTGAACCAACCCGCCGTGCGGACGTCCTCGACGCTGTCGACCATCGAGGCGACCGCATCGAGCCGGATCGGCGTTCCGTGGCGGGTGGCGACGATGACGGACTTGTATTCGTCTGCCTTGTACATTTGGTCATTGACGCGGATCACATAAGATTCATCGGGCGCATCGATCCGCCCTTTCGGACCCGCGGCGTTGGCGGCAATCAATGCCGCCCGCACGTCCTCAAGACCCAGTCCCATGGACGCCAGGGCCGCCGGATTGACCCTCACCCGCACCGCCGGCTTTTCGGAGCCATTGACGGTGACCTGCGCGACGCCTTTCACCTGCGAGAGCTGCTGCGCCAGGATCGTCTGCGCCGCCTCGTAAACCTTACCAGGCGGAAGCGCCGTCGAGGTGAGCGCCAGGATCAGGACCGGCGCCGCTGACGGGTTGTTCTTGCGCCACGTCGGGGGGCGCGACATGCCCGCCGGAAGATCGGCCGACGCCGCGTTGATGGCAGCCTGCACGTCACGCGCGGCGGCGTCGATCGGGCGGCTCAGGTCGAACTGGGCGACGATAGTGGTGAGACCGAGGACGCTCGTGCTGGTGAGCTCGGTGACGCTAGCGATCTGTCCGATGCGCCGCTCCAGCGGCGCGGCGACCGCCGTGGCCATTGTTTGGGGCTCGGCGCCCGGAAGAGCCGCCGTGACCATGATTGTCGGGTATTCGACCCGCGGCAGGGACGCGACCGGGAGAAAACGGAACGCGAGCGCACCGCTCAGGAACAGCGCGAGCATCAGCAGGCTGACGCCGACTGGTCGCTTCAGGCACGTCGCAAAGAAGCCCACGACGAACTCCCGATCAAATTTCCGCCCTCACTCCACCGCCTTCAGGGTCGGCCTCATCCAGCGACGAAGCAGCGCCTGCGCCCGGTCGAGCATTACGTAGATCACTGGCGTCGTGTAGAGCGTCAGGAACTGGCTGAGGAGCAAGCCGCCGACGATGGCGATGCCGAGTGGACGGCGCAGCTCCGACCCGGGCCCGCTGCCGAGCGCAAGCGGGATCGCCCCGAGCAAAGCCGCCATCGTCGTCATCATGATCGGGCGGAAGCGCTTGAGCGAGGCATCGAAGATCGCTTGTTCGGGCCGCATCCCCTGGGTCCGCTCGGCATCAAGCGCGAAGTCGATCATCATGATGGCGTTCTTCTTGACGATGCCGATGAGCAGGATGATGGCGACCACCCCCATCAGCGACAGGTCGTTGCCGGTGACCATGAGCGCGATCAGCGCCCCGATGCCAGCCGACGGCAAGGTCGACAGAATCGTGATCGGATGAATGGTGCTCTCATAGAGCACCCCCAGCACGATGTAGACCGCGACCACCGCCGCCAGGATCAGCCAAGCCTCGCTAGAGAGAGAGGCTTGGAACTCGGCGGCCTCGCCGGCGAACGATCCGATCACGGATTCGGGCATGCCGATGGCCTGCTCGACCTCGCGCACCGCTTGCACCGCCCGGCCGAGCGAGACGCCTGGCGCGGAATCAAATGAAAGCGTCACGGACGGGAACAGACCTTGATGTGTGATGGCGAGCGGGGCGTTCCCGAGCCGGACGGTGGCGAAACTTTCGAGCGGCACTTGGGCGTCGTGGGTCGACGGCACATAGAGGCGTCCCAGGTCGGCGGGGTCGAGCTGGAACTCCGGCGCCACCTCCAGGACCACGTGGTACTGATTTTGTTGTGTGTAGATAGTCGAGACTTGCCGCTGTCCGAAGGCGTCGTACAGCGTGTCGTCGATGGTCTGGGGAAGTACCCCGAGGCGCCCGGCCTTGTCGCGGTCGACGAGCACGTCGGCGGCGAGGCCGCCGGTCTGTTGGTCGCTCGCGACGTTCTGGAGCGCCGGCGTCGCGCGCAATCGTTCTAGCAGCCGGGGCGCCCATTCGGCGAGCTCCGCCGGATTCGCATCGACCAGGATGTATTGATATTGCGTGCGGCTTGCGCGCGTGCCGATCTGGATCTCGGGCGCAGGCTGCAGGTAAACCGCGAGCCCGCGCACGGCAGCCATGGCCGCACGCAGCCGCCGCGCGATCTCGGCAGCCGTGGCGGTCCGCTGGGCGCGGCGTTTGAGCACGATGGTCATGCGACCGGTGTTCGGCGTCGAGTTGACCAGCCCGACGCCGACGAAGGAATCGACGCCGGCCACGTCCGGGTCGCCGAGGGCGATCTCGGCGGCCCTGGCCTGCAGCCGCACCATCCGGTGGAACGAGATGCCGGGCTCCGCGTCAGTGGTCACGACGATCACGCCCGTATCCTGAATAGGCAGGAAGCCCTTCGGCACGATCAGGTACA
>DATGVE010000155.1:0-22274 GCA_035300725.1 Candidatus Eiseniibacteriota bacterium | reverse complement strand
GCAGCCGACGAGCGTGTCGGCGCGTTGGCGAAGGACCTCGAGTCGGGCCTCCAGGCGATCGGCGAGAGTCGGGCGGCGGCCCACCACGCGGAGGTCGATCGCGCCCGCTGGCGCGACCGCATCGAGGATCTTCGCCGCCAGCTGGCAGCCGTCGGCGAGGACCTGACCCGCTTGAACGCCGCCGCCGGCGAGCGTGCCGCTCGTCTCACTCAAGCTGAGGCCGCGGCTGTTGCCGGCGCCGAGTCGCTGCCCGCGCTCACAGCCGCGGCGGACGCCGCGCGGGCTTCACTTGCAGCGGCAGAAAGTGATGCGCCGGAGGACGAGGCCGAGATGGCTGAGGGTGCGCGACGCCTCGTGGCACTCGAAGAAGCGCGCCTCGACGCTCGACTGAAAGCCGGCACCCTGGAAGGCAACGTTGAGCTCATCGCGCGTGAGACCGAGCTGCTGCAAGCGCGCATGGATGAGATCCGCACGCGCATGCCGGACGGCGTGGCGCCCGAGGAGGTGCCCGGAGGCAAGGCTCGCGAGCGCGAGATGCGCGCGCTGGAGCGCCGCCTCGAAGAGATCGGTCCGACCAACGCGCTTGCTGACAGCGAATGCCGCGAGCTCGAGGAGCGATTTGAAACGCTGCGCACCCAGCTCGACGATATCGCCGCCGCGCGCGCCGACCTCGAGCAGCTGATCAACAAGCTGCGCGAAGAAGAAGAGCTGCGCTACGAAGCGGTGTTCGGTGCGGTCGCCGCCAACTTCCACGAATATTTCTCGCAGCTCGCACCCGGGGGACGCGCCACGCTCAAACATGCGGATGGTGACGAGGGGCCTCGCTCGGGTGTCGAGATCCTGGTCCAGCCCCCGCGCAAGCGACTGCAAAACGTAACGCTGCTGTCGAGCGGCGAGCGATCTCTCGCCGCGCTCGCACTCGTGCTTGCACTCGATGAGGTCAACCCGAGCCCGTTCACGATCCTCGACGAGGTCGACGCCGCCCTCGACGACGCCAACGTCGGCAGGTTCGGCGAGATGATCGCGCGCCTAGGAGCGCAGCGCCAGTTCCTCGTCATCACGCACAACCATGTGACGATGTCCCATGCCTCGACGCTCTACGGCATCCACCTCGACGAGAGCGGCTCGTCCCACCTGGTCTCGGTCCGGCTCGAGGACATACGCAACCCGAGCGCTCGTGCTGCTTCCACGGCGCACGCGAGCTAGGAGCGCATCGCGAGCATCTGGAACCGCGTCAGCGGGCGCACGCGTGGTGCGCTGGCGGCAGGCCTGCGGTCGCTCAAACCACCGCTCGCGGCGGGCTACTACGACGAGCTTGAGGAGCTGCTTGTCTCGGCTGACCTCGGCCCCGCGATGGCGGCGCGACAAGCCGCCGGCGTGCGGGCCCGAGCCCCGCGGACCCGCGAAGAAGCCGCGGAGGCCCTCGTCGCCGTGGCCCTCGCAGTCATGTCCCCCCGGACAAGAGATTTGTTCTCTCTCCCAGCAGGGGAAAGTGGCGAGGAAAGCAGACTGAACACAATCCTCTTCTATGGCATCAACGGCGCCGGCAAGACCACCACCATCGGCAAGCTCGCCCACCGGTTGAAGCGGGAAGGGCGCAAGCCCCTGGTCGTGGCGGCGGACACCTACCGCGCCGCGGGCATCGAGCAGATGACGGCGTGGGCGAAGCGCGCGGGCGTGGACCATTTCGAGGGCAAGAGCGGCGCCGACCCCGCCTCCGTGGTGTTCGATGGCATCAACGCCGCGCGCAGCCGTGGCAGCGACGTGGTCCTTGTCGACACCGCGGGGCGCCTGCAGACGCAAAGAAACCTGCTCGAAGAGCTTGCCAAGATCGGACGCGTGGCGGGCAAGGCCCTCGACGGCGCGCCCTTTGAGTCCCTCCTCGTGATCGACGCGGTGCTCGGCCTTACCAGCCTCGTCCAGGCGCGAGAGTTCAATCGCGCGGTCCCCATGACCGGGCTCGTGCTGGCCAAGCTGGACAGCAGCGCCAAGGGCGGGGCCGTCATCGCCATCGAGTCCGAGCTCGGCGTCCCCGTGAAGCTCGCGGGAGTGGGGGAGGGGATCGATGATCTCGTGCCATTCGAGCCACAGGCGTTCGTGCGCTCATTGTTCGAGGGTCAGTAGATGCCGCTCGCCGATCCCCACTGTCACACCACCGCGTCGGACGGCATGGTCTCGCCTGCCGAGCTCGTCGACGCCGCGCTGAAGGCGCACGTCGACTTGATCGCGGTGACCGACCACGACACCATGGCCTCGGTCAAAGAGGTGCAGCAGCGCGGTGAAGCCAAAGGCTTGATTGTTGTCGCCGGACAGGAGATCACCACCAAAGGCCCCGCGATGACGCATGTGATCGGGTGGTTCCTCGAGAAGCCTGTGAAGCGTGGCATGACGCTGGAGGATTCGGTCGCCGCGATTCACGACCAGAACGGACTCGCGATCATCCCGCACCCTTTCATGCCGGTCTACTTCGGCTCGATCCAGCCCAGCATGCTGCGGCGACTGCTCGAGCGTCATCACGTGGATGGCATCGAGATGATGTTCACCGTGCCGATCGGAGCTCGGCGCAGGCGACAGCTCGACGAGTTCTATTCGCGCAACAGCGAGCGGCTCGGAGCTGCCATCGGAGGGAGCGACTGCCATTTCGGTGCCCGCGACATGGGCCGTGTGCTCACCGCCTACGAAGGAGATTTCAGGACCGCGGTCCAGCTGCGAACCACGCGGCCGCAAGCAGGCTCAACGAAATTTCATGTTCCGCTAGGTCTCGCGCTTCGCCAGCAATGGGCGGCGCTGGTCGACCTACCTCTGCGGCGGCGTCGCGGCCAGCTCTAGAAGGACTTCGTGCACCGCCGGCGCGGCGGCGAAGATGCCGCTGCCGGCCTCCACCCACGTGGCGCCTCCTGACCAATCGGTGACCCTGCCACCAACCTCGAGCACCAACGCCGCGCCTGCCGCGACGTCCCACGTGCTCAGGTTCAGCTCGAAGTAGCCGTCGAACGTGCCGGCCGCGGTCCATGCCAGGTCGAGCGCCGCCGCGCCCGCGCGCCTCAAGTCCTCGAAGCGTTGCAGCGCCCCTTCCATCACCGGCCGGTAGCGTGGCATCAGCTCTTTTCTACGAAACGGAAACCCTGTCGCCACGATGGCCTTCGACGGATCTATCGCACGTAGTTGCGGCAACCTCTCGCCATTCAAGGTCGCACCTTTCCCTCGCGATGCGGCGAACTCCAGTCCAAGAAAGGGCGCGATCACCACGCCTGCGATAGGCACGCCATCTTCGAGTAGTCCGACCGAAACGGCGACCACAGGAAATCCTCGAGTGAAGTTAGTGGTCCCATCGAGCGGATCTACGGCCCACATCGTTTGGGCGCGTAGGCCACCGCGCTCTTCCGCGAGGACCGCGACTCCCGGCGATTCACGCGCGAGCACTTCCAGGATCGCAGCTTCGGATTGACGGTCTGAGGCGGTGACGTAGTCGCCCGTGCCTTTTGATTCGGCTGCGACACCAGGCCTGGGCAGGCCGGAATCGGTGAGCACACGAACGCCGGCGCGCGCGGCGCGCAGCGCGACGGGAAGGAGGTCGCTCAGGTCGCCTTCTTGTCCTCGAGGCCCAGTCCGAACATCGCCTCCAGGTCGTGAGCGGAGAACTGCTGGAACGCGACCATTGTCTGCGTTCGCTGGATAGCTTCGAGTCTGGTCAGATGTTGGGTCACCACCTTCGCGAGGTCGTCGTGCTCGCGCACCCGAACGATGGCGACGAAGTCCCACTCACCGGTCACTGTGTACACCTCGGCGACGCCCTCGACCGAGGCCAGCTCGGACCCTAGTCGGGTCAGCCCATCTCTAGTCGACTTGATGAGGATGAAGGCAGTAAGCACCGGTCGAGTCTATCCGCTTGGGTCGCTCGATCGATCGGCCCCACGCAATCGCGGGAACGTGGTCACACGAACAATTTGACAATGCAAAAACTCGACGCCGCGCTGCCGTGGCCGCCAGCTGATGGCCGTGCCAGACTTCCGGCGTGCACTGGGACGACTTGGAGATCCTTAGGAGGATCGACCGGCTAGAGCAGACCGAGACGGCCTCCCTTCAAAACGGTCTCTGGCTCATGGAGAAGATCGCCGGCGGCCAAGTCCCGGAGCATCAACGCCACGTTGCATTCGTTCACGAGTTGATCCTGGCCGCCCAGGCCGAATACCTGGAGTTTGAGGACAGCCAGGCTGGCTGGCAGCCGGTCGATCCCCAAAACCAGCCCCATCTTTGGCTGCAGCGGATTCGCGACATCCACTTGACCCTGGCTGGCCGTGATCGCGCGCGCGGCCGGGTGATTGTGGGCGAGCCGCCCGATCCCAAAGAGGACGATGGCCGCCAGATCGCGTTCACGACCTTGGAGGAGATCGGGAGATCGATCGCCGACGCGTACACCGGCAGCCAAATTCCCGTCTTCTTTGTGGACTCGGGCATCCCGGCCGAGAAGGTGCCGGCCTTCGAGGGCAGCAAACACGAGTACGTGGCAGGCGTTCTGCTTGCGCTCCTGGAGCACAGTTCGGCATCCCGCCGGGAGGTGCGGCAGTTCCTGGGCGAATGGCTGTCAGACCTACTGGTGACCGGTCCACGCCCTGACGCCAAGCGGCGAGTGCTGGCTCAGCTCAGCCGCCAGGGCTGGCACCTCAAGGAGAACCGCCTGATGATCGGGCCTCGGCAGGCGATGCCCGACACCGAGGAGCCAGCGACCTCAAGGGAGGCGCAATACGTCGCACTGCATGCCGCCGTGCGGCAGGCGGCCGGAAAGTGGTTGGACTCCGAGAACGTGGAGGTAGCTGTCTTCGAGGCGATGAAGGCCGTGACCAATCGGGTCAAGTTCATGACGGGGATCGACGACCAGGACGGATATCGCCTCATGGGCAAGGTCTTCTCTGAGCAGGCGCCGGTGCTTGAGCTAGCGGACTGCTCGACCGCCACCGGTAAGAGCATCCAGGCTGGCTACCGCGCCCTCTTCCAGGGGGCGGTTCAGGCCATCAGAAACCCAGCCGCACACGAACCCCTCAAGCCGCTGTCGACGGATGAGGCCATGGAGCTGCTCACTCTGGCGTCCCTGCTCAATCGCGCCCTCGATGCAGCCACGCCAAAGGGTGGCGCTGGGTAGAGCTAAGGCCGCGTCTGCACTGTCAATGATCGCGTTCGGCGCGTACCCGCGGATCAGACCCAGGACGCTCCTGTCGAACTCGGCAGACCGACTCAAACAGTGTCCCAGCCCCCCGACGTTCTCCGACCCTAACGTTCATTATTTGAACCCGCCCGACGACCGCTAGTTATTGATTTCGCTTATCGCGATCAGGCCTCGGACGGCCTGAGTCGGAGACGCACGGGTCGGCCGTGAGGCGCAGGGTTGCGAATCCCGGCGCCACATGGGTTTGCTCAGGGCTGCCAATCTTGCGACCTATTTATCCACTTCGACCTAAGCGCGCACACGGCGGAAATGCCTGCGTCGACCCACTAGCTGTTCGAAACGATGGGAACCATCGCGCCCGTCGCGTCTCCGTAGGCCCAGACGTCCATATCTCCATAAGTCATGTCGTGGTGGCCGAGGATGGTGCAGATGTGCGTGCGGTGGTCGTTGCCGTGGTGCAGCGCCTGGATGATGACGACGCCGAGGTTCAGTCGAATGGATTCGTCGCCATATTTGGTGTCGATCACGTCGTCCGGCTTGATCTTCGCGGCGGCTTCGATCAGCTCATCCCCCGTCCGCGAAGCTTGCTCCTTCAGGACGGCAATGCCGGGGAACTCATCGCGCTCGCTCAACTGGGGCTCGCTGCCCACCAACCGGCGAAGGTAGCGCTGCTCTGCCGCGAGCAGGTGCAGCCACGTCGCGGCGATGGTTCCGTATGTACCGGGGGAGGTGAGCTGGAGCTGCTCGTCGCTGAGCTTTGCGCAGACATCCAGCAGGTGCAGGTTCGCCCACTTGTGATATCGGAACGCCTCGATCGACCATGGCCCCATTACGCTATAGATTCTATCTTGGTAAGCTGTCAAGGCATGGCCCTTGACACCCTCCAGGCGCGCAGCCGCGCCCTGGCCCTCTACGAGCGATACGGCGCGCTGCTCACGGAGCACCAGCGCCAGGTCGTCGACCTCTACCTGCGCAGCGACTGGTCGCTGGCCGAGATCGCCAAGCACCAGGGAACGTCCCGCGCTGCGGTGCACGACATCGTCCGCCGCTCGACTCTCGCTCTGCAGGAGTACGAGCGCCGGCTCGGCCTTCTGTCAGAAGCTGCCCGGAGACGCCGCGCTGTCGAAGCGCTCGAGCGCGAGCTCGACGGTCTGAAGCGCCGCGTGGCGATGCTCGAGGGAGTCTCCTAGATGTTCGAAGCCCTCGGCGAGCGCCTTGCCGCCGCCATGAAGAAGATCACGGGCCGGGGTGTGCTTCGGCCGGAAGATGTCGACGCCGGATTGCGAGAGGTGAGGCTCGCCCTGCTCGAAGCGGACGTCAACTTCAAGGTCGTCAAAGAGTTCGTCGAGCGTGTCCGTGCTCGCCTGCAGGGAGTCGAGACTGCTCCTGGTCTCACCGCCCCGCAGCAAGTGGTCAAAGCTGTGGACGAGGAGCTGATCGAGCTCCTCGGCGGGAACTCCGAAGGCCTGCGCTACGCGCCGGCCCCTCCGACTGTGGTCATGCTCGTCGGGCTCCAGGGCTCGGGCAAGACCACTACGGCCGTGAAGCTGGCGCTGCTGGCCCGCCGCGAAGGCCACAGGCCGCTCGTCGCGGCTCTCGACCTGCGGCGGCCCGCGGCCGTCGAACAGCTGAAGATTCTCGCCGCTCAGCAGCAGATCGCTTTTTACTCCGAGGAGGGTCAGGTCGAAACAATCGCCGCGGGCGCGATCCGCGAAGCGCAGCGG
Source organism: Candidatus Eiseniibacteriota bacterium (assembly GCA_035300725.1). Classification (GTDB taxonomy): domain Bacteria; phylum Chloroflexota; class Dormibacteria; order Dormibacterales; family Dormibacteraceae; genus Palsa-870. The sequence goes on along the minus strand of DATGVE010000155.1, from coordinate 15,386 downwards.
CTCGTGTGCGACGTGGTGATTCTCGACACCGCGGGCCGCCTCCATGTCGACAGCGAGCTGATGCAGGAGCTGAAGCGCCTCAAAGCGGCGACACCCGTGACGGAAACGCTTCTGGTCGCCGATTCGATGACCGGCCAGGCGGCGGTGAAGGTGGGCGAGGCGTTCGCCAGGGAGATCGGCCTCGATGGCGTGGTCTTGACCAAGCTGGACGGGGACGCCCGGGGCGGTGCCGCCTTATCGCTCCGGGTGGCCACAGGCCAGCAGATCCGCTTCGCGGGCACGGGTGAGAGGCCACAGGACCTCGAGGTCTTTCACGCCGAGCGGATGGCGTCTCGCATACTCGGTATGGGCGACGTCCTCACCCTGATCGAGAGGGCGGAGCGCACGCTCGACAAGGAGCAGGCGATCGAGGTCGAGCGGCACCTTCGCGCCGGCCGGTTGAGCTTTGACGACTTCCTGGCCCAGATCCGCCAGGTACGCAGCATGGGCTCGATCGAGGACGTGCTCGAGATGATTCCGGGCGGGAGCGCAATGAAGGGCCAGGTTGCCGGCACGAATGCGGAAGGGGAAGCCAGGAAGATGGAGGCCATCATCCTTTCGATGACCGGGCGAGAGCGTGCGCACCCTGAGCTCATCGACGGAGCCCGCAAGAAGCGCATCGCTCGGGGCAGCGGGGTTCAACCCGCCGACGTCAACAAGGTTTTGAAGGCGCGCGACGCGATGCAGCAGCTCGCCAAACAGTTCGGTGCGGTCAACCGCAAAGGCAAAGCCGCGGGCCTTCCACGGCTGTTCGGAAAAGGAGGCGCAGGTTGGTAAAGATCAGACTGAGACGGATGGGGGCAAAAAAGCACCCGTTCTACCGTCTCGTGGTGGCGGACTCGCGCTCGCCGCGCGATGGCCGGTTCATCGAGCACCTGGGGTACTACGATCCAATGACGGAGCCGGTCCAGGTGAAGATCGACGTGGACAAGGTGAAGCTGTGGCTCCAGCAGGGCGCTCAGCCGAGCGAAGCCGCGCGGAGTCTGTTGAAGCGGGAGGGGATTCTTGAGCGAACCGCAGAGAAGCCAACGACCACCAAGGCGTGATTTTCGCGGCGGCGGCGGCGGGTTCAACCGAGGCGGCGGCGGGTTCCGGCGTGAGCGACATGACGGCCCGGCGGGTCCAGCCGTGGACTATCGGGCGCTCGTCGAATACGTGGCGCGAACGCTCGCGGAGAAGCCGGAAGAGGTCCTGGTGGAGTCCTTCGAGCGCGGAGGCAGCACTGTCGCGATAAAGGTCAAGCTGGCGGACGCCGACGTAGGGCGCTTCATCGGCAAGGCCGGTCGAAACATCGAAGCCATCCGCACGTTGGTCAGGGTCGCGTCTCTGCGCGACCGCAAGCGTGTCTTCGTCGACCTCGCCAATCAACCCGAGGCACATGCGCCACGCAGGAAAAGCTCCGAAGGAGGGGAGCCGGCATGATCCGCATCGGCCAGGTCACCGGCGCCTATGGAGTCGAGGGGGCTGTCAAGGTTTACCCCTTGACAGATTTCGAAGATCGATTCAACGCGGGTGGGACTCTGATTCTCGAAGGCGCGGAGCGCGAGATCGAGTGGAGCCGCCCTGGGCATCCCGGTCTGGTCGTCAAGTTTCGCGGCATCGACAACCGCACCATCGCGGACCTTTTTCGAGGCCGCTATTTCGAGATCCCGGACGACGCGGTGCGCCCCCTGCCGGAGGGCCGCTTCTATCACCACCAGGTGGTTGGTCTCACGGTGCTGACGAGCTCCGGTCAAAAGCTCGGCAAAATCGCCGAGGTCCTGGAGCGACCCGCGAACGACGTGTGGGTCAGCCGCGATGGAACTGTCGAACACCTCATCCCCGCGACGAAAGACGCTGTGGTCGAGGTGGATGTTGACGGCGGCCGCGTCGTGGTCGCCGACTGGCTGGTCAAAGTCGAGGACGCAGGAGACAGATAGTGAGATTCGACGTCGTCACCATCTTCCCGGCGATGTTCGCCCCTGTGTTCCAGCAGGGGGTGGTCGGACGTGCGCTCGATCGTGGTTTGATCGAGCTTCATGCGCACGACCTGCGCGAACACACCCACGATCGTCACCGGCAGGTCGACGACATGCCGTTTGGCGGGGGTCCGGGGATGGTCCTCAAGCCGGAGCCGGCGATCGAGGCGGTGGAATCGATCCGCCCGCTCAATCCCGGGCCGGTCGTGCTCATGGAGCCGTGGGGCGAGCGTCTCGACGCGCGTCTTGCGGAGGAGCTGTCGAAAGAGCCTGGGCTCATCATCGTGTGTGGCAGGTACGAGGGCATCGACGATCGAGTCCGCGAGGCGCTGGGTGCGCGCGAGGTCTCGATCGGCGACTACGTGCTGAGCGGGGGTGAAATTCCCGCGATGGTCCTGATCGACGCAGTTTCCCGCCTGGTGCCTGGCGTGGTCGGCGACCCCGAGTCGCTCACGCAGGACAGCTTTTCAATCGAGCCTTCAGGGTGGCCGCAGTACACGCGTCCGGCGGAGTACCGCGGCATGAACGTCCCTGAGGTTCTTCTCTCCGGCGACCACGCCCGCATTCGCCAGTGGCGCCGCCAGCAGGCAGCCCAAAGACATGTTTCACACATCAAGGAGTTGAAGAAGACATGAACGTGATCCAGCAGCTCGAGAAAGAGCAGCAAAAGGAAAAGGTGCCGGCCCTACGCGCCGGCGACACGGTGCGAGTGCACGCCAAGGTCGTGGAAGGGACGCGCGAGCGCATCCAGATGTTCGAAGGCACGGTGATCCGCGTGACCGGCGGCGGCCTGCGGCAGAACTTCACCGTGCGTCGCGTGACGCATGGAGTCGGCGTGGAGCGAACTTTCATGATCCACTCGCCGCGCATCGACAAGATCGATGTGCTCCGCCATGGCGATGTGCGGCAGGGCAGGCTCTACTACCTGCGTGGCAAGGTGGGCAAGGAAGCCCGCATCCGCGAGCGCAGGCGCCTCATCCAGGACGAAGAGCCTGACGAGCAGGCAGCCGAAGCGACGCCCGAAGCCGAAGAGACCGTCGAAACAAAGGCTTAGCTGTAAAGAGCCTGGCGCCCGCAGCCGGCGCTCGCTAACCTCGATCTGGTGAGGCCAAAGCTGTGGCGCTACGAGCGCATGGCGCTCTCGATGGGCTACCTGGTCGTCGCCGGGGTCGATGAAGTCGGCATGGGCCCGCTCGCCGGTCCGGTGGTCGGCGGAGCGGTGGTGCTTCCGATCGGCGTCCGCATCCCGGGCCTCGACGATTCGAAGCTCCTGACGGCGGCCGAGCGTGAGCGCGTCGATGTGCTCATTCGCAGGCGGGCGCTGGCGGTCTCGGTGTGCGCCGTCGACCACGCCCAGGTCGACAGGCTCGGCCTCCTGCAGGCCAGGCATCTTGCCACCGCCGGGGCGGTCGCCGGGCTGAAGGTCCCGGCGGAATATTTGCTCGTCGATGCATGGGATGTGCCCCAGGCGCCGCTGCCTCAGATGGCGGTCGTCAGGGGAGACCGTACGTGCGCGTCGATCATGGCCGCGAGCATCGTCGCCAAGGTCGCTCGCGACGCGGCGATGATCGAGTTCGACCGCCTGTACCCGGGCTGGGGCTTCGCCGACCACAAGGGCTACGCCACGCCGGCGCATCGCGCCGCCATCCGCCGCCTCGGCCCAAGCCCGATCCACCGGACGTCATGGGCACCGTTTCGCGAACCCGCACTGCTCGGGTAGAGCTGGGTCGCGCCGGGGAGAAAGCTGCCGCCGACCTATTGCGCAAGCGGGGCTATGAGGTCGTCGGCGCGGGGTTTCAGGCTAGGCGGGGCGAGTTGGACCTCGTCTGCCGCCGCGGAAATGAGCTTGTCATGGTCGAGGTGAAAACCCGCACCGACGATTCATTCGGAACGCCGCTGGAAGCTGTAGGTTCGCGCAAGCGGCGTGCGCTGATGTCGGCGGCAGCGGAGTATCGCGCCCTGGCCGGATGGCGAGGCCCGATCCGCTACGCGGTGGTCGGCCTGACCGTCCAACCCGATGGAGGCTTCACCTCCGAGCTGATCGAAGACCCATTCAACTGAGTCAGCAACACAGCTTCAGCGGGACAGCGCCATTTCAGTCGAATTGGTCGTACCCCGAGCGATATTTAGCGCCATTTCGGCCAAGTTGGTCGTATCGGATGCGGGGAATGCGTACCTCAGCCTTCCGCGATCGCACCCTCGAAACGGACCAATCGCGAGTTGGCGATCCACAGCATGATGCCTACGATCACACCCGCTGTGGCCACAAGGACCAATCCGCCGGCAAGCATCACAACACCGACAGTTGGGGTTGAGGGCAACACGACAAGGTGAGCCGTCCCCTGCGCCGCCGCGAGGCCGTACACGAAAGCGGCCAACGCGCCGACGCTGAGTAGACCGAACCCCATCGCGCCGGCGAGGCCGGCCAGAGTTCCGACGACGCCAACAGAACGGCGATCGTCCTTGGCTTCGAAATGCGGATCGATCCCGCCCGCGGCGACGCCGATGCACACGAAACCGGTGCTGAGCCAGACCACCAAAACCGCAAGTTCCACGAACTGGGCGATTCCAGTTCCTGTCGCGGTAGCGATCACGACGCTGAACACAAGCGTGAACACGAGAACTGGAAGCAGGCTCAGCATGACCTTGGCGCGAAGCACTTGCGACATCGTCATCGGCGCCATGCGCAGCAGCTGGAAGCCCCGGCGCTCGCTCGGTATGGATGGCGTGCCCAGAGTGGAGGCAAGGAACATCGTGATCAACCCAACCAGGAACACCTCGGTCCAGAATCCCCTGCCGTCGCGACCAGGCCGGAGAAAGGCCACCGTGTAGCCGACGGGAAAGAGGAGCGCAGGCAGCACCCGGCTCAGCCTTCGGATGTCGCGCCGGTAGCCGAGCCAGTCCTTGAGCGCGATGGCCCGAGATGGAGAAGCGACGCCGGTTTTGGCCACTGAAGGCACCTTGTCGGCGGAGGATCGTCGCCAGATGGCCTGCGGCCCGCCAAAAACACCGAGGCCCGCGAGCAGGGTGCGCTCGTACAGGATCGCGGCCACCCCGATCAACATGGCGGCCAGGGCCAGCGTGAACACCAGCCACGTAACGGCCGAGCCGGGGTTGCCGGCGATGACGCCGCTCAGCGCATGACCAGGCCAGGCCGAGGGCAGCCACTCGACGCGCTCTACAACCGAGGTCAGGTTGGATAAGTCCGGCCCCCGACGGGGCGCGAACGACTGGCGCAGCGTCAGGTTCCACGCCAGGTAGAAGCCGGCGCCGGTCAGTCCCGCCACCGTTGCGGCGATGTCACGGGCAAGACGCGCCGGAACCCACCGGAGCACGACCGACATGAGGATGGTCTGCAGCGAAGTCACGACCAGCACCTGGAGCGCGATGAACAGCACGGCAAGGGGAAAGAACACGAACGGAGCGCCGGATCCAACCCCAACGCCAAAGGTTGCCATCAATAGGATGCTGCTGATGAACAGGTTCGCGGCCATCGCCACCAAGACCCTGGAGACGAAGATCTCGAAAGGCCGCACAGGTGCCACCACGAGTTGAAGGAGGTCACGTCCCACGAACATCGTCGCGATCACGGTCGGGAAGCCAACCACGAGCATCAGCGCCGAGAGCGTGGTGAAGCCACCCGCGAGGATCGTGTCGCGAGCAGCGGGCAGGAACCGCCCCGCCGATGCGCCTACGGTGAAAGCACCGCCGCCGATGAACACTGCGGCAAGGAGGACGAACCCCGCAAGCACCGCAAGCCGTGCGGGATGGCGGCCGAGCAATCGGTGCCGCCACGCGAGGACCTCACCCGAAAGGATGACCCGGGTCGCGGACCCGATCAAAGGTCGGGTGCCAGCAAGCGCTCGATGAGCTCCTTCGACTCCGGGCCGGCGGTCAGCTTCAGGAAGAGGTCTTCGAGGCTGGCCTTCTCCGAGCCGGTCTGGGCCCGCAGGTCCGCCATCGTGCCGGTCGCCACGATCTTGCCGTGGTCGATGATCGCTACGCGGTGGCACAGCGCCTGAGCGACCTCGAGGATATGGGTCGAGAGGAGCACTGATGTTCCGCGCGCCGCAAGCTCCTCGAGCAGGTCTTTGACGAGACGCGCCGATCGGGGATCGAGACCGTTGGTCGGTTCGTCGAGGAGCAGGACCGATGGCTCGCGTATGAGAAGCGACGCGAGGCCAATTTTCTGGCGCATGCCGTGGCTGTAAGCCCCGATCAGCTCGCCGTTTCGATCGGCCAGTTCGAACAGGCCGAGCAGCCGCTCCATTCGCTGCTGACGCTCAGGGCCCCGCGGCATCCGATAGAGATCGGCGATGTAGTTCAGAAACTCGCGACCCGTGAGGTGCGGGTGTACGAACGGCTCTTCGTCGAGGTAACCGAGACGAGCCTTGGCCTGCAGCGGCTCGCCGAAAATGTCGATCCCATCGATGAGCGCCTTGCCGGACGTAGGCTTGACGAGGCCGCACAGCATGCGGAGCGTGGTCGTCTTCCCGGCGCCGTTCGCGCCCAGGAAGCCAACGATCTCGCCATGTCCGATTTGAAAGCTGACCCCGTCGACCGCCGTCATCACGCCGTAGCGTTTGACGAGGCTTTTGGCTTCGACCGCGATCTGACCACCTGTCGCGGGCAAAGACATCACCGGCAGGTTACCAGTGCCTCCTAGTCACGGAGACCGTGGAACCACGAAGCTATCGTTGGTGTATCGCTGGCATGAAACACCTGAAGTTGGGCGCTGGCTTCGCCGGCGTGCTGATCGTCCTGATTTCTGGCTGTACGCCCTCTGCGAGAGGGTCGGCACCGGCAAGCCCCGCGACTAGCGCTCCCCTTCACGCAGTGACGGGTGGGTGCTCAGGGACAGTGGTGACCGATTCGGTGCCACCGATATGGGCACAGGACGGCTTTACTCATAAAACCGCGCCATGGGCTGTGCCCTGGGCGCTTGGCACGCCAGGCGACGCGGTTGCAATGTTGTTTGCGCGACAGCTAGTCGCGGGTGGCAGCCCGCGGGTGGACCGGACCAACAACAAGGTTCACTGGGTGAACAAGGACAAGACATTGAATTTCGTTGTCGAGGGCCGGCCCTACGGCAAGGCCGAGCCTGTGATTGGACTTAAGGGTGGGCCTGGCGTTGAGGATGTCCCGACGCCGGGCTGCTGGACGTTTCGCGTGCTCTGGGGCGCACACAACGAACACTCCAGCACCATCAACCTCGAGGTGCTTCCGGCCGGGACGCTGCCGCCAAACTAGCTTGCGCCTGCCCTCTCCAGTGCCGGTCTAGTTCCGACGCGTACGTTCTGCCGATGCTCTCCGCGCTGCTGAGCAGCCAGTTGTCGATGCGCCGCCCCCCGCGCGGCTTCTCGGCGGAGACAAGCAGTTCTTCCATCAATCCCTGCAGCTCCTGCCGCGTGAGCAACACGTCGTGTACGTACGTCGCGACCAGATCACCTGTCCACAACGTAAGCCTCGGCGAGAAGTAGACAAACTTCGGCCGGCGGCCGACCGCGATCGCGATCCGCTCGACAAGCTCGGTGTAAGTCAGCGTGTCCGGTCCCGCAGCATCGACGGTCAGGTTGTGGCTCTGTTCGGCGGCCCACGTTGCGATTTCGGCCACGTCTTCCACGGCGACCGGCTGGACGCGATAGCCCCCTAGTCCCGGGATGACGAACACCGGCATCCGCCGCAGCAGCCACGCGATGTTGTTGATCAGGATGTCGCCCGTCCCGAACACGAGAGTTGGTCTGACGATCGCCCATTTCAAACCGGATCCCTGGACTATCTCCTCGGTGCGCGCCTTGCCGGCGTAGTAGTCCAGGTGAGAATCGATCGAGGGATTGCTCACCGAGATCTGCACGATCTTCCGCACGCCTGCCTCGGCCGCGGCGCCAACCAGGGTTCGGGTGTTCGCGATGGCATCGCCGAAACCGATTCGGCCATGACGGAAGCGAACCCAGTACGTGTTGTAGAGGACGTCCGCTCCGCGCAGGCTTTCGACCAGCGCTGGGCGGTCGGTGAACTGCAGAGGCGCGACGTCGATCTTGATGTCCTCGGCGCCCGGGCGCTGAGCATGGTTGGTCAGAGTGCGGACATGGCGTCCCTGCGCCAGGAGGCGTTGGGCGATGTAGCGCCCCGTGTAGCTGAAAGCCCCAGTGACGACGTCGAAACCCGGTTCCACTCTAGAAAGGGAATCGCGTCAGGTCATACGCGAGTGACCCTGGCTTGATGTGTCCGGAGATCACGACGCGGGGCCGGTGCCGGACCGCTTCCGAGGGGTCCACCTCCGGTCGCAGCCCGTTGAAGATCGGAAACCGCAGCGTGCCGTCTGGCGACCATTCCGAGTAGCGCACGCTGACGACGAGCTCGGGCTTCACCCACTGGACGGGGTTGACCATGATCGGCGGCGGATCCAGCGGCGACTCGTCTGTGCTCAGTTCGGCAAGCGCCTGCAGGATCACGCTGGTCGCAGCCTCGTCATAACCCCCGCCCACAGTCCCGCACGGCAGCAGGCGCCCATCCTCGTGATAGCCGACCACGAGCGCATCGAAGGGTTTCTCGCCCAGCCACCCGATGACGACGAAGTCATCGGATTTGACCGCCTTGACCTTCAGCCAGAACGGACTTCTCTGCCCGGGCACGTACGGACTCAACTTGTGTTTGGCGACTACGCCTTCAAGGCCTCGCTCGAGGCACGCCTCGAAGAGCTCGACGCCGTCTTCTTCTATGTGATCGGGGACGAAGATGTGGCCCCCGGCCTCGACCGCCTTTTTCAGCCGCGCCCGCCGGCGGTTGAGGGGCTGCCGGAACTGCGGCTTGTCTTCCAGATACAGGACATCGAAAGCCAGGTAGGCGGAGGGAATCTTCTCCAGCAAGCTCGCGCCGCCGGCAAGCCGCTCGCGCAGACGCGGGTAGTCCGGCCGTCCGTCGTTGTCGGTTGCAACTAGCTCGCCGTCGATGACGCTCCCGGGCGGAACCCGCTTGGCGGCCGCCACAACCTCGGGCAAGTCCGCGGTGATGTCGTGGAGGCCGCGGTCCTGCAGACGGACGTGTCCATCTCGATCGCGAAACAGGATGCAGCGCAATCCATCCCACTTCACCTCAAACAGGTAGTCGGGCGAGCTGAACGGCGCCTCGGCCGAGGCGGCTTGCATCGGCCGCATCTCGTCGGGGAAGTTCTCGAGCTCGATCTGAAGCTGGTCGGACTCTTGCATCCAGCCCACATTAGCCAACCGCCGGCTATGGGGTCGTCGGCACTCCGGTGTTCTCAGTCAGGCGCCCGTCTTCCATCACCAACACACGATCGGCCTCGGATGCGAACTAATTCGCGCCAATGGCTGGATCCCGCGGACTACGAAGCTTTCCGGCGAGCCACCTTCTTCTCAGGCGCTCGCTTTTGAGCGCCGCGGTTCTTCTTCGCCGCCTCGACCGAAGCGCGCAGCGCTTCCATGAGGTCCATGACCTTCGCCGTTTGCGGCGGCGCGGGGGCCTCGATGACCTCGCCCTCGATCTTCGCCTGCACGACCTTCATCACCGCTTCCTTGTACTCGTCCTTGTAGCGGCTCGGATCGAATGTGTCGGCCAGGCTTTCGATCAGCGCCTTGGCCATCTCGAGCTCTTTCGGGTTGATCTTGACGTCGCCCTCGAGTCCCTTCAGGCCTTCGGCCGACCGGATCTCGTCCGGCCAGTTGAGTGTGTTCATCATGATTCCGTGGCCGTTCGGGTGCAGGGCGGCCAGGTGCTCGCGGTCGCGCAGCGCGATCTTCGCGATGGCCATGCGCCCTGTCGCCTCGAGTGCCTTGCGGAGCAGCTGATATGGCTTCTTGCCCAGCTCCTCCGGCTCCATGTAGTACGCGCTCTTGAAATAGAGGCCCGGCTCGATGTCGTCGCGCGGCACGAACTCCTCAATGTTGATGGAGTGAGCGGTGGCGAGTGGGAGGTTGTCCAGGTCCTTGTCGTCGATGATCACGTAGCGATCCTTGCCGACTTCGTAACCCTTCAGGATCTCGCCGTACTGAACCTCGTGGTCGCCTTCCGAGCACCAGCGCTTGTACGAGATCGGAGCCTTATGGTCAGGGCAGAGCTGGCGGAACGAGACTTTCGAGGTCGACTCCGTCGCGTTGTAAAGGCGGATCGGAATCGACACCATTCCGAACGAAACGACTCCTTTCCACATTGATCGCGGCATGGCGACGCAGTTTACCTCCCTTTCCCTCGGTTGGCTACTTTTGGTGGCCTTTGGTCACGCGCCGACGTCTCGGCGCTCCATCACAAGTATCGACGCTCCGAACCCCACGACGATGATCGCGAGCATTGTCAGCAACCCGGTGCGGTCGACGCCGCTCGAAACCGGCGTGCCATACAGCTTGAACGCCGAGAAGTTCTGGATCCATTCCGGCCATTTGAAGAGAGGGCCCACCTCGCTGATCAAATAGCTCGCGAACGCGAACGCCCCGAGCAGGCCGACAGCCCCGCGAGGGTTCCACGCGGCCAGCAGCGAGCCGGCGGCCGCGAAGACAAGGGCAAAGGGGACCAGAAGCAGCGTCGCGGTCGCCAGGCGATCACCGCCGATGCTCATGCCTTGGTTTTGGGAGGCGATGCCAACGGCCACCCCGCTGACCGCTGCGACGAATGTCGCCCCCAGTCCGAGAACGATCGCTCGCTCGACCACCACCAACGCTCTCGATTGAGGGTTGGCAAGGATGAGTTCGAGGCGCCCGTCGGAGTCCTCAGCCGACCATCGGGCGACCTGTGCGATCGCGAACGCCGCGAACAGGAGCTCAGCGGTGCCAAACCAGACGTAGCCCAGAAACGTCGCGTAGACAGGACCGTGCAGGAAAGTGCTGAAGAACTGGGCCAGCGCGGGAATCGACAGCATGGGCTGGATGATCGACTTGGTCATGGCGACAAAGACGGCGCCGAGTGCGGCCATTCCCGCGGCCCACATGGCGATGCCGGCTCGGCGCTCGTAAAGGCCACGCGCCACGGGAATCAGCCATAACGGCTGGCGCGAGACCTCAGAGGTGGTGAGGTGCGAGCGGACGGGCAGGCGGATAAGTGGCGAACCCAGGTCTCGCGAACCGAATGCGATCGCCGCCGCGGCGCCGCCGGCGAACCCGATCGCGAGGAGCATGGCGACCGCCTTCAGGTCGACGCTGCCTGAGGCCAGCGGTTGATTGAGCTCGTAGTAGCGAAATGGCGATAGCCAGCGCACCAACGACAGCGACGAGAAGGTGTGGCTCAGGCTGTTGACCAGGAAGAGAGCGAGAAGCAGCATTCCCGACGCCGCGGTCGCGATCCGGGCCGCGGTGAGCTGCGCGACGAACAGGGTCAACGAATAGCAGCTAAGCCCGAGGGCGGCCAGTATCAACACCGCCTCCAGGACTGAACCGGCGCTGACTGACTCGCCTCCGGTGGTGACGCCCACGACCACACCGAGCCCGGCCGCCATGGCCGCGATCACGCTCGACGCCGCGAACGCGACGACTCGGGACCCGATCAAACCGAGCCGAGTGACGCCAGAGGTGAGAAGGGCTTCGACCACGCCGCGCTCCTCGTCACCCCGCGCAGCGCCGCTTGCCGAGGCCAGGGCCCACACGGCGAAAAGGATCGCCAGCCCGCCAAAAGCTCGCCACTGCACGTAGCCGCCAACCGTGTCCAGCCTGCTCGGCGGCGGAAGGATCACGCTGAATTGCGACGCCAGCACAGACATGGACTGCGCGAAAGCAGCGCGTTCAGCCGGGCTGGGGCCGGCGATCTGGTAGAACCCGACCGCCTGGATGATGCTCGCGACAAACGCCAGGCCTGAGAATCCTATGATGCCCCAACGGCCGAGGCGAAGCGCGAGAAGGGTCGCGATCAACCGGGTAGTGCCCTGTGTTTGTCGGCGTCCTCGCTGTAATAGCTGAGGAATGTTTCTTCGAGGCTTGGTTCTGTGCTGACGAGGTCCGCCACCTTCGTCTCGCTAATCGCTAGCAAGAGGGAGTCAAAGCTCCCGCGAATCGTGCAGGTCACACGCTGACCTTCAACCTTCACGTCCTCGACGCCGGCGGCCGACAGTATCGCGTCCACGGGGACGCGTTCGTCCGGCGCGAACAACAGCTCCACGTGGTGCGCGCGAATGTGGTGCAGGTCCTCGAGCTGCGCCACCCTCACCAGCCGGCCGGCGCGGAGAATCCCAACCCTGTCGCACACGTGCTCGACCTCGGAGAGGACGTGGGAGGAAAGGAAGACGGTGGCGCCGCCGTCTCGCGTCTCGCGGAGCATCGTGTAGAACTCCTGCTGGTTCAGAGGGTCGAGCCCGCTCGTCGGCTCGTCGAGGATCAGCAGGTCAGGCCTGTGCATGAAGGCCAGCAGGATCCCAAGCTTTCGCTTGTTGCCTGTCGAGTACTCGCGGAAACGCCGCCCGAGGTCAAGGTCGAAGCGTTCCGCTATGGAACGAACGATGTTCGGGTCGGCCCCGCCGCGCATGCCGCCGAGGTACGCCACGACCTCTTTGCCGCGCAGGCTGCCGAACTGCGGCATGTCACCCGGCATGTAGCCGACCCTCTTCTTCACCTGCACCGAGTCGCGGCGGCAGTCGAGCCCGAAGATGTGAGCCCCGCCGCCGGTCGGCCGGATCATGTCCATGAGCAGCCGGATGGTCGTCGACTTGCCGGACCCGTTCGGCCCGAGGTAGCCGAAGACCTCCTGGGGCGCCACCTCGAGGTCGAGCTCGAACAGTCCCCGGCCGAGCCCGTAGTCCTTCGAAAGTTTCGAGGTCCGTATCGCCGCAACCGCCATTTCGCGCAGCATATATGCGCCGTGCAGCTGGGCGACTTCGAGATTTACCTACTGATCGCCGGCCGCTGGAAGTCGGATGGCGGCTTGATGTTCGGTGTAGTGCCCAAAGTGCTCTGGGAAAAGCAGAAGCCCGCGGACGCGAACAACATGATCGACTGCGCGTGCGTCGGGGTGATCGCGCGCGTGAACGGCCGCGTCATCGTCTGCGAGACTGGCATCGGCACGAAGCTCAGCGAGAAGCGAGCGCTGCAGGTCGCGCTTCGCGAACCGGATGGGCTCCTTGTCGCGTTGCGGCGATTGGGTATCCATCCGGAGGAGGTCGATGCGGTGATCACCACGCATCTCCACTGGGACCACGCGGGCGGGCTCACGCGCCGCGACGAACGAGGTGGGGTGGAGCTGACCTTCAAGCGAGCGCGGCACTTCGTCCAGCGCAGCGAGTGGGACTTCGCGCTCCACCCGGACGTGCGCAGCAAGTCCGGCTACATCGCTGACGATTTCACCCCACTCGCGGACGGCAACAAGCTCATCGAGTTTCTCGACGGCGACGCTGAGGTCATGCCGGGTGTTCACCTCCGCCATGTCGGCGGCCACACGCCGGGCAGCCAGGTCATCGTGCTGCGCTCCGGCGAGCTCGCGTGCGCGGTCGTCGGCGACCTCGTGGCCCAGACCCCGCACCTCAAAGTGGCGTGGAACATGTCCGCCGACATCGAACCTCTGCGTGTCTTCGAGGAGAAGGCCCGGTTGCTCGAAGAGGCGGAGAAGCACAGATGGCTGTTGGTTTTGAGCCACGAGCCAGACCAACCGGCGGGTTACCTCGAAGAAGGCGGCCGCTGGCGCCCGGAGCCTCGCCTGACATGAAGTTCACCACCGCCGACGGTCGCAAGCTCACGTACCGGCGGATGGGGACGGGCCCTGTGCTGGTTTGCCATCCCGGCGGCCCGGGTTTCTCTTCCTCTTATTTCAGCGACCTGGCGGGACTGTACGAGAAGTTCACGCTGGTCATGCTCAACCCGCGTGGCACCGGCACTTCTGATCGACCCAAAGATCCACACGCCTATCAAGTCGAGGACTACGTCACCGATGTCGAGGAGCTGCGCGCGCATCTCGGTCTCGAAAGGATGCTGCTGCTCGGACACTCCCACGGCGGCGTGGTGGCGCAGGCATATGCCGCTAGCCACCCCGGTCGGGTCGGCCGCTTGGTGCTGGCCTCGACGCTCGCCCGATTCGGACCGGAGCAAGACGCCGCGATGCGGGCGGGGATGGACAGGAGGTCGGGGCAGTCCTGGTATCCCGACGCTGTAGCGGCGCTCGAGGCGGAACAGGCTGGAAAGTTCGAGAACGACCAGGAGCTCGGCGACCTTGTCTTTCGTGAGCTGCCGCTCTACTTCGCGCACTACGGCCCGGTGGAGGCCGGTTACCTGGACACGCTCCGGTCCGAGAACATCAACGGCGACACCCTCAAGATTTTCAACCAGGAGATCTTCACGACGTTCGACCTGCGAAGCCGGCTCCCCAGCATCACCGCGCCGACACTCGTGATCACCGGCGACGACGACTTCATCTGCGGCCCGCTGTGCTCCGCGGAGATCACTGCGGCAATACCTGGCGCGCGAGAGATCATCGTCGGCGATTCCGGCCATATGGTCTTCGTCGAGCAGCCGCAGGTTTTTCACGACGAGGTGGCAGACTTCCTGATGGAGGCATGAGCGTGGAGCAATCGAGTCGAGCAGAGCTTCCGGTTGGCGGCTCCACTGCCGCGACAGCCGATGGCGTACGCATGCAGATCCTCGCGACCGAACACTGGAGCCTGCTCGCGAGTCGATCGCTCGGCTATACGGATTCCTTCAGTCGCGCGAGCATGTTCTTCTCCGTGCTGTCAGGCACGGTGATTGCGCTGGCTCTGATCGCACAGGCGGGGCGGTTCGAGACGGTGTTCTTCGCGGCCGCGCTCCTTCTTCTGCCGGTTGTTTTCTTCGTCGGTATGGTCACGATCGCGAGGATTGGGCACCTTAACGCCGAAGATGCCCGCTGGGTGATGGGGATGAACCGGATCCGGCATGCCTACCTGGAGATGCATCCAGAGCTCACTCAGTACTTCATCACGGGACAGCACGACGACGTGCGCGGCGTCTTGACAACGTTCGGAATAAGCGCGCCTGTTCCCGGCCAGAACTTCTTCAAAGACCTCGGTCACGGCATGCAGACCCTTCCAGGCATGCTCACGATCATCGTCGCCGTCGTCCTGGGAGCCTGGGCCGCATTGTTGGTGGTGGCTTTGGGAGGCACTCAACCGCTAGCTATCGCCGCAGGGGCGGTGTGTTTCTTTCTGACAATGGTCGTAAACACCTTTTTTGCCCGGCGAGCAGTCAACGCTTCCGCGGGAGGGCACAAGCCGAAGTTCCCCTCACCCGCTGAGAAAGGTGGCGAGAGCCCTTAACAACCTGGGCTGACACCGGGCCAAGGTCCCTCTAGCCTCGCCGATGTGCTCGCTTCGGTCGACTCGTGCATGCTCGCCGGCCTCGACGTCCGTCCTGTGGAGGTGCAGGCAGACAGGGCCAACGGCACTCCGAAGTTTCTTCTCGTCGGCCTGGCCGCAACATCGGTCAAGGA
>DATGVE010000154.1:0-2325 GCA_035300725.1 Candidatus Eiseniibacteriota bacterium | reverse complement strand
GTCGAGGCGAGGTCGGGGTTGCGGAACAGCGAGCCGGCCCTGGGTCTGTCGTCGCGCAGGTAGACGTCAGCCGAGGTGGGCCAGTGTTCGCGGAAGAGTCCCTCCGCCATGGCGACCACGTCGGCGATACGCGGCACCACGGGGTAGCCGGAATCGGCGTATTCGATGGCGAAGCGCATGACGTCACCGAGCGGCCACGTTCCGTGATCGCGCAGCAGGGCCATCCATCCGGCGAAGGCTCCGGGGACGCATGCAGCGAGCAGGCCAGTGCCGGGGATGTCGGCCAGACCGAGAGAGGTGATCGACTCGATGGTTGCCGCCTTGGGCACCGGTCCTTGACCGCAGATGACTTCGACTCGGCGATGCGAGACGTCCCAGAGCAGGATCGGCAGGTCCCCGCCCAGGCCGTTCAGGTGCGGCTCCACGACCTGCAGGACAAACCCCGCCGCGGCGGCTGCGTCGAACGCGTTGCCGCCCTGCTCGAGCACCGCCATCCCGCACTGCGTGGCGAGCCAGTGCGTCGAGCTCACCATGCCGAAAGTGCCTTTCAGCTCTGGGCGGGTGGTGAAGCTCACGAGGGCCGAGCGGTCGTCTTACTTGACAGGGCGCGCAAAGGGTACGCCGAGCTCCGGCAATGGCGAATTGAAAGCCAGGTGCACCGTGGCTTCAACGCCGCCGTTCCAGTTGCGATGTGGCACGCCGGCTGGAAACACGACCAGAGTGCCTGGGCCGGCAACGTGACTCTCGCCTGCGATATCCAGGCTCATCGTCCCGCTCAGGATGTAGAACAGCTGATCGACCGTGTGGGTATGCATGCCCGCCGGTGAGCCTTCGCCGGGCGGAGTCTTGATGCAGTTGACGCTGCAGCTCGTGGCGCCCGAATCGCGATCGAGGAGCGATTGGACCGCGCGATCCTGGACCGCCGCGAGCTGCGCGAAATCGACCTTACGCAAATAGTTCACTGCCGCCCTCCATTTGTGGTGGACAGGTTATTGCATCGATCAAGAGCAGCCCAGCTTGTCCGCCAGGTCCATGAAGTCGGTGGCCTGCACATCCGCGAGTGGATCAGGCAAGAGGTCCGCCCCTCCATCAGGTCCCTTCTCCAGCGGCCGCTCAACGAATGCCGCGCGCATACCCACCGCCTGTGCCGCGCGCAGGTCTGCCTTGTGTGCCGCCACCATCATCACCTGGCCCGTTTCGAGGCCGAGCGCGGAAGCCGCGCCAAGGTAGACCTCCGGATCCGGCTTGTAGTGGTGGAAGTCCTCCGCCGACAGCAACCGCTCGAAGGGCAAACCGGCGAAGCGGGCCAGCGCCATCTGCTGGTCACGGTTGCCGTTCGACAGCGTGGAGACGGTGAAGCGCTGACCGAGCCGTTCAAGGCCCTGCACCGAGTCCGGCCATGGCGGCAGGCGCTCCCACGCCCGGGTGAGCTCGTCGCGTGCTGCGGCATCGAAGCCTTCCGCCCCAACGTCGTGAAGGACCTGGTCCAGCGACAAGCGGTGGAGCTGGTCGAAGTTGGTCCACGGCAGCTCACCGCTCCGGACGCGATTCATCGAGGGCATGTACAGCGCGCGCCAGGCCTCGGCCAGCCGCTCCCAGTCGGCGTCCACGCCGCTCAGGACGCCGAGTCGCCTGGCCTCGGCAGCCACACCCGAGCGCCAGTCCACGGTGGTGCCGAAGACGTCGAAGGTGAGGGCACGGACGCCGCTGAGAGGGAGATCAGCGCCTGAAGGCGGCATCGTATTCCGGAAAGTAGCGCCGGATCACAGAGAGGTCGAAGGTGGCGAGAATTGTGTTCGGCGGCTCGCGCTCGAGAAGAAAGTCGAAGCTTCGGCTGACCAGCTTTTCCACGTCCTCGCGTTCGGTGCCGCCGGCCCAGCGCTCGAGATCGGCTCGCCTGACCGTAACCGCGTGCCTGGTGCGTTGCCCAGCATGATCAACGGTGACCTCACAGAGCCAATCCTCGCCCTTGGATTCGGCGTTCACAGTGACCATGGAAAGGACTATCCCCGACCTATGAACGGCATTTTTGTCGCCATCACGGTCATGAACTGAACGTTGGTATCGAGCGGGAGGCCGGCCATATACAGAACTGCGCGTGCCACATGCTCGAGCTCCATTCGTGGCTCGACCGCCATCTCTCCATTCGCTTGAAGGACACCCTCGGCCATGCGCGCCGTCATCTCGGTGGCGGCGTTGCCGATGTCGATCTGCCCGCACGCGATGTCGTACTTACGGCAATCCAGGGAAGTTGACCTTGTCAGGCCGGTGATCGCGTGCTTCGTCGCGGTGTAGGGAGCGGAGTTGGGCCTCGGAGCATGTGCG
>DATGVE010000153.1:0-32031 GCA_035300725.1 Candidatus Eiseniibacteriota bacterium | reverse complement strand
CAGCGGTAGGAACGAGAACTCGATCATCACGAGCGTAACGCTTACCGCCGGCGCGCCCGGCTACTCGGTCCTCACGGTGAACTACACGGACGAATGGATGATGGACGCCTTCGACGTTTACGTGAAGCTGAACAACGGAAGTCCGCAGTTCTTCTCGCAGGGCATCTGGAACACTCCGCCCGTTCCTGGCAGTCCGCTGCCGCCGCCTGGCAACAACCCAGGCGACGCGAACCCCGCCTATCCGAACCCTGGCACGCCTGGGGCGTATACGGTCCTCGGGCCCTCCGACTTTCTCTACACCATTCCGGGGGGCAACGGCGCCACGATCGAAGCGACTGGCAACTGGGCCTGGGGTCACGAGAACACCATCCCCGGCGCTGTGACCAACAACAACACCGCCCAGATCATCTACACGTTCCCCAACCCTGTCGGCAACTACTTGAGCGTCACGGTCTTCCTCCTTGACGGAGACCGCTGCGGCGACTACGCCTACGCCACATACACCTTCAGGAGCACAGGTGGCCCTGGACCAGGCCAGCAAAGCGCCGGCACGGTCTGGCTCGTGCAGTGATGCAGACGACCCCTCGCCAGAACATTGCACGTATTCAGAAAGGCCAGGCCCTCGTCGAGTTCGCCCTTCTCACGCCGGTGCTGATCCTGTTCGTGATGTTGACTGTCGACGTCGGGCGCGCCTTCTGGGAGTCCATCGACGCCGCGGGAGCTGCCCGCGCCGGAGTCCGCATGGGCATCATCTCGGACACCTCGGACATCGGCAACGCAGTTCGCGACGAGCCGAACAGCGGGATTCCGAACACCACAGCGGCATGGGGATCGGTGGGACCGGGCACCAGCTTCGGCACATGCTTGACAGCCGCCGGCGTCTGCGGCGATCCGGGAGGCTGCGCCCCGACCTCGTTCAGCGGCACGCAGCTGGCTTGCTTTGCGGTGCGGACCTGCACGCTTTCCTCCGGAGCGGACCTCGGCGCGATCAGCGGTTGCGGCGCTTGGGGGGTGCGTCCCTCCAACGGCGGACATGGACTGCAGGTCCTCGTGGCGATCAAGTTTCCTGCCGTGACGCCCGCCCTCTCGTCGTTCGTCCCGGGCGGCACATTGTTCCTCAAACAAACGTCGTTGGGGAACGAGCTCTATTTCTAGGCTGTAGCCGCAGCCGGCGCAACCGGCGTCGCCGGAAGCGCCACGTTCGGGAGGCTCACCTCGAAGATGTTTTCGCGGACAGCCCTGCCCAGCGCTTCGATGATCGCGGGATCGAACTCCAGACCGGATCGCGCAACGATCTGATCCAAAGCTTCCTTAGAGGTCAGGCGTGGGCCACCGCGCCCGGCCGTCAGCGCCTCGAACTTCTCCGTCACCGCCAGGATGCGGGCCATGACCGGGATCTGTTCGCCCGTCATGCCGCCGGCCTGATCGACACCATCCCACCGATCGTGGTGGTTGCGCACCGCCGCCACCACGTCAGGCGGGAACCTGGCACCCTCGACGATCCTTGCCCCCTCAGCGGCATGGCCGGGCGCCTCTAAGTTCTCGCCGTCGGCGGCGAGCGTCATGTGGCCGACGTCATGAAGGAAAGAGGCAGTTTGAAGATCCTCGAGCTGGTTCGGCAGGAGGCCGGACCGCCGGCCGACTGCGTCAGCGATCCACGCGACGCGGCTCGAGTGGCCTTGGGCGAGCGGATTGCGGTGATCCGCGGCGTGCGCGGCAGCCACCATCACCTGCGGGCCGGCTTCGGAGAGCATCGAGATCAGGTTGCCGTCGGCAAGCTCGAGCTCCGTCACGAGCTGAGGAAACGTGCAAGCCCTGTCCTTGCCCTCGCGTTTGGCGAGATAGAGTGCCTGGTCGGCCGCCGCGATCAGCTCGCTGGCCGTGAAAGCGTCCTCCGGATAAGACGCAACGCCGACACTGAATGTCAGGTGCTGTCCGGGTGTCGTCGACACAGCCGCGGCGTGCACCGCATCGACGATGCGATAGGCAAGACGCTGCGCTCCGATCGCATTTGTATCGGCGACCATCACGGCGAGCTCGTCGCCTCCGTAGCGGGCGACCAGGTCCTGCGCACGGGCGGCAGCCCGCACGATTCGGGTCCCCATCTGAAGGACGAGGTCGCCGTGCTGGTGACCCAGCTGGTCGTTCACGGACTTGAAGAAGTCGAAGTCGATGAGGAGCAGCGAAAGGGGCGTTTCCCTGCGGTCCGGCCGTGCAAACGCCGCGTCCAGCCGGCGGCGCAGCTCTCTGACGTTGGCCACGCCGGTCAGGCCGTCGGTGGTCGCCTCCTGGCGGCTGCGCTGGAAGCGCAGCGCGTTGGCGAGCGGCACCGCGGAGCTGCCCGAGAGTGCGTTCACGGTGAAAAGGTCTTGATTGGTGAAAACGCCGGTTGCCTTGTTCAAGCAGACGATCGCGGTCACGTCGTCGCCGGACGCGATCGGGATCACCAGACCCTTGCCATCGACTGCGAAAACCGCCTCGCCTGTGCCGGAGGCCTGCGAGAGCTGATGTTCATCGATCGGCTCGCCCTCGGGAGCTGGAGTCGAACCGTCGCGGTTGGCGCTCGAGACGACGGTGAACCCCTCATGCGAGGAGAAGATCAGCCGGCCTCGATCTGCTGTCGTCATCTGGACCGCGTTCCCGATCAGCACGTCGAACACATCCTTGATGTCGGTGTTCGAGACGAGGCTCATGCTCACTTCGCGGAGTGAGTCCGCCTCAGCGGCCCGTTCGACCGCGGAGCGCCGCTCGCGCTCGAGCTCGCGAGTCATGTACCCGGTGGTGAGCGCCACGACGAGGAACAAGAACATCGTGCCGATCGTGGCGTTTGGGTCGAGCGTGAAGTTGGCCGGCGTGAAGCTTCCGCCGATGAAAAGGTAGATGCCCGCCACGATCAGAGCCGAGATGAAGCTCGCGGTGGCGCCGAACCTCACCGCATTGGTGATAACGGCAAGGAACAGGGCGAGGAAAAACGGGCTGCTGAAGCCGTCCGACAGGTAGACGAGCGTCGCAGCGAAGAGGATGTCGAGCGTCATCGTCGAGAGGCTGAACTGCTTTCCCGGCTGGTAGCCGCGCACCAGGAGCACGTTGACGACGACGTTCATGACCGCCCAGGCGAGCAACACCAGGTCGATCGTCACCTTGGCGTTTGTGCCGGTGTGCGGGTTCACGTTGTTGAGCAGGCCCAGCACGATCAAGAACAGCCACCGGAAGACGACCGCGACACGCTCGCCCACCCGGCGCCGGTCTGCGTCGAATGTGGCGTCGATCGCGCGCGCGCGAAGGTCCTGCCAGCGTCGGGCTTCGGAGATGGCTCCGGGCTCTTTCTTCATTTATTTGGAATTAGGCGACTGAAATCGCTCTAAGTCGCGTTAACCGTCTAAAGATGCACATCCTTAAGTCCGATAGGTTTCAATATGACCGCCGAAATGCGTAAAACGGGCATCCAAGGCCCCAGAAGGTCTCAATTTGGACAATCGCTGGTCGAGTTCGCGATCTCCTCGATCGTGTTGTTGCTGCTGATGATGGGCCTTTTGGACCTTTCTCGGGCCTTTTATTACGCGGTCAACCTCCAGGGGGCCGCTCGCGAGGGAGCCCGCCACGGCGCCTGGTTCAGCACAGCGGCACGAACCAACAACTATCTGGACGACGCCGACATCATGCAGGCTGTCAACCAGTCGCTGAATGGGGCGGGCCTCACCGGAGTCCAGGTGACCGCCGGGTGTCTTGCGGGGACAGATGGCAACACCTTCAACAACAAGCCGTACCCCGTCGCCGCGTTCCCAACGACCCCGCAGTCGGTGAACGTCTACATCTGCTATACGCCACCGAGTCCACCGGGTGGTTCGCAGCTCGGCTCCAGAGCGTTAGCTCCCGCCGACAACTCGTGGCGACTGGGAGATGTCAACGTCGCGCTGCTCATGAACTTCCAGCTCATCACGCCATTCATCCAGACCATGTTCGGGAACGGGATCAACCTCGCCTACAACGAGCACTTCACGATCCAGGGCAAGCCATGAGAGAGCGACCCCTCCGATGGTTTCGCAGCCAGAGGTCACAGGGCCTGGTCGAGTTCGCGATCATCGCGCCGATAATCCTGCTGCTGACGTTCGGGATCATCGACTTCGGGCGCGGCCTCTACTTCTACGTCACGCTGCAGCAGGCGGCCAACGAAGGCGCGCGCGTTGCCGTCCGGGCTTCGAACTTCATCGACCAGAACGGCGTCGGTTGCGTCTCTCCCGCCTATGTGCATTGCTGGCCCACGGACTCCGATGTCGCAACAGCGGTGCAGGCGCACGCGATCGCCCAGGCCCTCGCCAACCCTTGCCCTAACGGGCCAATCCCAAATGGAGGTAATCCCCAAGGGTCGCTACAACTGCCCCCGCCCAACACCGGCTGGATCTTCATCACCGACCCAAGCCCAGCCGGCGACGGCAACGGTCTGAACGTCGGGACTGATCCGACTCTGTATCCCGTCGCCAACGGTCCCCGCGGCGGCCCCGGTACGACTCCTTCGCCGGGAGCGCCCTGCCTCGGCATCAGACCCGCGGTCGGCAACGAGCCCATCAAGGTAACGCTCTGGTTCAACTTCCAGCCTCTGACTCCACTGATTCAGCAAGTAGTTGGCAACAGGATCGTCATCACCGGTTATGCGGTCTACCGTGCTGAGTACTCGAACTAGTTCACCTGAGCGAAAGCTGCAGCAGGGCCAGGCCATCGTCCTGATCGCCCTGCTGATCCTGGTCCTGTTCGGGATGCTTGGGCTCGCCATCGATTCTGGGCGCGCCTACGTCGACCGCCGCGAGCAGCAGGCCGCCGTCGACTCCGCAGCGCTGGCGGCCGGCGACTGGTATGAGAACTACAGCAACCTGTATGGAAGCACCCTTCCGAAGTCGAAGCAGATCTACGCCAACAACCTCCGTCTATACGCAGCCCCCACCTCGGACGTCCTGACCACCACGTTCGTCGGGCCCAACGCCAACCTTCAGCAGGACACCGAAGTGGTCCAGTACGACGGTGGCTACACATTGACCATCGTCGCCACGAATACCCAGTTCAACGGATACCAGTTCACCTATTCGACCACTCACCAGCTTCCGCTGGCCTTCATACAGATCTTCGGCGGGCCGCTTAACGTCATCATCAACGCCACGGCAACGGCGATCGTAGGCAACCAGCGCCAGACTCCGGCGCTGCTGACCCTCAGCACCGGTAGCTGCTCGTTGACGCTCACGGGCTCTGCGACTTTGACCCTGTTGGGGGATGCGTACTCGAACGGGACCGCTTGCGTCGACCCCAACCTCCGGGAGGCGGGCAACTGTTACGGGGCCGCTGGTTCTAACTGCAGCTCAGCGACGTATTACTGCTACAGATCTGCCCCTGGCTTCGTCCCCTACCCTCCGCCCTGCAGGCCCGGCGACACGCAGGGTGGGCCGGTGGTTCCAGCGCCGACGCTGACCGACCCTGGCTATCTTGCCTCGTCCGTCCCCTACTACTCTCTGGCGCAGGGCTACTCATTCAGAAACCGGGGAACGTGGACGGAGATGTTCCCGGGCGTGTATAGCAGCTACTTCCATCTCAGTGGCGGCTCGGCAAGCTGCGCGTTCCTTGACGCTGGTGTCTACACGTGGGCCGCAAGCTACAAGTCCGATGCTACGGGCAGCTTGCTCTCCAACGAGCTGAAGGCACCAGATGAGGGAAACTCCTCGACCCCAGGCTCCACTGCCCTCGCCAACCCTCAGTTCTGGGACCAGAACAGCACCGGCTGCGCCGGGCATTTCACGGTCACGAACGCGGCCGTCGGCCAGACCATCACCCTCGCCCCTCCCTGCACGGACCTCTCGCCGCAGACGCCCGCCGGTTGCCACTCGGGGGTCACCGATACCCTGGGCCGCAACAACACGTGGGGCGTGGTCGTGACCTCGGTCCGCTTCGACACCTTCATCGATCCCGGCGTCTCTCCCAACCCCTGCTACTCAGCTCCCGGCTGCCGCCGGGAGAGCGCGCCGTCGGCGTGCAAGCTGACACCGAGCCCCGTCACGGGAAGCCTGCACTCCCCCTCCAACGTCGGCGTCAGCATCAATATCACCCAGAACGCCCCCGGTGCCCAGTACTACAACGTCTACATGAACCCCTTCGGCTGCGTGGCGCCGTTGACCAACTTCGGCTGGGTCGCCAGTTTCGATGCTCCCGGCTTCATCGGCGGCGCCCCAACAGGTACATATCCGACCGGGAGCGCCTGGACGCTGGGGGCCGCCGCGCCGGCCGTTCCCCCCGCCGCCGGCGCCACCCTCTACGACCTCAGCGACCGCGTGATCCCCAGCCCCGCAGTCCGCTGCTTCGCCCAGAGCCGCACGTTAGGCTGCGCTCCGCCCGACCCCGAGCTGGCGGCCCAGTGCTTCCAGAACTGCCCGCCGCCCGCAGGCACGTTGTCGCAAGAGAACGCACCGATGGCGCTCCAGTACCCGCTGTACACGGGTGGCGACGTGGCCAACGAGAACTACTGTGTGGTCTCGCCCAACCCCGGCGACCCGATCTCGCCTTGCGCGACCGCGAAGGTGACGCCCGGAGCGGTGCAGTTCTACTTGCCCAACGGATCGTGCTTCGACCAGAACGCTCAGGGAGCCACCTACGTCTTCTCCGGGGAGCAGTACAACTGGATCGTGATCTATTCGCCACCCGGCAACAACTGTTCGAACAGTCTGAACGGTGGTTCGGCCACCCAGTTCATCGGCACGATCTACACGCCTGGCGCCAACTGGACGCTCAGTGGCGGCAACAGGGCGCCCCTGGCAGGCCAGGTGATCGTCTATACAGCCACGGTTGCCGGCGGTGCCAGTGTCGGCATCGACTTCAACCCCAACTACTCGCCCGCTCCGCCCGCCGCACGATTGATCAACTAGGGCAGCGCTACCAGTCTGCTTCGACGCTCTTCAGCTCGTCTCGCCCACCTTCGGGCAACGGGCGTACCTGGTAGCCCAGGGCACGCAGCGCTTCGTCGATCCACTGCAATGCCATCTCTTCGGTGTTTGGCCAGACCTCTGGCGATGAGTCTGGAGAGCCCGTGTCGATCGCGAGGCGACCTGTCACACGCAGCAACCGCCTGGCGAGCGGCGCCGCGTCGGGAACGCTCATCGCGAGCTCTTCGATGGCGCGGGAGAGCATGAAGCAGGCCGAATTGATTGTCTGCGCGTCGATGGGCTCGCTTCCAGCGAGCCGTTCGGCAAGCCCGGCCCGCAAATCGGTGGGGTCCATGAGCCGGGTTATCATTTCAAATCGGAGATGGACCTTACCGAACCTGTCTTGCTGACGCCCGAGGGGCTGGAGAAGCTCAAGCGCGACCTGGAGGTCGCGCTGAAGCGGCGTGCCGAAGCCGGCGAGCGCCTGAAAGAGGCTTTCCAGCCCGGCGACATCGAGGACAACCCCGAGTACGAGCAGGCTAAAGAAGAGGTTGGACTGCTTGACAGCCGGATCTACGAGCTGCAAGAGATGATCGGTCGCGCGCAGATCATCAAGGACACTCATTCGAGCGTCGTGCAGCCCGGCTCGACCATCGAGGTGGTCGACAACGAAGGCGACACGGAGACATTCCACCTGGTTGGCGCGGTGGAGAGCGACCCGTCGGCCGGCCGCATCTCCGTCGAGTCGCCCGTGGGTCGGGCGCTAGTCGGCCGGAAGAAGGGCGACAAGATCACGGTCAGCGTCCCCGCCGGAACTCTGACCCTCACGATCAAGGCGGTCAAATAGCGCCACGTCGGTGACCACGCCAGCTTCGACTTTGGAGCTTGATCCCGAAGCGATCGCCGACCGCACCACAGTCGGCGTCTTTTTCCGCCAGGCCGCTCGATTTGGCCAGCGACCGCTGGTCCACTACCGCCGGGGTGACGCCTGGCAGATCGAGACCTGGGCGGACATGCGGAGCGACATTCTCGCGGTGGCGTCGGCGCTGGTCGATCTGGGCGTGCAGGCCGGCGACCGCGTGATCCTCATGTCCGAGAACCGGCTCGAGTGGCTCTACTGCGACTTTGCCATCCAGGCGGCCGGCGCGATCACAGTGCCGATCTATCCGAATGTCAGCGCCGATATCGCCAGGAAGATCGCCGCCAACAGCGAAGCCACTGTCGCGATCGTTTCCGATGAGGCCAAAGCCGAGAAGCTCCAGACCGGGGGTCCTCTAAACGCAGTCGTCTACCTCGACAAGGAAGTGGGGCAATGGGTGGCCCAGCCGCCGAAGCGGCTGGCCGAGATCACCTCGCGGCTGGGTCGAATTCAGCCCGACGACCTTTGCACCATCGTCTACACGTCCGGCACGACGGGCGATCCGAAGGGCGTCGAGCTCGCCCACCGCAATCTGGTTGACATCTGCCGGGCGATCGTGAAGGTGCATCCGGTGACCGAGTCGGATTCGACGCTCTCCTTCCTCCCGTATGCACACGTCTTCGAACGAATCAACGGCATCTTCGTCGGCCTCATGTTCGGCGGCCAGACCTGGATTTCCCGAGGCCTTGACCACATCACAGACGAGCTCGCCGAGGTTCAGCCCACCATCCTGTGCAGCGTCCCGCGCATGTACGAAAAGATGCATTCGGCAGTCATGGCGCGCGTGCGCGAGGCGAGCGCGCCGCGCCAGGCGCTGTTCCGCTGGGCCATACGCGTCGGCACGCGATACGCGCATGAATCGACCAGAGGTCCGCTGCTGTCGGCGGAGCACAAGCTCGCCGACAGGCTCGTTCTGGCACCTCTTCGCCGGCGCCTGACCGGAGGACGGCTGCGCTTCTTCATCAGCGGCGGGGCCGGGCTGGCGCAGGAGATCGAACAGTTCTTCTGGGCGATTGGGGTGCCGATCCTCAATGGATGGGGCTTGACCGAGACGTCGTCAGGCGCTGTCTCCAACACGCTGAACGAACACCGTTTCCTGACCGTCGGCAAGCCGTTCCCCGGAGTTGAGCTGAAGATAGCCGGCGACGGCGAGATCCTGGTCAAGGGCCCAGGCAACATGGTCGGCTACCACAAGAATCCCGCCGCGACCGCCGAGATGCTGAAGGAGGGATGGATCTATTCGGGTGACATAGGCGAGATCGACGCGGATGGCTTCTTGAAAATCACGGACAGGAAGAAGTCACTTTTCAAGACTGCCGGAGGCAAGTACATCGCCCCGCTGCAGCTCGAGTTCGCCTTGAAGGGGGATCCGCTCATCGCGCGGGCGGTGGCGATCGGGGAGGGCAGGCCTTACGTCACCGCGCTGATCGTTCCGGACTGGGACGCCGCCGGCAAGCAGGGCCTGGATGAAGGCGCGCTGAAAACCCACATCCAGGCGACCATCGACGCCGTCAACGCGCATCTGGGGAACTGGGAGACGATCAAGTACTTCACGCTGCTGCCGGAGGACTTCACGGAGCAGTCCGGGGAGCTGTCATTGAAGCTTGACGTGAAGCGGAAAGTCGTCGAACAGCACTACCAGGACCAGATCGAGTCCATGTACACGGGCAAGTCGAAGCCCGCGTAGATTTCTGGCGATGGCCGGTCCTGTTGACATGTCCGAGCTCCACGCCGCCCTGGATCACTTGCGCCCGCAGCTCTGCCATTGCGGCCTCAAGGGCGAATGCCTCGGCTGCAAGGGCATCGAGATGGTGCGTCTCCAAGCTGAGGCGGTGGTGGCGGCCGCCAGCCAGCCGATCCTCATCCAGGTCGCGCAGGAGTCATCGATGAAGGACATGACCGCTCGGTTTCAGGCGATGTCCGAGCGGCTCATGTCCGACCCGGAGATCCGCCGGTCGGCGGAGCAGATGCAGGAGCGCCTGATGGCCGACCCGGAGACGCGCCAGCTCCTCGAAGAGCTGATGCGCCGCCTTGGCGGCCCACAAGACGAGCTGCCGAACTAAGAGACTCTAGGTCGTCGAAGCGCCGACGGGTAGGGGCATCTTGTGCGGCACCGGCTTGCTCCAGAACGGAATCGGTCCGGTCTGCAAGTTCTTGAGGATGGCCGCTTTCTGGTCCGCGGTCATCTGCTTGTTGTTCACCGCCGTGGTGAGAAGCGGCGTGAGCTTGGCGATCAGGCTCGTGCGGAACTGTGCTTCCGTAATTGCCTGTGGCTTGTGGGCGGCTGCAAGCTCCGAGAGCGTCTTCCCGCTCGCGAGGTCGGTCGTAAGCTCGGTTTCGCTGATCCCGAGCACCGATGCGGAGGCGGCGATGAGCTGCTGCTTGGAGATGGCGATCTTAGCGGGATCGCCGCGGCCCGCAGCCTTGCCATCACCGGCAAGCGCGCACGTCGGCCGGCTCGTGAGCTTTGCCTTGAGTGCGTCCGCCTGAGCCTGTTTGAGGTCTCCGTTCTTCACCTCATCGGCGAGCGTCTCGCCGATCGCCTTCTGGATCGCGGCGTTCACCTGGGCCTTGGTGAGGCCTTTGCCCAGGTCTGCGGTGAGATGCGTGAGGAAGGCGTCGCAGATCGCAGCTGGAGTTGCCACCTCGTCGATCGAAGCGGTCTCCACAGCTGCTTGCTGTGGCGAGGCGGAGCGAGTGCCGGTAGTCAGGCCTGCGGCGGAAGCCGTGACGAGGACTGCGGCACCGGCAACGGCCACGGCGCCAGCGGCAAAACCGGCGATTCGCAGATAGCGCAGTTTGGTGTTCACGCTCTAACTACACAACGCCACGTTCCCAGCTTCGTTCTCTAGAACGTCAAGGTTTTGTAAGTTTCGCTGCGCGGAGCATCCATCTATATTCGCTGGATGGAGACGCCGCCCGGGCCGGGCTGGTCTGGCAAGCACGCCGTCGAGCTTTACGTCCGCACTTACACGACGATGCTCCAGAGTTCGGGCGACATCAAGATCGAGTCGTTGGTCCAGGCGCACCTCGGCATGGGGTCCGTGCTGCACCCCTTGGCCGCCGAGCCCCAGACCGACATGGGCGCCCTCCTCTACGCCATCCGGCGCCTGCCCGAGGCGATCACGCGCAGCCGGCACGTGGTCATGGGCCAGAGCCCCCAGGGCTTCCGCTCAGTTCTGCACGCCGACGTCCTGGGCTGGGAAGAGGTCAAAGCCCCGGCCAGGCGGCGCCGCTGGTACTACGACGGGAAGAACACCCTGGCCGTGCTCATCGCGTCGGCCTCGGATATCGATGACCTCGTTCCGACTCTCGTTGCGTTCCAGATCGAGTGGAACAAGCTGCACCGCGCCTTGCAGGACGATGCGCTGTCCGACGAGCAGGCGCGGCAAGCCGCGGGCGCGTCGGACGACGACTGGCGGCGCCTGCACGACGCGTGGGGAGATTCATTCGATTCCATCCTTGCGGCCATCAAGCGCGAGGAATGCAGGATCGTGCTGCGGCTCATCAGCGGCAGCCATCTCGGCTATGCCAGGAACGCGAGCCGTTGGTGGCTTCCGATTGCTGCGGCAATGGAGCAGTTGGGCGCGCGCGGCGCGCCGATCTATTTCGTCTCCTCCAACTCGCACAGCCTCGTCAACGTGATGACCGCAGTCGCCCGCGAGTTCGAGAGCGACATCGTGGACTGGATCGCACAGCACCATCCTGAGCTCGACGAAGAGCGCCGCAAGCTCGAGGCCGGCCACATCCGCGCCTCCCGCCACAACTGGCTGTACTACGGCGCGCGCCAGCTGTTCGATCAGCATCCTGATCGCGAGCGGATGCGCCGGCGGCGAGCCGAGATGGAGGCGGCGAACGGCGTCAGGCACATCGCCGCCAAGGGAACGGGCGTCGACTCCGCGGCTCAGGTGTTCATGCTCTCGAAGCTCGACCCGAGCGCCATCGATCCTCGGGTCGGCTCGGTGGACGAGCAGCGGCTGCGGGCTTCCGACGCGTGCATCCTCAACGTCGACTATCCGCTCGGCCAGGCCGCGTACCACATCCTTCGCCAGGTCGCGGAACAGGCCTCCTGGGTGAAGGGCGTTTACGTTCTTGGCAAAGCCGCGACGCTCAACGCCGACGTCGGTGACGTGATGATCCCGAACGTTGTCCACAACGAGCATTCGAACAACACCTACTGGCTCGACAACTGCTTCACCGCCGCCGACGTGCAGCCGAACCTCGTGTACGGCTCGGCACTCGACAACCAGAGGGCGGTCGCGGTTCGCGGAACGTTCTTGCAGAATCGCGACTACCTCGACTTCTACTACCACGGCCGCTACACAGTCGTTGAGATGGAGGCCGGCCCGTACCTCGATGCGTGCTACGAAATCGTCCAGCCGGATCGCTATCCGATCGGTGAGAGCGTGAACATGGCGCAGATCAATCTCGACCTTGGGATCGTCCACTACGCATCCGACACGCCGTACACGCAGGCACGCACGCTCGGCGCACGCGGCCTGAGCTACCGAGGAATGGACTCGACGTACGCGTCGGCTATTGCGGTGGCGCGGAGGATCCTGCAGCGCGAGGAGGCCCTGCTCCCGCAGTAACGACGACGAGGTGTTCGTGCGGGTGGTTGTGGTCGCCCGCGCCGTGGTGGATCTCGCCGCACGGATGGCAGCTCTCGACCTGGATCGTGGTGTGGCCGATGGCAAACTTCTCGCACAGTCGGCCCTCCAGGTCGCGGACGATGTGCTCTACATCGGCCAGTGGGTGATCCCCCACCACCACGTGGCAGCTGAGCGCCACCTCGTCGGATGACAGGGCCCAGACATGCAGGTCGTGCATGCTGGTCACCCGCTCGGTGCCCGTGATCTCCTTCGTCACCGCAGCCAGATCGATCTCAGCCGGAGTGCCCTCCATAAGCAGATTGACCGTCTCGCGCACGATCCCCCACGCGCCGAAAGCGATCAAAACGGCGATGCCAAGCGAAAGGATGGAATCGATGTAGAGCCAGCCGGTCACAAGAATCACGATTCCGGCTACCACCACACCCGCTGACGCACCGAGGTCGCCGACCACATGAATCAGCGCCGCCCTGATGTTCAAGCTGTGCGCCCCTCGCCGCAGACCGAACGCAACAACCAGGTTGATGGCGATGCCGACTAGAGCCGTCGCGATCACGATGCCGCCCTGAACTGGTTGTGGGTGCGCCAGCCTTTGAATCGCCTCGTAGGCGATCGCCACCACAATGACTATCAGCGTTACCGCGTTGACGAGTGCGGCCAGGATGCTGATGCGGTGATAGCCGTAGCTCCGTCGCGTATCTGCGGGACGGTTCGACTGAGCGACCGCAAACCAAGCGAGGCCCAGCGCGAAGACATCGGTCAGAACGTGGCCGGCGTCAGAGAGAAGGGCCAGCGAATGTGAGGCGAGCCCGCCGGCGAGCTCGACGACGAGCACCGCGCACGTCAGCGCCAGAGCCACCTTGAGTCCAGAACCGCGTGAACTCACCTCTTCCATATGGTCATTGTTCCCAACGGTATCAACGTTCTACCGCCACCAATCATTGCCCCGCTCCAGGTAGGCGAGGAGCATCCCGTGGCGCAGGCCCTCGTGGCTGATCTGGAGGACCGCCAGCCCATACCAGTCGAGGAACAGGAGCAGGGCCTCAATCCCCGCCCGCATGGCCTTCACCCGGTTGGGCGGCAGGCCGACCACCTTTGCCACCTCTGCCGCCCGACCCCCGTCCAGGCGTCCTTCGCAGGCCAGAAGGTCAGCGGTCGTCAACACAGAAGGCGGGTTCCGGTGAGTGAGAACAAGCGGCAGGTTGGAGGCGGTCCCGCCGGTGGCGACCAGCCGCTCGACCTCCCCGTCTGGAGCATGGGCAAGCTCCCGGAGCGCCGCTCGCCGCATGCGCGCCCGCTCCTCCGGTTTGGGCGGGTCGGAGAGGTAGCCGGCGGCGAGCACGCCGGACCCGATGGGGAGCGTCGTGGCCCGCTGTAGCTCGCGACCCCGCGCGATCACAACTTCAGTAGAGGCGCCGCCTAGATCGACCATGGCCCACTCCCGGCGGACGGCGTGCCGGCTCGCCACGCCAAGAAAGCTGAGCTCCGCCTCCCGGCGCGGAGAGATCACGTGGACCGGCGTTCCGATCGCCTCACCCGCCGCTCGGGCAAAGGCTTCCCCGTCCTTGGCCTGCCGGACCGCCTGGGTGGCGCATGCGATCAGGACCTCGAAACCGTGAGTGCGGGCCCTGGCAACGACCGAGCGAAAGGCGCGAAGCGTAGGTTTGGCACGAGCGCCGATGACACCGGTACGCGCGACCTGGGCGCCCAACTCGGGCATCTCGACGTAGTGAGCGACATCCTCCAGCCGGCCTCGCACCACATCGGCCACCAACGCATGCACCGTATTGCTCCCGATGTCGACGGCGGCGAGGCGCATCAATCCGTCACTCTAAGCGGGACACTAAGATCTGGCCGTGAGCAAGAAGGGGACGCGCATCGAAAAGGATTCCATGGGCGAGATGGAGGTCCCCACCGGCGCCTACTACGGCGCTTCGACGCAGCGCGCCGTGCTCAATTTCCCGATCTCCGGCCAGCCCCTACCGCGGCGTTTCATCCGCGCCCTCGGCATGGTCAAGCGCGCGGCGGCCCAGACCAACCTCGAGCTTGGACTCCTGTCGCGCCGGCGCGCGCGCGCGATTTCGGCGGCGGCGCAGCAGGTGATCGACGGCGAGTTCGACAGCCAGTTCCCGATCGATGTGTACCAAACAGGCTCGGGTACCTCGACCAACACAAATGCGAACGAGGTGATCGCGACGAGGGCGACCGAGATCCTGGGCGGCGAGCGAGGTTCACGCCTGGTCCATCCCAACGACCACGTGAACCTGGGCCAGTCTTCCAACGACGACATCCCAACTGCTATCCAACTGGCCGCGGCGATGGCGATCAAGGACGAGCTGATTCCAGCCCTGGAGCGGCTGCAGAAAGCGCTCGAAGCCAAGAGCAAAGAATTCTGGCCCGTGGTCAAGACCGGGCGCACGCATCTCCAGGACGCAACTCCGATCCGGCTCGGCCAGGAGTTCAGGGGCTACGCCGGGCAGGTGGAGGAATCGATCCGCCGCGCGGGAATCGCCATCGACGAGCTCGCCCGGATCCCTCTCGGCGGCACCGCCGTCGGCACCGGCATCAACACGCATCCTCAGTACGCACGCCTCGCGGCCGCGAGGCTCGCCAAGGCGACGGGGCTGCCCGTGCGCGAAACCTCAAATCACTTCCATGCGCAGGCCACGCTCGACGCACTCGTGGCCGCCCATGGGGGGCTGCGCACGATTGCGACCAGTCTGTGGAAGATCGGCTCCGATGTGCGGTTCATGGGTACCGGTCCAATCGCGGGTCTGGGCGAGCTGCGGCTGCCCGAGACTCAGCCTGGCTCGAGCATCATGCCGGGCAAGGTCAATCCCGTGATCATCGAATCCCTGCTGATGGTCATCGCCCGCGTCTACGGCAACGACCTGACGGTCACGATCAGCGGACAGTCGGGAAGCATCTTCGAGCTGAACGTGATGATGCCCGTCGCCGGGGCTGCGATGCTCGAATCGATCGCGCTGCTGGCGACGTCGGTCCGCAACTTCTCGGAACGCTGCATCGAAGGTTTGCAGGCAACCGACCGCGGGCCAGAGCTGGTGGAGCGCAGCCCTATGCTTGCGACCGCGCTCAATCCAATCCTCGGCTATGACGAAGCGAGCAAGATCGCGAAGGAATCCATCCGCACCGGGAAGAGCATCCGCCAGCTGGCACGCGCGAAGGGAGTGAGCGAAGCGGCGCTCAACAAAGCGCTGGACCTCGCCAAGATGACCAAGCCGGGCCTGGAAGGTCCAGGCGGGGGCGGCTAAGGTCGACTCATGCGCCGCCGTCGAAAAGGTGAGGAAACGGCGCCGGACTAAGAAGTGAAGACTCGACCGCGCAACCCGCTGTCGCGTTTTCGGCTCGCTGTCGTCCTCCTCGGCGTGATCATCGTCTACGGCATCACCGGCTACACGCTGATCGACGGGTGGGACCTGCTCGACTCCTTCTACATGGTGATCATCACCATCAGCACGGTCGGCTATCAGGAGATCCATCCTCAAGGGGCGGCAGGCCGGATCTTCACCTCGACCCTCATCGTCGTCGGCGTCGCTACCATGCTGTATGGCTTCGGCGTCTTTGCGGAAACGCTCGCCGAAAACGCTTTTGGCAATTACAGGAGAGAGCGCCAGTTGGAGCGCAGCCTGAACCAGCTCCGCGACCACTTCATCATCTGCGGCTACGGCCGCATCGGGACGCAGATCGTCGCGGAGTTCGAAGAGCACAAGGTCCCGTATGCGGTGATCGACCAGACGGAGGAAGCCGTCGGCCGCCTGCGCGCCGAGGGACGCCTCCATATCGAGGGCGACGCCTCCAGCGAGGAGCTCCTTGGGCAAGCCGGGATCGAACGCGCGCGCGGACTGATCTGTGCGGTCGACTCCGACGAGCGCGCCGTCTACATCGTTCTTTCCGCTCGCGCGCTCAACCCCAGCCTCTACATCCTCGCCAGGGCCGGCCGGCCCGAATCAATCCGGCGGCTCGAGCTCGCGGGCGCGACCAGGACGATCTCTCCCTACCGGATGGCCGGACACCTCATGGCCGAGCTCGCCGTCCGCCCCGCGCTGGTGGACGTCCTGGACACGCTTCACCACGGCGAGTCGGAGATCGCGGTCGAGGAGATGCTCGTTTCGGCGGGCATGGCTGCTGCCGGCAAGACAATCGAGGAGACTGGCTTGCTGGACGCGTCAGCGGCCAAGCTGCTTGCGCTGAGACGCAGCGACGGGACGCTGTACGTGAACCCTAGCCCCGAGCTGCGACTGGAGGTGGGCGACCTCTTGATCGCGCTTGGCTCCGATGATCAGCTCCTCAAGTCGGCCTCCCTGCTGAAGTAGAGAAAGAGCTCGTTCTCCTAGAGTGGCCTGGATGAGGTCAATGGCGAGGCGGCCGGAGCGCGTCATGCTCGTCTCGGTTGGCATCGGTGTCGCCCTGGTGCTGGGCAAGCTGGTCGTCGGCCTGCTCACGGGCAGCCTCGGCATCCTGAGCGAGGCGGTCCACTCGATCTTCGACCTCGCTGCAAGCACGTTCACGCTGGTCGCGGTGAGAACCGCGCGGAAGCCCGCGGACCGAGAGCATCCCTACGGCCACGGGCGCGCGGAAAACCTCGCCGCCTTTACCGAAGGAGTCTTGCTCCTGATTACCGCCCTCGGGATCGCGTTCGAGGCGATCCGCCGCCTGACCGCCGGCGGCTCGATGGTGAATCCGGCCGGATATGCGTTCGCACTTTTGATCGGGACGCTCGTGATCGAGACCGGCCGAGCCTTCGTCCTAAGGCGTGTTGGGCGCCTCGCCTCGAGCGACGCGATGCTGGCTGACGCCACCGACCGCCTGGCCGACGTGCTCGCCACCGTTGCGGTCCTCGCGGGCCTCGTCGGCGTCCGCATGGGCTTCAGCTGGGCGGACTCGGTTGCGGCTCTGCTGGTGGCCGGCATCATCTTTCGCGCCGCAGGACAGGTTGCGTGGCGCTCGGGCGACATCCTCATCGACCGTTCCGCGGCCGGACCCGAAAAGCAGATTCGGGCCGCTATCAAAGATGTGGATGGGGTGCGCGAGGTCCGCTCGGTGCGCGTCCGGCGTTCGGGCCCAAACTTCATCGGCGACGTGCACATCGCCACCGGGCGAATGCTTCCGGTCGAGGCGGCTGCTGCGCTTGTCGATGATGTCAAGCGGCGGGCTCGATCGGTGCTGCCAACGCTCGACCTGTCAGTCGTGGTGGAGGGCCAGGCCTTGGAGGGCGACCTCGTCGAGCGCATCCATGCCGCCGCCGCGCGCAACGGCGGCGTTCGCGACCTCCACAACGTGACCGTCGAGCGCGAGGCCGACGGGTCGCTGCACTTGACGATGCACGCGAAGCTGCCAGGCGACATGACGCTCGCGAAGGCGTCGCAGGCAAGCTCAGTTCTCGAGGAAGCCCTGCGGGCTGAGCTCCCCGATGCCACGCGTATCGACATCCATCTCGAACCGATGGAGCCACGCGTTGTAAGCGGCGAGGACGTGACGGCGAGGCGAGCTCAACTGGCGGCCCGCATGCGGGAGATCGTCGAATCGCATCCCGAGGTGAGGCGCTGCGTGGACGTCGAGCTGAGCGACCGCCATCAGCGAATTCACGCGCATGTGGTCGCAGAGGTCACCGGCGACATCGATCTCGAGCACGCACATCGCATCGAGACGGAGCTGGAAGAGATGATCCGGCGCGCGTTTCCGGAGGTGCACGAGGTAGTGGCGCGGGTTATAGCCTGAAGCCAGGGCGGGCGGCCGACCTTCCAGCTCTGGTCGGACTTTGGCAGGCGGAGGTGCGCGCCGGACGCCGCGACAGCGCGCCTCGCGAGGTCGAGCTCCACGGGCTGCTCGCTCATTTCGACTGGGAGGCGCGGTCCCGGCTGGTAAAGGACAAGGCGGGGCGGCTTGCCGGCGCTGTCCTGGTGACGAGCCGCGACACGCCCGAGGGAGTCGTCGCGCGGGTCGACCCAGCTGCCGACGGCGATAACGCGGCGCAAGTGATGCGAGATCTCGTGACGTGGAGCCTCCAGCTCTCTCGCGCCGCCGGCGCTGCAGTGGCGCAGGTATGGGTTGGTCCCGGTCACGGAGATGTCCTTCGCGCCGCCGGCCTCGAGATGGTGCGGCCGTGGTGGCGCATGGACCTCGGCATGACCGGAGATCTCGTAACCCCGACGCCGGTCGACGGCTACGAGCTGGCGGACGGGTTGCGCATCCCACGGGCTTTTTCCTGGGCGGACATGCACAACCGCTCGTTCACGGACCACTGGAGCTTTTCTCCGCGCACCGAAGGCGAGTTGATGACCGGGAAAGCTCTGGAGCTCTGTTTGATCGCCGTCGCGACGGCGAGCGGCGAACCGGCTGCCGTGACCTTGTGCCAGGTCGAAACCTACACGGACGATTCGCGTCCTATGCCTGTTGGCCTGGTGAGCTCGGTCGGCACCCTGCCGGAGCACCGCCGCCGCGGCCTGGCCGGCTGGCTCGTCGCCGAGGGGCTGCACCGTCTTCGGGGCGCGGGAGCCCGCCACGCTTCGCTCTATGTCGACGGCCTGAGTCAGACTCGTGCCTTCGACGCCTACCGAAAGCTTGGCTTCGAGTTGGCGTTCGAGGCTGAGGTCTGGGAAGCTAGGTTCCCGTGAAATTCGCCGCTGCTCTTGTCGTCGTGCTCGTGTCGTTGGGGTGCGCGCCTTCGCAGGCAAGCCCACCGATGAAAAAGGCCGCCGTCTTCAGTCCCGCGCCGTCTCCGGCGCCGACCCTCGAAGCCGCCATCCGCCATGCAGTCGACCTGGGTCCGGCCGATGCAACGACCATTGTTTCGCTCAGCTTCGGACTGAACGTGCGCGATCCGCAGCGCCTCGCGCAGCTCATCGCTTCAGGGCACACTGTGACGCCAGAGGCCTATGCGGCAGAGTTCGGCCCAGACCCGACCGCGGTGCAGGCTGCCGTGGCAACGCTGCAAGGTGCAGGGTTCCGCGCCTCGTGGCGGCCCGGCTCCAACGTGATCGCCGCTGACGGTCCCGCCCCGTTGGCGGCCGCGCTTCTGCACGTAGTCATCGACAGCTTTCGACAGGCCGACGGCACCACCTTTTATGCCGCGCTCGCGGAGCCAGAAATTCCGCCTCAGCTGGCGAGGCTGGCCAGCAACGTCAGCGGGTTGGACAACTACAGGCGCAACCACAGCAGAGCCGTCCGGCGTGGCGGCCTCACGCCCACCGACGTCCTCGCCTTTTACAACTTGAAAGCGCTGCGCCAGGCAGGGCTCGACGGGACGGGCCAGACGATAGTGCTGCCGGAGATCGACGACCTGCCGAACTTCTCAGACCTCAACAAATTCGCGCAGGAGTTCGGGTTGCCGCCGTTCGACGCGTCCAACCTGACAGTCAAACGTGATCCCAGCTGGGGTACTCCCCTCAAGCCGCAAGGCGAGACCGTGCTCGACCTCGAGATCATCCATGAGGTGGCGCCCGGCGCCAAGCTCGTCGTCTACCTTTCGGCGCCGGACTTCGGACACGGGGACCGCGCGTTCGACCAGATGGTCACCGACCATCTGGGGTCGATCATCTCCGAGAGCCTCGGCGCATGCGAACCGGACACCCCGAGCGGACATCGCAACAACTACGCGAGCGTCCAGGACAGGGCTGTGGCGCAAGGCATGTCGCATTTCGTCGCCAGCGGCGACAGCGGCGCTTTCACATGCGGCGAGGACCAGGGCCCGGCCGGAAGCTTTCCCGCGACGCTGCCGACCGTGACCTCGGTCGGTGGAACCACCGTCTTCGAATCGGAGCAGGGCATCTACTTCAAGGAGTCGGCATGGAGCGGCCCGATCGAGGAAAGCGGCGGCGGCGGCGGTCCCAGCGCTTTCTACACACTGCCCGGCTACCAGAAGACCGTCGCGCAGACCCTCGGGCATGGTTTCCGGCAGGTGCCCGACGTTTCCGCCGACGCCGACCCCGCGACCGGCTTCCACATCGTTTTCGAAGGCAAGGATGGGCAGGCTGGGGGAACGTCGGCGTCGACCCCGTTGTGGGCGGCGACTGTCGCTCTGATCAATCAGGACCTGAAGAAGAAAGGGCTGCGTGAGGTGGGCTTTGCGAACCCGGCCCTCTACTGGATGGGCGAGAACTCGTCCAGGCTGCCGGCCAAGCCGTTTCATGACGTCGCCACCGGCAACAACCTCGCGTACAACGCCGGCGTCGGGTGGGACTTTGCGACAGGCTGGGGCAGCATGGACGGCGCCGCGCTCGACGCCGCATGGATCCTCTACATAAAAGGTGGAGGAGGATGACCGAAGAAGGTCCGCTCGATGGACCGCCACTCGTCACCTGCCCGCACTGCGGGATGACGGTGCCGGCCGGAAATTTCTGCGGGCACTGCGGCGCGCATCTGACCAGCGCCAGCACAACGCGCCGGCACGCGTTCGCGGCAGTGCCTGCGGAGCGTGTCGCGCAAATCTCCATCATCAGCACCCTCTTTCCGCACCTCCCCCATCGCCGCGGCGGCGCGTTTCGGTGGGCGCTGCTGGCCGGCGGCGCGGCGATTCTGATCTTGGCCGCCCTGCACCTTTTCGCCCCCGCCACCGTCGCCGCGACCCTTGTGCTACCGGTGCTCTACCTGCTCTACCTGTACGAGGTGGAGGTCTACGAGGACGAGCCATGGCTCGTCATCGGGGCAACCATGGTCACGGGCGCCGTGCTCGGGTATGCCTTCACATCGTTCTCGGGCCGCGCGGTATCGCTCCTCGACCTGACCGGAGATCGGGAGAACGCGTTTGTGCTGGCGGGAGTTGCGATCCCGATCGCCGCGCAGGTCTTGATGCTGGCCGGGCCGCTGTTCCTCTACGCGTTCAGAAGCCGGTTCCGCGAGCCGCTCGACGGCCTGACGTTTGGCGCGGCGTCCGCTCTGGGATTCACGCTCACCAACTCGCTGACCAAATTCTGGCCGGCGATCACCGGATCGCTGGTCGCGACCGGAGACCCGCTTGACTGGTTCCTGCGGCTGGCGCAGGTGGGCATCCTTGTGGCTTTGATCAACGCGAGCACAACGGCGCTCGTCGCCGCCGCGGTTTGGCTCCACCGCTACGACCGGCGCCGGATCAGCCGGCCCTGGGCCTCCAGCATCCTTGCCACCCTGATCGTCGCGTTCGGCGCGCAATTGGTGGTCGGCGTGCTCACCTTCGCGCTGCCCAGCGTCGCGACGGAGGTGGCGATCCGCCTGGTGGCCGCGCTCGCCCTCCTCTTATACATGAGGCTGGTGATTCACCAAGCACTGCTGGTCGAAGGCGTCGAACACGAGATCGGCCCCGACTCGCAGTGCCCCGAATGTCACCGCATCGTGCCGACCATGGCCTTCTGTCCCTCTTGCGGTGCCGCGAGGGCGGCCGCCTCCAAGCTCGGAAAGACGCGAGTCGGAGGTTTGACGTAGATGGCGATGTTCTGCGGACACTGCGGAGCCCAGGTTCCGCCGGGTGCGCCCTTTTGCGGCCGCTGCGGCGCGCCCGTGGTGGCGCAGGCGGTGGCCGCCGCGCCGGTGTACAGCTACCCGGTGGCGGCTCCCCCGAGGTACCCCGCCCGCCGCTTCGCGACTTCGCAGATCGCGATCGCCGGCGTGCTGCTCGCGATCCTTGCGATCGTGACGGTGGGAGTGACCGCATTGGCGGTGTCGCAGGCGATCGGTGGGAGCCGCGCGACTTGCACGGTCAACTGCGCGCCCAAGATCGTCACTCCCCTGCCTGAATCGAAGACGTACCGCAGCTCGGCCTTCAAGTATGAGGTCGACTACAGCTCCGCCTGGACAGCGCGCAGCGAGGACGCCAATGGGATCTTGCTCGGCACCAGGTTGGGGACGCTCGAGGTCGTCGGGAGCAAGAGTACGTTGCCTCTGGACCAGGCACTCAAGTCCGCCGTGGCGGCGCTGCCGTCGGCGCAGTGGCAGAACGTCGTCCTGGTCTCAGACTTGAAAGGGGCGCACATCGGCGACCAGAACGGCCTCGGCTCCATCTACTCTGCCAACCGGATCGGGGCCAACTCGACCATCACGAAGGTGCAATTTGCGGTCATCGCCGCCACTCGCGGCGGGGTGACCGTCGTGATTCTGGCCGCCGATCCTGCCGACCTCAAGGGTTCGCCCCATGGAATCCCCGAAGCCCAGGACTTCGATTACCTGTGCGCGGAGTTCCGCTGGCCTTAGGAAGTGATAGTCGATACCGGGCTGCTCGCGTTCGCCGGAATGTGCCTTCTTCTTGCCGTCACGCCGGGGCCGGACATGGCGGTGGTGACGAAGAACGCGCTCGCCCACGGCCGCCGGGGCGTGGTGCTGACGACGACGGGAATCGCGCTGGCCCTTGCGATCTGGATCATCGCGACAGCGGTCGGCCTGTCGGCACTGCTGCGAGCTTCGGGCGAGGCCTTAATTGCGCTCAAGCTGGTGGGCGCCGGGTACCTCGGTTACCTGGGCCTGCGGACACTCATCGAATCGCGGCGCCGGCCGGGTGATCTTCTGGAGAGCGCGCCCACCGCCGCTCCGGCCCACGCAATCTTTCGACAGGGCTTCTTCTCCGCGATGTCAAACCCGAAGCTCGGCGTGTTCTTCGTCGCGTTCCTGCCGCAGTTCGTGGCGCCAGGCCAGGCAGTCCTGCCGCGGCTGCTGCTCCTGGGAGCGATCTTCGCGGTGATCGGGTGGACATGGATGAACGTGTACGGCCTTTTCGTCACGCGCGTCCGCGCATTCATCACGGCGCCGCGGGTCCGCCAATGGATGGACCGAGTCACCGGCGTGGTCCTGCTGGGTTTCGGCGCGCGCCTGGCTTTCGAGCGCCTCTAGGCGCCTCATAGCGGTCCCGAAGACCCGCCGGGAAAGGGTGTGAGGGGCGGGTCTGGGAG
Organism: Candidatus Eiseniibacteriota bacterium; assembly: GCA_035300725.1. Lineage (GTDB taxonomy): Bacteria > Chloroflexota > Dormibacteria > Dormibacterales > Dormibacteraceae > Palsa-870. Next base: position 8,729 of record DATGVE010000153.1, on the reverse strand, counting down.
CCGAAATTGAGGCCTTGAGTTCTTGACAAACGAACAGATGTTTGGTAATCTATTTCTATGCTCGCGATGCAAGACGACTGTCCGTCCAGCACCGCCCACCTCACCAATGAAGAGTGGCGCGAGCGCCTCCGTCAGAACTCTCACGTCATCAGCGTGCTGATGTGGTCTTTCGCCCAGGATGCGGCTGAGTTTGCGAAGACCGATGCCTGGGAGGAAGACGGGTCGGCAACCGCCATCGACTGGATTCGCTTCAACTGCAACATGGCGAGCGGAGCTGCCGCGAACAGTGTTGCCGTCGGCGAGACGATCGCTCGTTTGCCGGAAAGCAGCCAGGCCTTGACCGAAGGCGAGATCGGCTTCGCCCATCTGACGACGATGGCGAGGACTGCGTACGCTCTCGACGAGCGCTTTGACGAGGCGCCTTTGCTGCAGAAGGCGCGCGAGAACTCGCCGGGCAAGTTCTATCGCATCTGCGAGCACTACCGGCACGCGGCTGACCCCAAGCGATACGCGGCCGAGCAGGCCGAGCAGGTTGAGAACCGCTACTTGAAGCTCAGCACCTGGCAAGACGGCTCGCTCATGATCAGCGGCCAGCTCGACCCGGTCGGCGGCGCCGCGTTCCTCACCGCAGTGAAGCCGTTGGCGCGAAAGATGGGCGCTGACGACGATCGGAGCCAGGAACGGCGGTATGCAGATGCCATGGTCGAGCTCGCCTCGGGAGGCGGGTCGCAAGCCCAGATCCAGGTCACGAGCTCGGTCGAGACCCTGCTTGGGCTGGCGGGTGCGCCGGCGGCCGAGATGGAGTTCTCACTTCCGGTTTCTTCCAAAACCATGGAGCGGCTGGCCTGCGATTCCAGCATTGCTCGCGTCCTTCTCGACTCCGAGTCGTTGGTGATCGACGTCGGGCGCTCCAAGCGAGTCGTTTCGGAGCCCGGACGACGGGCGCTCAACGCTCGCGACGGCAGCTGCCGCTGGCCGGGATGTGAGCGCCCGGCGTGGCGGAGCGCGGCGCATCACGTGATTCACTGGATCCATGGCGGGACAACCGACCTCGACAACCTGGTCTTGCTCTGCCACCGGCATCACTGGATGGTTCATGAGGGCAACTGGCAGATCGTGCATGGCGATGACGGCCGGATGCTTACTATCCCACCGACGGTTACCTTCGGTCCTCCAGCGCGCGGACCCGATTAGCTCGGCCACCCTACCTCGGGACCGGCTTCACTCCGTACAGCACTCCGTACTTTTCCCGCACGTAGGCGATCCAGGGCGCCGGCGTAAGCGGCTTGCCCGTTGCACGCTCGAGCAGCTCGTTGGGCGTGAACTTGCGCCCGTGCTGGTGCACGTTCTTGCGGAGCCAGCGGAGCAGCGAGGCGAACTCCCCCTTCTCGATCTGTGCATCCAGGTCGCTGATGTTGGTGCGGATCTTTTCCATCAGCTGCGCGCCGATCAGGTTTCCGATCGTGTAGCCCGGAAAGATCCCGAAGCTCACGGAAGACCAGTGGACATCCTGCAGCACGCCCTCGCGGTCGTTCGGGACGCTTATGCCGAGGTATGACTTCACACGGGCGTTCCACGCCTCCGGCAGATCTTTGACTTTGAGCTTGTCTTCGAGCAGCTCGTTCTCGAGCTCGAACCGCAGCAGGATGTGCAGGTTGTAGGTGACCTCGTCCGCCTCGACGCGGATCAACGACGGGTACGACTTGTTGATCGCCCTGTAGAAGGCTTCGTCATCGACGTCGTGCAGCGGCCCAGGGAACGCAGCGCGAAGGCTTGGGAAGAAGTGCTTCCAAAACGGGCGGCTGCGGCCGACAAGGTTCTCCCACAGACGGGACTGCGACTCATGCACGCCCGGCGAGGCGCCGCCCCAAAGCGGAGTACGGTCGATGTCATGGCCGATTCCCTGGTTGTACATGGCGTGGCCGGACTCGTGGATGGAGCCGAAAAGGCATTCGTTGAAGAAGTCACGCGAGACCCGCGTGGTGATGCGGACATCGCCAGGCCCGAATGAAGTTGAGAAAGGGTGGGTCGAGATATCCTGGCGGCCGCGCTGGAGGTCGTATCCAAGTTTGGTTACCACGTCAAGCCCGTACTTGATCTGCACGTCCGGATCAAACCCGCGGTAGAGCACGCGATCGTCGACGGATTCGGCGTTCCGCGCGATATCGGCGACCAGCGGCACTATCGCCTTCTTGAGCTCGGCAAAGATCGACTCGAGCTCGTCGGTCGTCATGCCAGGCTCGTAGTAGCCGAGCAGCGCGTCGTACGGACGATCCGCGTAGCCCAAGGCGTCGGCGAGCCGGCGGTTCAACTCCAGGTTCTTTTCCAGGACCGGCGCGAAGAGCTTGAAGTCCGCATCGTGGCGTGCCTTCTGCCACACCGGATATGCGGCGGAGCCGGCCCGCGCGATCTCCGAGACGAGCTCCGACGGCACTCTGCGGTCCTTGTCGTAGTCGCGTTTGGTGACGCGCACCAGGCTCGCCTCCAGCGAATCGAACGGGAGGCCTGCGGTTTCTTCCTCCAGCTCGAGGAGAAGCTGGCCCACATCGTTGGCTGTGAAGCGGGCGTGCGCCAGTCGATGCAGGGTGGAGAACTGTTCCGACCGCGAGGTGACGCCACCCGGCGGCATGTACGTCTCCTGGTCCCATTCGAGCACGGCGGAGGCGCGGTTCAGGTCCGTGACCTCGGCCAGAATCGTCTTCAGCTGCGTCAGCTTCTCGCTCATACTTCCCCGGCCGCCTTCATTGACTTCTTTGGGTATTCTCCCGAATGGCGTTGTCGCCCCGCTAGCTCAGTGGATAGAGCATCTGCCTTCTAAGCAGAGGGTCGGGGGTTCGAATCCCTCGCGGGGCACCTGACCCGCTCGTAATCTCGTGTCTTTCTTTCGATACGATCTTTCCGTCGTGAGACTGCTCGCGCTTGCGGCCCTCATCGCGCTCACCGTCGGATGCGGTCGGGCTCCAACCGCCACGCCTGGCACCGACCCGTCTTCAACGCCCGGGGGCCCGGCCTTCACCGCCGAGACGGCGAGTCCTCTGCCCACAGAAATTCCGTCGCCGTCACCTGTGCCACCGCCCAGCGCTGCAGCCGTCGCCGCTCCCCCAGCGCAACCGCCGCCTGGACCTAAAGCGCCGCCGGCCTGCCCTAACTTGGTGATCGCGAGCTTCACGGCGAAGGCTGAGCCGCGCGCCGTGGTTCTCGCGTGGACGATCTCCGGCGGATGCCCGGACATAACCGGTTCGATCGGTGGGCAGTTTGCCGGGACGATGTACCCGGGGTACTGGGTGATCCCAGTTCATTCGTCATGGGCGACCTATACCGACCACCCTCAGAAGCCGGCTGGTTCACAACAGCAGTGCAACTTCGACCTGCGCTATTCGCTGATTCTTAGCGGCACTGCCCCAGACGGTATGCCTCCTCGTCCGGCGTTCACCGAAATCAGCAACGTGAACTTGTGTTAATCCGCGCCGGGACGTCTTAACGCCGCCCCTTTTACTCGAGTCAACGTGCTCGAAGCCGCTGGCGGTGGCCAGAATATGCCTGTCCTGAAGTCATATGACTCGCGGGGCACCACTCGTATAGATGAAGACACCATGGCGAAGCCGACGGATATGAAGGCGTTCAACGCGAAAGTGATCGCCGACTTCCGCGCCAATCATGGACAGTTCACGGGCCCCATGGCAGGGCGCGGCGTGCTGATTCTGACGACGACCGGCGCGCGCAGCGGAAAGGCAAGAACGGCGGTGCTCGGTTACGGTCGCGCCGGCGACCGCCTGGTCGTGATCGCCTCGGACAACGGTGCGCCAGCCGCGCCTGCGTGGTACCACAACCTGCTCGCCCGTCCGATTGCCACTGTCGAGCTGGGTCCGGAACCTTTCAAGGTCCGAGCGCGGGTCGCCAAGCCTGAGGAGCGAGACGAGCTCGCGAAAGCGGTGCCTTACCCAGCGCAGCAGCAGACTTTGACGAAGCGCGAGATCCCGATCGTCGTCCTCGAGCGCCGCTAAGTCCGCGGAACTGACGACAGTACGCGGCGCACCTCGCGCGCGACCTCTATACCAATCTACCGCGGCTTCTTCTTTGGGTTCTTGGTTTTCGGTTTCGCCTTTGGTTTGGGTTTGGCTTTGACTTTTGGTTTCGGCTTCGCCGTCGCGCGCGTCGAGATTTCAGCGCGGAGGCCGGCCATGCGCGCCTTCTCGAGGTTGGCCTTCATCACCCACGCTACGTCCCTGTCCTTGGACTGCAACCATTTCTCGAAGTACGGCCAGGCGTTTTCGGGCGCCGCGGCCGCAGCGACGCTCCAGCCGTAGCCCAACGCCAGGCGCAGCACTCGAAAACCTTCGTCGCGCCGATGTTCCATCGCCGCGAGCGAGCTCGTGATGCGATCGAGGATCATCAGCACTTGAACGGCGTGCCCGCGGTCTTTGACGAGGGCGGGCTCGCAAAGGCCGGCCACCACCGCCCGCTGGACGAACGGCCCGTCTTGCGCCCAGACCTGCATGTCCGCCAAAAGACGCGGCATGTTCTCGCGGCCGATGCGCTGCAGCGCGATCGCCACTCCCTCGCGCACGCGCCACCTTCCGTCGGAGGCAAGCTCGCGAAGCCAGGTCATCACCGTGTCGGGCTCCATCAACGCGACCTTGCCAAGACCGGCCGTGCCGCACAGAGCGAGGAACTCGTCGGTGGAAGCAGATAGGCGCCAGAGCCGGTCGGCGTCGGCTTCGTCGCCGACCGCATGCACGAGCTCGAGATTTGCCCTTGGGCCTGGAAGCCCCGAGTGCTTTTTCAGGTATGGCTCCCAGTCCTTGAGGCGGCGAAGCTCTGCGCGGTAGACCTCGACGCGTAGTGCCATGTCCCGCGATCCTAAAGTAATCCACGCGCACGCACGCCACGTTTTGGGAGGACTTCAACATGGCCGCGATCGACTTCGTCCACCATCCTCACCCGCAGACAGAGGCGAGAAAGCTCAAGGCGCCGCCGAAGGTCTCCGACGAGCACATCGGGTTCAACGGCCGGCTCGGAGCCGCGATCACTCGCAGGGTCGGCACTATGTGGGCGGTCTATATCGCGATCGTCATCCAGGTCACGTGGATGACCCTGGCGACGCTCGGGATCTGGGAATTCAGGAGAGACCCTTATCCGTTCGCGTTCCTTCTCTTCCTGTCCAACATCGTCCAGCTCCTGCTGATGTTCGTGCTGATGGTCGGGCAGCAGGTGCTCGGCGCCGCCTCGGACAAGCGGGCGGTCGTCACGTATCAGGACGCCGAAGCGATCCTGCACGAGTGCCTGCAGATGCAGGAGCACCTTCTGGCCCAGGACAAAGCCCTCGACAGCATCATCCGGCGCATGGAGCACCTCGAGGCGAAGATGGAGCAGGCCCCGAAGTAAGTTCGATAATTGATTGATCGACGGTAACTGGCATGGGATTGGGATGCGATAAGAGCAAATGAGTGAAAAAAGTCAGGCGGATGGACACGTGAAGGAAAGCCGGCCACCGGACAAACGCCGAATCATGGTCACGCAGCTATTGCGCAGCCCGGTTTTGAACCCGGCCGGCGCGGAGGTGGGCCGTCTCCAGGATGTCGTCGTCAAGCTGGCGGAGGGCGGATATCCGCCGGTGACGGGACTCAAGGTGCGCGTCGGCGCGCAGGACGTGTTCGTGGGCAAGGAGCTGATCGACAGGCTGGAGGCAGGAGCGGTCCGGCTGAACACACACACAATCCATACGCAGACGTTCCAGCGCCGGCCCGGTGAGGTGCTGCTCGCGGCCGACGTGCTCGGCCGCCATCTCGTGGACGTGACGCGCGGCCGGATCGTGCAGGCCCATGACCTGGTGCTGGCTCCGACCGAAGATGGCTGGCGGCTGCAGGGCATCGACCGCAGCCCCCAGGCGATGCTGCGCAGGCTGGTACCCAGGCGCGGCAGGCCCGACCTGCGGCGGCACGCGATTCTCGACTGGAAGGACGTCCAGCCCTTCATGGGCCATGTTCCGACGGCCAAGCTGCTCATGCCGCTGCAGCGCCTCCGCCGGCTGCACCCCGCACAGATCGCCGACATCGTCGAAGGCGCATCGCACGCCGAAGGCGAGGAGATCATCAAGGCGGTCGAGGGCGACGCAGAGCTAACTGCCGACGTGTTCGAAGAACTCGACTCCGAGCATCAGGCGGAATTCATCAAGTCGCGTTCGAACGAAGAAGCCGCGCGGGTGCTGGACAGGATGGCTCCCGACGACGCCGCGGACCTGCTTGGCGCGCTCGACCAGGAGCGGCGCCTGCCGATCCTGAATCTCATGTCGCCCAGCCAGCAGCACAAGCTGCGCAAGCTCATGCAGTACCACCCGACGACGGCGGGCGGCATGATGAGCCCGGACTACGTCTGGGTCATCAAGGGCTCGACCGCGGCGATGGCGATCGAAGCGGTGCGTATCGACGACAAGGCGCCGCACCAGCTGTTGAACACCGTCTTCGTGACTGAGCAAGAGGGCAAGTTCATCGGGAGCATCGCGCTCGCCGACCTCGCGCGGACTGACTCTGAGAAGAAAGTCGAAGAGCTGGACCTCACCGACTGCGCGATCGGAGCCTCCGCCGACTTCGCGGACGTGACGCTGATGATGGCCGACTACAACCTGACCGCCCTGGCCGTCACCGACCGGACGGGCAATCTCATTGGTGCGATCTCGGTGGACGACCTGCTGGAGGCGCTGGTCCCTGAGGACTGGCGGAACCGCGTCGAAGCGAGCTCAGGGGTCTAGCTTTTGACGGGCGAGCGCGAGCCGCTTGAGAAGGACTCGCGCTTGACCCCCACGTCAGCGGTTCTTGACGAGATGCACGTGGGCGACATCCACGGCGCTTTCGGCACTATCAAGCTGAGCGACGTCACGCCGCGCCGGACGTGGCGCCGCCGCCTCCTGACGCTTGCCGCGATCGTCGGCCCCGGCATCATCGTCATGGTCGGCGACAACGACGCGGGTGGGGTGTCCACCTATGCGCAGGCCGGGCAGAACTTCGGCTACTCGCTGCTGTGGACGCTGGTGCTGTTGATCCCGGTCCTGATCGTGAACCAGGAGATGGTGGTGCGGCTCGGCGCGGTGACCGGGGTCGGCCACGCAAAGCTGATCAAGGAGCGGTTCGGGAATTTCTGGGGTTGGTTTTCGGTCGGCGATCTCTTCCTTCTGAATTTCCTGACCATTGCCACGGAGTTCATCGGGATCAGCCTTGCGGGCCAGTATTTCGGTCTGAGTCCTTACGTTGTCGTTCCCGTCGCCGCCCTGATCCTGATCGGGATCACGATCACGGGCAACTTCAGGCGATGGGAGCGGGCCATGTTTGTGTTCGTCGCCGCCAGCTTGCTGGTCTTCCCGCTCTTGGTGATGAGCCATCCGGATCCAGGGGCCGCGCTCAAGGGTTTCGTTCTCCCGAGCGTGCAGGGAGGTTTTACCTCCGATGCCGCCCTGCTGATCATCGCCATCGTCGGCACGACGGTCGCTCCTTGGCAGCTGTTCTTTCAGCAGTCGAACGTGATCGACAAGCGCATCACGCCACGCTGGCTCGAGTACGAGAAGGCGGACACGATCCTCGGCGCGTTCGTGGTCGTCATCGGGGCGGCCTGCATCATGATGGCGGCGGCGGCTGCCTTTTCAGGCACTCCAGACTTCGGCAAGTTCGACAGCGCCCTCACCATCGCTCAAGGCATGGCGGGACACGTCCACCCCGCGGTCGGCTCGATTTTCGCGTTGCTGCTTTTCGACGCGTCGATAGTGGGAGCCTCAGCAGTCACCCTCGCGACTTCATATGCGTTCGGTGACATCTTTGGGCTGCGCCATTCGCTGCACAGGGGAGTGCGCGAGGCCAAGCTCTTTTATGGCTCCTACACGGCGATGGTGGCCCTCGCCGCCGCCATCACCCTCATCCCGCACGCGCCCCTTGGCTTGATCACGACCGCGGTACAGGCGTTGGCGGGCATCCTCTTGCCCAGCGCAACCGTGTTCCTGGTGCTCCTCTGCAACGATCGCGCGGTGCTGGGCCCTTGGGTCAACAAGCCGTGGCTCAACGCTGTCGCCGGCTTCATCGTCACCGTGCTGCTCTTTCTGTCCCTGGTCCTGGTGGTGACGACCGTCATCCCGACAATCGACGTGACGAAGCTTGTGGCCGTTCTGGGATCGGTGATGATCGTCCTGTTTGTTGGAGGTGGGGTGTGGCTGTGGCGTTCGCAGCGCCGTGCAGAGCGTGTCCCGGAGGTCTCGCGCGCTGAACGCGAGAACTGGCGGATGCCGGCCCTCGCCCTGCTCGAGCGACCCAAGATGTCTATGGTGCGGAGAATCGCGATGCTCACGCTCAGCGGCTACCTCGTCGTGGCGATCGTCCTTCTCGCGGTCAAGGCTGTGGAGCTTGCCGTGGTTCGCCACTGACGTCAGTTAACAGGTCGCTTACATAGGTGAGCAGGCGTCCGGCTAAACTCTTGGGGTGCCGTTCGGTACAAGGCACCGCGCCCGCGCGTCACGCAGGCGCCTGAGCCCTTTCCGCAGCCTCGTCCTTGCCGCGCTCGCGATCGCCCTGGCGGCGGCCTCGGGCGGCTTGGCCTACTTCATCCCGGCCGCCGTCGCGGCTTACAACGCGACAGCACAGGTGGTCCCCGTGCCCTCGCCTTCGCCAGAAGAAATCCTGTTCTCGCCGTCGCCATCCCCCAGTCCGGTCTCGCCCGGAGCCTTCACGGTCCTGCTGCTCGGCTCGGAC
>DATGVE010000152.1:0-17683 GCA_035300725.1 Candidatus Eiseniibacteriota bacterium | reverse complement strand
GAAGGGCTGGGAAAACGGAGTCGGGGCGGGGTTGGGTTGCTGGGGTGACGGGTCAGGCGAAAGAGGACTGGGAAAAGGGAGTTGGGGCGGGCTTGGGTGACAGGGGTGACGGGTCAGGTGAAATTGTTTTGCGCGAACTGAAATTCACGCTGTAAAGTATTGACCACCAAACAGATGTTTGGTACACTTTTCTCATGTTGGGGGAGGGGGGAACACCCCTCGATAAATTGCTCACAGCGATCCGCGAATATCGGGCTCGCGAGGTCGACCCAAGCGAGAGTGAGGATGATCTCAAGCGCTTGCGGTCGATCATCGATGCGCTCAAGGCTGAGCTGGCAACTCAAACCGCGCGGGCTGTCCAGGCGGTCGGAGGCGACGACAAATGATCGCTACGCCCCTGGATGAGATCTTGGATGCAATTCGCAAGTATCAGGCTCGCGATCTAGACCCGGAGAACGACGACCTCAAGAGTCTTCGAGCGGGGATGGATGGGCTGGAGAGTGAGTTCTCAGCGATGGCCCGGCGCGCCAGGCAGCGAGGAGACCACCTCCTGAGCGGGACCGCGAGCGCGGCGACCTGGATCAGCCGGACTTGCAACATGTCGGTGACCTCAGCTGCCGACAGGCTGCGGGTTGGCGAGCAGCTGGAAGAGCTGCCGAAAGTTTCCGCGGCCTTGGCCGCAGGCGAGATTGGCTACCAGTCGGCCTCGCTGCTCTGCCATCTACGTGAGTGGCTGGGAGACAAGCGAGATCTCTTCGATGAGGACGAGATGCTCGGCTACGCGCGGGACTATTCCGTCTTCGACCTGCGCAAGCTCTGCAATGGCGCGAAGCATGCCGCCGACCCCGACCGCTTCTTCGACGAGGCGGAGGCGGACTACTCTCGGCGCCGGCTGCACATCAGCTTGATGCCGGACGGGACGTACGCGGTCGACGGCGTTCTCGACCCTGAGCACGGCGCGGCCTGGAAGACTGCGCTGGATGCGCTGGCCAAGCGGCGAGGGCCGGAAGACGATCGGTCGCATTCGCAGCGGGTGCACGACGCCAACGCAGAGTTGATTCATCACGCGATGGACCAAGGCACGCTGCCCAGGCGCAATGGCGTCAGGCCGCATGTCACCGTGACGACCACCCTCGAAGCACTGAAAGGCGAAGTCGGGGTTCCGCCGTCCGACCTCGAGTTTGGGCTGCCGATCTCGAGCAAGACGATGGAACGTCTCGCTTGCGACTGCACGATCTCGCGCGTGCTGCTCGCCGACTCGATGGTGATGGACGTCGGCCGGGCGACGCGAGTGACCTCGGCGCCGAGGCGCCGGGCGCTGAGACTTAGAGACAAAGGATGTCGATTCCCCGGCTGCGATCGGCCGGTGAACTGGACCAGCGCCCACCACATCGTCTTCTGGGGCAGAGGCGGCACGAATCACATCGGGAATGAAGTTCTGCTCTGTCACTACCACCATCGACTCGTCCATGAGGGCGGCTGGCAGGTGATCAAGGCCGGCCGGGAGTTTCGATTCCTACCGCCTGAACAGTTGGTGATCAGAAGGGCGCGCGGCCCGGGGATGCGCTGGGCCGCCTGAGCGGTAGTAACCCCCTGTACCTTTGTTGCCTTGAGGGTTTCCACCTATCCACTTCTTGAGGTCGACGAGGCCGCCGCCCTTGTCTTGGACCATGTTTCCGTTCTGGGAGTCGAGCGAGTAGCGCTCGCGCATTGTGCCGGACGTGTGCTCGCCGAGGATCTGACCGCGGAGGCGTCGCTGCCTGCGTTTCCATCGAGCGCCGTTGATGGATATGCGGTTCGTTCGGCTGATGCAGGTAAGTCGCTCCGCGTGATCGGTGAGTCCGCCGCGGGACGCCCGTTCGATGGCAGGGTGGCGGCAGGAAGCGCGGTTCGCATCCTGACCGGCGGCGTGCTGCCGGACGGCGCTGATTGCGTGGTCATGCTGGAGGATGTCGACGAGACGGGAGATCTGGTCACCGTCCCGGCGACGCTGAAAGCGGGGCAGAACTTTCACGTCCCCGGAGCCGACCTGCGCGAAGGCGAGCGGGTGCTGGTGTCAGGCTCGCAGCTTGGCGCTGCGGAGCTGGGCCTGGCGGCGGCGCTTGGTTTTCCGAGGCTGCCAGTGCGCAGGCGACCACGGGTGGCATTGATGTCCACGGGCGATGAGCTGGTAGAGGTGGGGGGGAAGCCGGGGCGCGGGCAGATCGTCGACTCGAACCGGTGGGCCCTGCTGGCTGCGCTGCGAGAGGCGGGCGCGGAGGTGCGCAGCCTGGGGATCGGTCCTGACGAGCCCGAACCGCTGCGGCGGCTCGTCACGAATGCTCTTGCGGAAGCAGATGTGTTGGTGACGTCCGGCGGAGTTTCGGTGGGGACCCACGACCTCATCAAACCGCTGCTCGAGTCACTTGGGACAGTGCATGTCGGGCGGGTGAAGCTAAAACCGGGCAAACCGTTCACGTTCGCGACCATCGGCGACAAGGTGGCGTTTGGCCTGCCCGGGTTCCCCGTTTCGTCGCTTGTGACCTTCGAGGTGTTCGTGCGTCCTGCGCTGCGCAAGATGCAGGGCTTCTCGCAGCTGCAGCGACCGTTGCTGCCGGTCCGCCTCGGCTACGACGCGCGCGCCACCGCGGATCGCACCGAGTACCAGCGCGTCACGCTGCGCCGCGAAGGGCAGGACCTGGTCGCGGAGACGACCGGGTCGCAGTCCTCGTCGCGACTGATATCGCTCGCGGGCGCCCACGCGCTGGTGCGCATCCCGCCCGGGGGACAGGGAATCAAAGCCGGGACCACTGTGGAAGCGATGATTCTCTCCCTGCCCTAGCCCTTTCGAACGTCCGTTCGCCTTAGAATTAAGTGTCCCTGTGACCTCCAGCTTTCGTGTCGACGCACCCTTCAAGCCCGCCGGTGACCAGCCCGAGGCGATCGAGCAGCTGGTCGAAGGCGTGCACTCCGGGCTCAGCCAGCAGGTGCTGCTGGGCGTGACCGGCAGCGGCAAGACCAACGTCATGGCCTGGGCGGTCGAGCAGCTCCAGCGTCCCGTGCTCGTGCTGAGCCCCAACAAGACGCTGGCAGCCCAGCTCTGCGCAGAGTTCCGGCGGCTCCTGCCGGACAACGCTGTCGAGTACTTCGTCAGCTACTACGACTACTACCAGCCGGAGGCTTACATCGCGCGCAGCGACACCTACATCGAGAAGGACTCGAGCCGCAACGACGAGATCGACCGGATGAGGCACTCGACGACTCAGACGCTGATGACGAGGCGCGACGTCCTGGTCGTGGCCAGCATCAGCTGCATCTACGGCATCGGCTCGGTCGAGGACTACATGGGCGAGTCCCTTCACGTCGAGAAGGGTCAATCGATCCGGCGCGAGGTTTTCCTGCGCAAGCTCACGGAGATGCTCTACGAGCGCAACGACTACGACCTTGCTCGCCTTCGCTTCCGCGTGCGTGGAGATGTCGTCGACCTCGTGCCCGCCAACGAAGAGAAAGTTTTGCGCATCGAGTTCTTCGGCGATGAGATCGAGCGGATCCAGGAGCTCGATGCAACCACAGGCGAGATTCTTGGCCCGCGCGACGAGTTCACCGTCTTTCCCGCGTCTCACTACGTCACGCCCGCGGACAAGCTGCGCCTCGCGATGACCGACATCGAGGCGGAGCTGGAGGAGCGCACCAAGTGGTTCGAGGAACACGGCCGGCTGCTCGAAGCACAGCGGCTGAGACAGCGCACGAACTTCGATCTCGAGATGCTGCGCGAGACCGGGACGTGCGCCGGTATCGAGAACTATTCACGGCACCTGACACGCCGGCAACCTGGCGAGGCGCCGTACACGCTGATGGACTTTTTGCCGGACGACACGCTGATCTTCGTCGACGAGTCGCACGTGGCGGTGCCGCAGATCGGCGGCATGCTCGGTGGCGACAGGTCGCGTAAGGCGGCGCTGGTCGAGTACGGCTTCCGCCTGCCGAGCGCCTTCGACAACCGGCCCTTGAGCTTTGACGAATGGGAGGAGCGCGCACGCAACGTCATCTACGTGTCGGCGACGCCAGGTCCGTATGAGCTGCGGCGCTCGCAGCGGACGGTGGAGATGGTCGTGCGGCCGACCGGCCTTGTCGATCCGACTGTCGAGGTTCGCCCCACGGCCGGCCAGATCGACGACCTCCTCGCTGAGGTGAAGAGGCGCGCCGAGCTTGGTCACCGCTCGCTGGTGACCACGCTGACGAAGCGCTTCGCGGAGGACCTGGCGGACTATCTCCGCGAGTACGGAGTCAAGGTCAAGTACCTGCATTCGGAGCTGGACGCCATGGAGCGGATCGACGTCCTGCGCGCACTGCGGACGGGCGAGGTCGACGTCGTGGTCGGAATCAACCTGCTGCGCGAGGGCCTGGATCTCCCGGAGGTGGCCTTCATCGGCATCCTCGACGCCGACAAAGAGGGGTACCTTCGCGCTTTCCGGTCGTTCATCCAGATCATCGGCCGCGCGGCGCGCAACGTCGAGGGACACGTCGTCATGTATGCGGACAAGATCACCGACTCGATGCGGCAGGCGCTGGACGAGACCGAGCGCCGGCGCAACAGGCAGATCGCTTACAACGCGGAGCGCGGGATCACGCCCGAAACTGTGAAAAAGGCGATCTACGCGATGGAAATCAACAAGAACGACATGCAGGCCGACGCGGTCGAGATCATGGCCGGTGCAGGAGTGCCGCGCGAGGACCTGCTCGCGATAGTGCGTGACCTGGAGAAAGAGATGCGCAGGCTGTCCAAGGAGCTTCAATTCGAGGACGCCGCGAGGGTGCGCGACCGGATCATCCTGCTGCGGAAGCGCCTCTCCGGCGAGGTGACGGGCAAAGAGGATGACGGCGAGGTCGCGCTTGCCATCGCCGCCGCGCCCAAGCAGAAAACGATGGTCCGCCAGTGGCGGCCGGGCCGCAAAGGCCGTTGAAGAACGTCAAGCGCGCCGAAGGTCTGCTCCTGGCGAAGCCGGACGGGTGGATGGCGACGCTCGGTGCACGCATCACCGAGGCCGAGCCTGGCCGCGTCGTGCTCGAGCTCGAAGCGGGTCCGCAGCACCGGCATGGCGGGGGAGTGGTGCAGGGCGGCGTGATCACGCAGATCGCCGATGCAGCGATGGGGATATCGCTGGCCACCCTTCAAGAGGACGGGATGTGGAACACCACCATCGAGCTCAAGATCAACTTCCTACGCCCGGTGATCGAGGGGCGCCTGCGCGCGATCGGCCGCGTCGTCGAGATGAAGCAGACGCTGCTTTTCAGCGAGGCGGACGTGCTGGACGAGCGGGGCAGGCTCGTGGCACGCGCGTCGTCGACGTGCATGCCGGTGCCGGAGGGGCAAGGGCGTGAGTGACGTGACGGCTACGTCGAGAGCCTGGGCGTGGCTCGGCATGGAGGCAGTCGAGACGGGCGAGGGCACCGCCACGGTCGAGATGACGCCCACGGAAGACATGACCAACCACTCCGGTTTCGTGCACGGTGGGATGATCAGCACGCTGGCCGACTCGGCCATGGGGCGGTCGGTGCGAACCCTGAAGCCAGGCGTGGTCCGAGCCATGAGCTTCGACCTGAAGCTGAGCTTCATCACAGCGGCCAAGATCGGCGAGAGGCTGCGCGCGACCGCGCGTGTGATTCATGCAGGGCGGCGCACGGTGGTGACGGAGTGCCGCATCGAAGGGGCGGACGGGAAGCTGGTCGCCACCGCAAGCGGGACGTTTGCGGTTACACGAGAGAAGGTATAGGTAGGGGTTGCCAACTGACCACATAACGATCCGCGGGGCGCGAGAGCACAACCTCAAGAACGTCACGCTCTCGATCCCGCGCGACAAGCTCGTCGTGTTCACGGGACTCTCGGGCTCGGGCAAGTCGTCGCTGGCCTTCGACACGATCTACGCCGAGGGGCAGCGCCGCTACGTCGAGTCGCTGAGCGCTTACGCGCGCCAGTTCCTGGGCCAGATGGAAAAGCCCGACGTGGACACCATCGAGGGCCTGTCGCCGGCAATCTCGATCGACCAGAAGGGAACGTCGAAGAACCCTCGGTCGACTGTCGGCACGGTGACCGAGGTGTACGACTACCTGCGCCTCCTCTACGCGCGGATCGGGCACCCGCACTGTCCGGTGTGCGGCCGCGAAGTCCAGCGGCAGACGGTCGATCAGATGGCCGACCACGTGGAGAAGCTTCCGAAGGGCGCGCGTGTGATGGTCCTCGGCCCCGTCGTCAAGGGCCGGAAAGGCGAGTACCGCTCGCTGATCGAGGACGTGCGTAAGTCCGGGTTCGTTCGCGTGCGAGTCGACGGGAGCCTGTACGAGCTCGGCGAGCAGATCCCGCTCGACAAGAACAAGAAGCACGACATCCAGGTCGTGGTGGATCGCATCGTGGTAGGCCCTGACCAGCGCACGAGGCTCGTCGAGTCGATCGAGACCGCCGCTCGTCTGGGTGGCGGCTCCGTGATCATCGTTCCGGACAAAGGCGAAGAGATCCAGATGTCGATGGACTTCGCGTGCCCATACGACGGGACCAGCGTGCCCGAGCCGGAACCGCGCAACTTTTCCTTCAACAGCCCGCATGGGGCGTGCCCGAAATGCACGGGCATCGGCTTTCAGCTCGTGGTCGACGGTGACCTGGTCGTGCCCGATCCGACACTCTCACTCCGGGAGGGTGCGATCGCTGCGTGGAGTCGCTCCCAGTTCTTCTATCCCGAGCTTCTGGAGTCGGTCAGCAAGTTCTTCGGGATCGACATGGACAAGCCATGGTCGAAGCTGCCCAAGCAGCAGCAAAACGTGCTTCTCAACGGCACGGGTGAAAAGAAGATTCGCTTCGGCTACAAGAATCAGTACGGGCACGCCCGCTGGTACGAGGCGCCGTTCGAGGGCGTAGTCGCCAACCTCCAGCGCCGCTACCAGGAAACTCAGTCCGACCACCTGAAGGCGGAGCTCGAAAGCAGGTACATGTCGGACAAGCCGTGCCCGGCGTGCAAGGGGAGGCGCCTGAAGCCTGAATCGCTGGCTGTGACAGTCGCGGCGCAAAACATCGCCGAGGTGTCGGCGTTGTCGATCGGTGCAGCGATCGCGTTTTTCGACAGCCTGGACCTGACCGAGCGCGAGCAGCTGATCGCTCGCGGCGTATTGAAGGAGATTCGCGAGCGTCTGCAGTTCATGATCGACGTCGGGCTCGAGTACCTGACCGTCGATCGCGCCGCCAACACGCTTTCCGGCGGCGAGTCCCAGCGAATCCGGCTCGCGACCCAGATCGGCTCGAAGCTGATGGGCGTGCTGTACATCCTCGACGAGCCCTCCATCGGACTGCACCAGCGAGACAACAGGCGGCTCATCAACACACTGCTCCGGCTGCGTGACCTGGGCAACACTCTGATCGTCGTCGAGCACGACGAAGAGACGATCCGCGCGGCGGACTACATGGTCGACATCGGTCCGGCTGCCGGCGAGCATGGGGGCGAGATCATCGCCGCGGGAACTGTCGAGGAGGTCCTTCGCAACCCGAACTCGTTGACGGCGGCATTTCTCCGAGGTGATCGCCAGATCGAGGTCCCCGCGCGCCGGCGTCCTGGAAACGGCAAGAACCTCGTGATTCGAGGAGCGCGCGCGAACAACCTGAAGGACCTCGACGTGACGTTTCCGTTGGGAACTTTCGTTGCGGTGTCAGGCGTGAGCGGCTCGGGCAAGTCCTCGCTGGTGACGGACATCCTGAGCCGCAAGGTGGCGCAACACTTTTATCGGGCCAAGGACCGGCCGGGCCCGCATGAGGCAGTCGACGGGCTTGAACATATCGACAAGGCGATCGACATCGACCAGTCGCCGATCGGCCGCACGCCGCGTTCCAACCCGGCCACTTACACCGGCATGTTCACGTACATGCGCGAGCTGTTCGCGAGCATGCCCGAGGCGAAGATGCGCGGCTATAAGCCGGGACGGTTCAGCTTCAACGTGCGCGGCGGGCGATGCGAGGCGTGCCAGGGTGACGGGATCATCCAGATCGAGATGCACTTCCTTCCGGACGTCTACGTGCCTTGCGAGGTGTGCCACGGGACGCGCTACTCGCGCGAGGTCCAGGAGGTGAAGTTCCGCGGCCACTCGATCTCCGATGTGCTCGAGCTCACCGTCGACGAAGCGCTCGAGGTCTTCGAGAACGTGCCGCGGATCAAGACCAAGTTGAAGACGCTGCATGACGTGGGGCTTGGATACATCCGGCTCGGGCAGCCGGCGACCCAGCTGTCGGGCGGCGAGGCGCAGCGGGTGAAGCTGTCCACCGAGCTGTCGCGGCGCGATACGGGTAGGACGCTTTATCTGCTGGACGAGCCGACGACGGGCCTTCATTACGCTGACGTCGAAAGGCTCCTGGTGGTGCTGCACCGGTTGGTCGACCACGGCAACACGGTGGTTGTCATCGAGCACAACCTCGACGTGCTCAAGACCGCGGACTGGCTGATCGACCTCGGACCCGAGGGCGGGGAGAAGGGCGGCTACGTGATCGCCGCGGGAACACCTGAGCAGCTCGCCGGCAATCCGGCTTCGTCGACCGGGGAGTTTCTGCGTGCGCCGCTGGAGCGGGCTGGGCGCCGGCCGGACAGGTCCAACGGGGCGGGCCCGCGCCGGGCGAAGACGTCGCGCTCGCGTTCGGCACGCGTCAAAGTCGCCTGAAGACTCTTCAGCCGGCTGGATATCGCGCGCTCCTGAGCGTTCCAGGTTTCGCGCGCCTCTACGCGGGCATGCTCTTTGGTCGTGTTGGCGGCTCCATGTTCAACGTGGCGCTGGTCCTGTTCGTGCTCCAGCGCTATCACTCGCCCCAGCTCGCCGGCCTCGCCACGTTCCTGAGCATCTTTCCCGGTCTTGTCGTCTCTCCTCTGGCCGGCGCGCTGCTCGACCGCCACGGCCGTGCGCGCCTGGTGGTGCTGGACTATCTGATCGCCGCCTTCACAGTGGCACTCATCGCGGTTCTCTCTGCTCGCCAGAGTCTTCCCTCAGGAGTTCTCCTGGCGATCGTGGGCATCGGGTCGCTCACCAACCCGCTGAGCAACACGGGCGCGCGCTCGCTGTTTCCATTGATCGCGCCGCCGGCGATGTGGGAGCGCGCGAATGCTCTGGACAGCAGCGGCCACGTGATAGCGCAGCTGCTGGGCGCTCCACTCGCCGGTGTCCTTGTCAGCGTGGTCGGCCCTGAGTGGGCGATCGCCTCGTGCGGCGCCGTCTTCGCCGCGGCCGCTGTCGTGATGCTCCGCCTCCCCGAGCCGGCGACGACGGCTGCCACCCAAGGGTCGATCCTTCTCAATGCGTGGCGTGGCCTGCACTACGTGGTTCGCAATGCGACGCTGCGCGGCCTCGCTCTGACAATTTCCACTTTCAACTTGAGCTGGGGAATTCTCTACATTGCGATTCCGGTGCTCGTGTTGGACCGTCTGCATTCGGGCCCCGCGGCGGTGGGATTCCTGTGGGGCGCCATGGGTGGGGCGGGGCTCATCGCGGCGCTGATCACGGGACGCATGTCCACGCGCGGGCGCGAGAGGCAAATGATGTTCGGCGCGATCCTCATCTCCGCGGCTGCTTTTGCACTGCTGCCGTTCGCGGGCGCACTCGCGGTTGTGGCGGTGGTCCTGCTCGTGGTCGGCGCTGCGAACGGACCGCTTGACATCGCCATGTTCACGGTTCGACAGAGGCGGACGGATCCGGCATGGTTCGGCCGCGCGTTCGCGGTATCGATGTCGGTCAACTGGGTTGGCACCCCGATCGGTGCAGCATTCGCCGGACCGCTGATCGCGTGGTCGCTGAACGTCGCGCTGTGGGCGGCTGTTGTCATCGCGCTGGTGGCTGCAGTATTTCCGCTGCTCGTGGTGCCGGCGCGGGACGTCCCATCCGCTCGTGCCTAGGTTTCACACCGAGGAGTCAGCGACTCGAACTTTGCACCACCCTGGCGAGCAGCAAGAGCAGCCCGCCGGCAAAGACCAACAGCACCGACAGGATCGAGACCGCAAGCCCCGTGATCCAACCGGCTTGAGCGAGCCCATGTCCGCCCAGGGCGCCATTGCTCTCGCGGATCCTCGTGAGCGCCTGGCGTCCAAGGATGATGGCAGCGATGCCGAGGCCGATCGAAGCCACGCTGCAGAGGCAGAGTGCTGGGATCGCGACGAGGGCGACCACAAGCGAGGCGATCGCCATGCCCTCGGTCGGCGGCTGGAGGTAGCCGGGCGGCGGAAGGGGTATGGGCGGCGGGGGCGGCGGGGGCGGCGGAATGTGGTCGGCGATATCGGCAAACCTTGCGTGGACTCTACCCCGGTCGTTCCATTTTGGCCTTAACAGGCTGGGTTGACCTGAGGCCGAATCCGAATCAAGCTCAGATGCGGTTCGGTGCGTCGGCTTGGGGGAGGGAAGCCAAACGGTAGGGAGGGCCCCGCCAGGGGTGTGCCGATTGGGTGGCGGGCGACTAGTGTCGGGTCGCGGCGCCCCCGAGTAGGGCGATGCCCATGACGAAGATCAGGAACAGGATCACGATCACCACCAGGATGATCAGCAGCAGATGGGCGATCCCGATGATCATTCCCGCCGTGGCGATTCCCATGCCCTGCTCGCCCGTCTCCTTGATCTGCCTGCGCGCCATGAAGCCGGTGATGACGGCGATCAGGGCGACCGTGAATCCGCCGACTCCCGGGAGGATGTGCGCGAAGAACGAACCGATGCCGGCGGCGAGGCTGACGATTGCCAGGGTGTTGGTTTTGTTGGCGGCGGCGGCCGGCGTGTACATCGCACCGCCTGGGCTGTGTGGGACCGTGGTGCTAGGCGCCACCTGCTGGCCCGTGATCTGAGTCGGGCTGCCGGAAGGAGGGGCCGGCGGCGGACCGGGCGGGGTGCTCACGACAAGCAGTTTACGGAGAAGGTGTCCGCGTCGGCGTGGTATCTGGGTGGGCCGCTATGAAGGCGAACATGAAAACGAAGAAACCTATGTACGCCAGGATGAACAGCAGCGTGAGGGCAATCGAGACATAACCCGCAATCAGTCCGGCCAGGGCCAGGCTGGCGCCGGCTTCGCCGGTTCTCCTGATCTGGTGCCTTGCGATGTGCCCCGTGATGACGGCGACCAGGCCGCCCAGGCACCAGCTGCCGATCACCGTGGAGGCTCCAAACGAGAGGCTCACTATCGCCCACGGGTTGTACGGACGCGACGGTTGGGCGGCATAGACAAGCGCCGGGTGAGGCGGCTCCGGCGGGAGGCTGGGCGGCGTTTGCACCTTTGGGGCGCAGTCTATGGGACCGAACTGAGAACTGCACCTAAAATCGGTTTGCGTGGCGGTTTCCCTGGAAGATGCGGTCAAGCGGAGGCTGCGCGCGGTCCCCGACGGGCCTGGCGTTTACCTGTTTCGCGACAACAGGAGCCAGGTCATCTACGTCGGCAAGGCGCTGCGGCTGCGCGACCGTCTGCGTCAGTACTTCAATCCCGGGTACCCGCAGACCGAGCGCATCGCGGAGCTCGTGCGCAAGGCGACGGACTTCGATTTCATCACGACCGCCAACGAGGTCGAGGCGCTCGTCCTCGAGTGCAACCTCATCAAGAACTACCGTCCCCGTTTCAACATCCGGCTCAAGGACGACAAGAACTACCTCTATCTGAAGCTGCCGGTCAACGAGGAGTTTCCTCGCGTCCACTACTCGCGGCGGGTGCAGAACGATGGGTCCCGGTACTTTGGCCCTTACACGTCGGCGCAGTCGCTCCGGGGCACCGTCAAATCGATCCGCCAGCTGCTCCCGTTCCGGACCTGCTCGGACGAGATCTTCAAGCAGGGCAAGGTTTGCCTCGACTTCCACATCAAGCGCTGCCCAGGCCCTTGCGAGCGCAGGATCAGCTCGGAGGACTACAAGGCGCGGATCAACGAGGTCGCGCTCTTCATGGAGGGCCGCTCCGACCTCCTCCTTCACGAGCTGCAGGACCGCATGGAGGTGGCGGCGAACAGGCTCGATTTCGAGAACGCGGCGCGCTACCGCGATCAGCTCCAATCGATCGAGCGCATCGCCGACCGCCAGAAAGTCCTCACCCACGGCCGCGACGACCACGATCTCGTCGCTTATGCCAGGCGTGGATCGGAGGTATTCGTCGAAGTCGCGTACGTCAGGCAGGGCAAGATGGTCGGCCACGACGGGCATCCTCTCGACGGCGCCGCCGAGGTGGCCGAGGCCGAGCTGCTGCGCGGCTTCGTCCTTCAGTACTACGCCAGCGCCACGCACGTGCCGCGAACCGTGATCCTTCCGGGGGCAGTCGAGGAGCCGGACCTGCTTGCAGGTTGGTTGAGCCAGAAGCGCGGTGGCCCGGTGACCATCGAGGTGCCGCAGCGGGGACGCAAGCGCGCCCTCGTTTCACAGCTGGCCGAGACCGCCAAGCAGGAGCTCGAGCAGCTGCGCATCCAGGCGGACTACGACCGCAGCCGAACCGAGCCGATGCTCGCGGCCCTCGCCGAAGCACTCGACCTGGAGTCGCCACCGAAGCGCATCGAGTGCTATGACATCTCCAACATCCAGGGCGACTCAGCAGTTGGCGCGATGGTCGTGTTCGAGGACGGCCGGCCTCGGACCGACCACTACCGTCACTTCAAGATCAAGTTCGTCCCGGGGCCGAATGACTTCGCGATGCTTCAGGAGGTCCTGCGTCGGAGGCTCGAGCGACTGGAGTCCTCGCAGCGCCGCGAAGATGCCGATGCGGTCGGCGACCGCTCGTTCACCACTCGGCCGGATCTGATCCTCATCGACGGCGGCCGCGGTCAGCTCAGCGCCGCGCTCGAGGTCCTGGAGTCAGCCGGTTACGCCGACATCCCGACGTTTGCCCTCGCGAAAGAGCGCGAAGAGATCTTCGCGCCAGGACGGGCCGAGCCCATCGTGCAAGAGCGCAACTCGCCGGGCATGTTCCTGGTCCAGCGCATTCGCGACGAGGCGCATCGCTTCGCGATCACGCACCACCGAAAGGTACGTTCGCGCAAGGCGCTGACCTCGCCGCTCGACTCGGTGGAGGGCATCGGGCCCGCGCGCAAGCGCATCCTCCTGCGACACTTCGGCTCGGTGCAGGCGATCCGTGAGGCGCCGGTCGAGGACATCGTGAAGCTCGGCGTGCCCGAGCGCCTCGCCAAACGCTTGAAAGAAACACTGTGACGCTTGTCATTGTCGGCGGGTCTGCAGAACCCGAGCTCGACGAAGCAGTTGGTGTTTTCCTCGATTCGGGATTTCAGCTCGCACGCTGGCTATCGGCGTGGGACCAGGCGGACGCGGTGCTGCCGCTGCGGGGCGACGCCGTGTCGATGCTGAAGGACGCCGACGCGCAGAACATCCGGTACGTGCTGGTGCACGTTGGCGCCGGCGACGGACGAGCGGGCGGCAGCCACGACCGCGCTCATCACCGCGTCGACATCGCGCAGCTGCGTGAGCTGGCTCAACAACTGCGCTCGCGCGAGCGCCTCCTCATCACGTGTCTCGCCTTCGGCTACAAGAACGGCATCCCCGACGGCGCTTCCTGGGTGGTCGACGTGCGGCTCCTCGAAAACCCCTACTGGGTCGAAGAGCTTCGGCCTCTCGACGGCCGGGACCCGCGCGTGCGCGACTTTGTCGTGAAGCAGCCGGCCGCGCAGGAGCTGTTGGGCAACCTGGAGAAGACGCTGCGCGCCGCGATCCCGCACTACCGCGAGCGTGGACGGTCGCACCTGGTGGTCGCGTTCGGCTGCACCGGAGGCAGGCACCGCTCGGTCGCGATTGCCGCGGAAATGGCAGCCCGACTCGGAAGCGTGGACGGCATCGACGTCGAGTCCGTCGCGCGCGACGTCTAGAGGTGACGCGCGCGCTCGTGCTGGGCGGCGCGGGCTTCATCGGTGTCGCAGCGTGCAAGGAGCTGATGCGCCGCGGCGTGGAAACTATCGCCGCCGGCCGCAAGGATCGTCCGTACGGCACCTTCACCAGCTACGTCACCGTCGACAGGACCGACGAGGAGCAGCTGAAGCGTGCGCTCGAGCAGGTCGAGCCTGACGTCCTGCTCGACCTCGCCTGCTATCAGCCAGGTGAGGTGCAGGCAGTAGTGCGTCAGTTCAAGGGCGCGCGGTACGTCTTCGTCTCGACCGGCGTGTACCCGCCCCTCAACGGCCGTCGCGCCCGCGAGGAAGACTTCATCCCGCTAGAGGGCGACCCGCCTGACACGCTCGACTACTTTGGGGGTAAGCGGTGGTGCGAGACCATCCTCGCCCGCTCACAAGACTTTCCATGGACCGTGATCCGTCCGCCCGCGGTGTTCGGACCCGCGGATCACACGCTCCGCATCGCCGCGTACATCCAGCGAGTCGAAGACGGTGGTCCGCTGCTGGTGCCGGCGGAGTCCTACGAGCGGCAGGCCGGGCTGTCATGGGTGAAGGACATCGGCTACGCCTGCGCGCTGGCGTGCGACCTGCGCAAGGACGCGACGCGCAAGGCGTATAACGCCGCGTTCGAAGGAGTGAGCCTGCGGGACCTGATCGAAGGCATCGCCCGCGCGATGGGAAAACCGATTCGCCTTCATCCCATGCCGTTTGCGGAGATGCCCGATGGTGCCAGCCCTTATGGCCCGGACCCGCGGCGAGCCGCCGGGTATGTGCTGGATCGTGCGCGCCGCGAGCTCGGCTTCGAGCCTTCGGCGCTCGAGGACGCGCTGGCCGAGACGCTGGCGTGGTATCGCGTCGCGCACCCATCGCATCCCGGCTACGCAAACCGCGCTAAGGAGCTTGCGATTGCCGGCGTTGAATGAGGTCGTGGCCGGATGGCTGAGGTGGCAAGCCGCGGCGTGTGCGCAGATGGGTTCGCCGCTGTACGGCTCGCTGCTGGAATCCGCTGCCGCAGACCAAACCGGGGCGACCGCTGAGGCGCTGGCCGGTTTTGAGACCGAGACTCGATCGGCCGCAGTCGGGCTGCGGCTGATGGCCGCGGTGCACCGGCTGGTCCTCGAAGGGCGCCTGCCCGCGCTGGAGCCGCACTACCCTTCGGTCGGGGGCGACGGCAACGCATCGGCGGCGTGGCCCGCCTTCCGCGAGGCGCTTGGCGAGCAGCGCACGGAGATCCGCCGGCTGGTCGAGCGCGGGTGCCAGACCAACGAGGTGGGTCGGAGCGCCGCGCTCCTGGGTGGTTTTCTGGAGGTGGCCCATCGCACGGGACTGCCGCTGCGCATCCTGGAGGTCGGAGCCAGCGCGGGCCTGAACCTGAGGTGGGATCGCTATCGATATGAGTCAGCCAAATCTGACGAAGTAGACGGCGGGCCCGGCGGAGCCGGCTGGGGCGACGAGAATTCTGCGGTTCGGTTCGTCCACTTCTTCGACGTCCCGCCTCCTCTGGACCGCTCCGCGGAGGTCGTGGAGCGCAAAGGGTGCGACCTCGAACCCATCGACGGGACCACGGATGACGGAGCCCTGTCGCTGCGGTCCTTCATCTGGGCGGACCAGCTGGGCAGGCTGTCTCGGCTGGACGGCGCGATCTCCATCGCGCACGAAGTACCGGCGGAAGTCGAGCGCATGGACGCGGCGTCGTTTCTCGAGCGTGAGCTGGGCGAGCCGCGCCACGGGATGGCGACTGTCGTGTTCCACTCCGTCTTCATGCAGTACGTCGACGACGACCAGCGAGCCCGGATCAATCGGGCGATCGACGAGGCCTCCGTCTATTACTTGCGGATGGAACCCGACCAGGGAGTCTTCGAAATCAGGCTAGGTGAAGAGCTTCTCGGCACCAGCGGACCACACGGCACAGGCGTACGTTGGTTTTGATGCGCCGCCTGGCGCCGCACGCGATCGCGGTCGGGGGCGTGATCGGGATCACGGCGGCCATCGGTCTGATCACTTCTCGGGCGCCTGTCCAGGGCCTGTCCGCCCTTTACCTGCTGCTGGTCCTCTGGCTCGCTGCGCGGTGGGGCAGGTGGCCCGCCGTCGTCGGGAGCATCGGGGCGTTCGTCCTCTACGACTTCTATTTCGTCCCGCCGGTGGGCACATTTTCGGTCAGGGGCACCGCCGAGCTGCTCGAGCTGGTGGTACTGCTCGCGGTCGCCCTGGTCACCAGCCAGCTCGCCTCATCCCTACGCCGGACTCGCGCGACCGCGGAAGCGCTCGCCCGCGAATCACGGGCGCTGTATGAGCTTGCGACGGAGGCGCTGCGCTCGTCCGAGGTGACGGTTGCGCTTTCCATGCTTTGCGGGCGCGCCACGGAGCTGAGGTGCGTCGATCGGTTCGCCCTGGTGGCTGTTGAATACGGACTGCCGAGCCCGCTCGCCGGCAGCGAGCTGAGCGCAGCCGAGCTCAAGCAGGCGGGGTGGTCTCATGAGAACGGCCGGTCGGTCGGCATCGCTGTCCGGGGAGGCGCGGTCACCCTGATGCGAACTCACCCCGGCGCGACAGAGACGGCCTACCTGCCCTTGGCAAGCGGCGTCGCCGTCATGGGAATGGACGCAGACCTGGCCGGGCCGGATGAGCTCCGCATGCTCGCGGCGCTGATCGGCCTGGCCGACCTGCTGCTCGATCGGAGGCGCGTGGCGTTCGAGTCGGAACGAGCACGAGGCCTCGAGTCTTCGGACCGGCTGAAGACCGCGATCCTCTCCTCCTTGTCGCACGAGTTCAAGAGCCCCATCGCCTCGCTTCGTACCGGGCTGACGGCGCTGGCCGCGCCGCAGGCCGGCTTGAAGCCGGACCAGCGGGAGCTGCTGGTCGACCTGGACCGCCAGGCGACGCGGCTCGACCGCATGGTCGGAGACCTCCTGGCCCTGTCACGCCTTGAGGCGGGGCTGGAGCTCGAGAGGGAGGCCCAGAGTTTCGCCGACCTTGTCGCGGGCGCGACCCGCGGGCTGCGCACCGAGCTCGCCGCCAACAAACTGGCCGTTGAGCTGCCGGACGATCTGCCGCTCGTGCAAGTCGACGAGGTGCAGGCGGGCCGCGTCCTCGCCAACCTTCTCGAGAACGCTCACGAATGGGCGCCGCCCAATGGCGTGATCGAGGTCGGGGCGGCACCTCGAGGCGGAGTGCTCGAAGCGTGGGTCGAGAATGAGGGGCCGCCGATTGCAATCGGTGATCTCGACCGCGTTTTCGACACGTTCTGGACGCGCCGCGCTCGCGGCAGCGGCCTTGGCCTGGCCATCTGCAAGCGGGTCGTCGAGGCGCACGGAGGCACGATCCGAGCCGAGAACCGGCGTCGCGGTCCGCGCTTCACCTTCACGTTTCCATTGGCCTCCGTTCCGTCGGTGCCGGACTCGTGAGTGGACGCGTTCTGGTCATCGACGACGAGGTCGAGATGCAGCGTGCATTGCGCACGGGTCTCAGCTATCACGACTTCGACGTGCATGCGGTGGGGAGCGGGGAGGAGGCGGTTCGCGAGGCGGCGGCCTGGCGGCCGGACGTGATCCTTCTCGACCTCGGGCTCCCTGGCATGGATGGTTTCGCGACGCTGAAGGCTTTGAGACCGGCGACACGCGGCGCCGTGATCGTCGTCAGCGTCATGCCGGACGAGAAGGACAAGGTGCGTGCGCTCGACGCCGGGGCGGACGACTACGTGGTGAAGCCGTTCGGCACAGAAGAGCTGGTGGCGCGTATTCGCGCGGTGCTGCGCAGGCAGGCCGACGTGACCGCCGGCGAGCCGATCATCCGATCCGGTGACCTCGCGATCGACATCGGCCGGCGCTCGGTCACCGTCG
>DATGVE010000151.1:0-71334 GCA_035300725.1 Candidatus Eiseniibacteriota bacterium | reverse complement strand
GGCCCCGGATTCACCTCCGACGAACCGAAGGAGCACCTCGGCGAGAAGCTGTCGCTGCCGCCCGATTTCGAGCACCTTCGCGCGCAGGTTGAGGCGAACCTCACACCGCTGCCAAACCTGAGGCGTCAGGCGGCCGAGGCCAAAAAGAGCTAGCACCCTCATCATTGACCGCGATGGGCGCCCAGCAGGTCAAGCTCGAGTCGGTCCGGCGCAAAACCGGCGGCCGCATCCACCTCACTCCTCGAGTCCCGAAAAGCGGCCCGGTCACCACCCTGTGCAACCAGACCCTGGGCGCCGGCACCTTCGCCGCGGTCGAAGACGCGGCCGATTGCACCAACTGCATCCGCCGCTCCCAGGACCAGGGACGGATTTCAGGCGCGTTCTTCGCCCAGGACGAAGGCTCCGAGCTTCTCAAGCTCTCCCTGGAGCAGGCCCGCCTGCGCAGACCACCCACCAAACCGCCAACCCCGGTGGCGCCCGACAAACCTGTCGCCTGGCCCGCCCCCACGCCGCCGCCCGAGGTCATTCCCGACGAGCTCGGCGAGCTCGTCACCAGGGGATTCCGGCCCTCCGGCGAAGGCGTGTGGCGGAGCCCCGGCGGCGTGGTGGTCAAGATGAAAAAGCAAGGCAAAAACCAAAAGGAATCGTGGAAATTCGAGGAGCTCGTCTTCGAGGGCTCGATCATCGCCACGCGCGCGGGCGAAGGGATGAAAGTGAAGGCGGGCGACGTCGAGGTCAACCCGACCAAGGACGGCTACCAGGTCCAGCTGGCCAAGAAATAGCTGAAAAAGAAAAGGACCGGGCGGCGCAAGCCCGGTCCTTTAAGGGTTAAGCGCTATTTCGCGGCTTTCGCGAAGTCGTTCGTGTAGGTCTTCGAAAGGTCGACAGTCGCGCCCTTCATGTCCTTCACATACTTGAGCTCGATGTCGAGGGCGTTCGCCGCACCTGCGGCCGGCATGATGCCGTCCGCCGTGAACGAGTCCTTCTGACCGTCGAGCGCGGCAACGTAGGCGGGCTGGTCACCCGCGTAGTAGTCGGCCGGCATCTTGTCAGAAATTTGCTGCGCGGTGTGGGACTTCATCCACTTGAGCGTCTTGACGTAAGCGTTGACCAGCCGCTGCACGACGTTCTTGTGCGCGTTGACGTAGCTGGTCATCATGAAGATCCCGATGAACGGGTAGTCCGCGCCCAGCGCGGCGCGTGTCGTCGTTGGCGTGCGCAGGTCGATCAGGACCTTGCCGACGCCCGACTTGATCAATCGCGAGATGGTCGGCTCGGTCGTCATACCCGCGTCGATCCGCTGCTGCTGGATGGCGGCGATGAAAGTGTTGCCCGCGCCCACTGCCACGAACTTGGCGTCCGTGCCGGTCAACCCTGCGCGCCCCAATAGAGCGAGGGTGATCGTGTGGGTGCCGGAGCCGAGAGAGGTGACTCCCAGGTTCTTGCCCTTGAGGTCGGCGGCCGTCTTGATCGTGTCGGCCTTCTTGGCGTCAACCATTTCAGCCTCGCCGGGCGCGATCTGGAACTGGACCACCTGCGTCATGAACTTGCCCTTGGGCTGCAGCTCGAGGACGTGGCTGAACGAGCCCGAGCCGCCGTCGACGTTGCCGGCGATGACCTCTTCCTCCGACGCCTGCCCTGAACCCTCGTCGATCAGCGTGACGTTGAGGTTCTGCTCCTTGAAGTAGCCGAGGAGCTCGGTCAGCTTGTTCGGAATGTAGATCTGCTTGTTGAGACCGCCGACCATGATCTTCACGTCGGCCGGCGAGTTGTCCACCGCCGGGGCGGCAGTGCTGCCCCCGCATGCGGTCAGGACGAAGATCGCGCTGAGAACGAATAACAACGGACGTTTGAGTACTCGCATACGCCTCTCCTTCTAAATTTGGACTTCGCTGCCCACTGCTGGCGGCCGCCATTTGATCAGGCGGTTTTCAAGCGCGGTGATGATTGCTTCCGCTATCAGCGCCATGGCGGCGAGCAAGAGCATTCCCGCGAAAACTCCGTTGGCGTTGAAGTTGTGCTCGGCGCTGTAGATCAGCTCTCCGACTCCTTCGGTCGCTCCGAAGAGCTCGCCGACGACAGCTCCGACCAACGCCAGGCCGAAGCTGATGTGCAGGCTGGCGATGATCCAGCTCAGTGCCGACGGGATGATCACCTCGGTGGTCAGCTTTCGATTGTCAGCGCCCAGGATGCGCGCGTTGGCGATGAGGTTGCGCTCGACCTCACGCACGCCCTGGAAGGCGTTGAAGAACACGACGAAGAAGACGAGGACCGCCGCGGTCGCGATCTTGGAGCGGATGTCGAGCCCGAGCGAGATGGCGAACAGGGCACCCAGGACCACGCGAGGGATCGCGTTCGCGGCTTTGATGTAGATCGAGAAGACGTCGGACAGCAGGCGATTCCGGCCCATCAGCACGCCGATCACCACTCCCGAGATCGTGCCGACGATGAATCCCCCGACGGTTTCCTCCATCGTCACCAGCACCTGCCGCCACAGCGGGCCCAGCGCGGTCTCGTCTGTGACCCACACCACGAGCTGGTGCCAGATCCCGGATGGCTGGCCCCAGAAAAAGGGATCGATGACCGTCGGCGCATATCGCGTGGAGAGCTCCCACGCGCCGAGCACTATCGCCGCCGTCAGAAGACGAAGCGCGTAGACGTTGAACTGGTACCGGCGGCGGGCGCGAATGCGCCGTGCCGAGAGGTCGGTGATCGGGGCTGCAGCTTGCGGTGCGCCGGTCTCCGGCGTCACCACATCAAGCCGCGCCGCTGCGCTTCTGCCGCTCATAGCTCACCAGTACCTCGTCCTTCAGGTCGTTCCAGATCTCGCTGTAGATCTGGGTGAACTGCGGCTGCATGCGAATCTCGGTCACGTTTCGCGGCCGGGGCAAAGGAACCGGATAGTTGGCCTTCACGGTCCCCGGTCCTGCGCTGATCACAAAGACCCTGTCCGCCAGCGCGATCGCCTCCTCGAGGTCGTGGGTGACGAACACGACCGAGGCGCGGGAGGCCGCCCACAGTGCGAGCAGCTCGTTTTCCATCAACGCCCGCGTCTGCACGTCGAGGGCGCTGAAAGGCTCGTCCATCAACAGGATCTTTGGCTCGTTGATCAGGCTCTGCGCGAGCGCGACCCGCTTCCGCATCCCACCCGACAGCTGGTAGGGGTAGCGATCTTCGAAGCCCGCAAGCCCGACACGCGCGATCCATTCCCGCGCCTTTTCGCGCGCCTGGCGGCTGGTCTCGCCGTGATAGCGCGGCCCGGCCGCGACGTTGTCGAGCACCGTTTTCCACGGAAAGACGGCGTCGGATTGGAACACGTAGCCGATCTCTTTGGCGATGCCGGTCACCGGCTCGCCCAGGACCGTGACCTGGCCCTCACTGGCGGGCTCGAGGCCGGAGATCAGCGCGAGGGTGGTCGACTTCCCGCACCCGGTCGGGCCGACCACGGCGCAGAACTCACCGGGCTGGACCACCATGTCGAGGTCCCGGAGTGCGGTGAAGACTGCGCCAGAGGGGGTCAGGAAACGCTTCGTGACACCGTGAAGCTCGATGGCTGGAGGCATCACGCCGACTCTGGGCGCCGCCGGCCCTCACCGCAACGGATTCGGTCTTTGTGGCCGTTTTGGTCGTTTTGGTCGCGCCGCCTTCAAGCGGAGTGCTAGTAGCATCACGATGGACACCTCGTGAAGACAAGGCTTCCCCTCGCCTATCAGATCCTGGCTTTCCAGGTGGCCATCATCTTGCTCTCCGCACTGATGGGCGCCGGCGCCGCCGTCTGGCAGGCGGGCCAGGGGCTCGACCGGCAGTATCAGCAGCGGTCTCTTGCGATCGCGGAGTCGGTCGCCGCCAACACCTCGATTCAGGACGCCCTGCTCAATGGCGACCCGAACGGAGCCATCGAAAAGACTGCGGAGCAGGTGCGCAAGTCCACCGGGGCGACCTACGTGGTTATCACCGACCGGAAAGGCATTCGCTACTCACACCCTAACCCTGCCCTGATCGGCAAGCCGGTGGACGAAAACCCTGCCTCGGTGCTCGCCGGCAACACGTGGGTCGGCGTGCAGCGCGGCACGCTGGGCGTTTCGGCTCGCGGCAAGGCGCCCATCTTCAACCAGGGCAGCGTGATCGGGCTGGTCTCCGTCGGCTTCCTCGAAACCAATGTCTTCAAAGATCTGCTCAACAACGACCTTCCAGGTTTCGCCGCGACACTCCTGCTCGCGCTCGGCCTCGGCGTCGCCGGATCGATGCTGCTGGCCTCACGTCTCAAGCGCCAGACTTTCGGCCTCGAGCCATACGAGATCGCGGGATTGCTCGAAGAGCGCGAGGCGAGCCTGCAGGGCATCCATGAAGGAGCGATCGCCACCGATCGGAATGGGACCATCACGCTGGCCAACGACGAAGCCCGCCGCCTGCTCGTGCTGCCCGCCGACTGCGTAGGCCACAAGGTCTCGCAGGTCCTCCCGCAGGGTCGCCTGCTGAAATTCCTCTCGGGCGGGTTGAACGACGAGGACGAGGTCCTGCTCGCCGGCGACCGCGTGCTCCTGGCAAGCCGCCGCGCGATTCGCGTTCGCGGTCGCGAGATCGGCCATGTCGCCACGGTCCGCGATTCGACCGAGCTCGCGGGACTTGCCACCGGCCTCGGCGTGGACAGCCTCACGGACGCCCTGCGCGCGCAGGCACATGAGTTCGCCAACCGCCTGCACACCATCGCCGGCCTGGTCCAGATCGGGCGAGGCGACGACGCGATGAAGCTCATCGCGCAGACCTCAGGCGTCCATCAGGAGCTCACTGAGGCGCTGCTCGAACGGGTCGGCGACCCCGTGCTTGGCGCGCTGCTGCTGGCGAAGGCCGCGGTCGCCTCCGAACGGGGCATCGAGCTTCGCGTGAGCGACGACACCGTGATGACCAGGAGCCGGCTCGACAGCGAGGACCTCATCACGGTGCTCGGCAACCTCATCGACAACGCACTGGATGCAGCTGGCGCTTCACCCGGCGAGCGCTGGGTGAGCCTATCGGTCACGGAGCAGCAGGGCGAGCTCCTGATTCGCATCCACGACTCGGGCCCCGGCGTTGATGAAACCCTCAATGGGCAGATCTTCCAGGAGGGCTTCAGCACCAAGTCCCGTTCGGGCCGCAGGCGCCGCGGCTTCGGCCTCGCGCTGGTCCGGCAGGTGGCCCGCCGCCTCGGCGGCGACGTCACCGTGGTCAACGATGGCGGCGCCGTGTTCACGGTGAAAATCCCGGTACGAGTGACGGCAGCGCAATGATCCGCACCCTCGTCGTCGACGACGACTACCGCGTGGCGGACCTTCACTGCGCGTACGTCGAGCGGGTCGCGGGATTCGAGGTCGCCGGAAAAGTGCACACCGGCGCCGGCGCGGTGGCGGCTGTCGACCAGCTCCGCCCCGACCTCGTGCTCCTCGACATCTACTTGCCCGACATGTCAGGCCTCGATGTCCTGCAACAGCTGCGCGAGGGAGACCATCCGCCGGTTGACGTGATCTCGATCACCGCCGCGCGCGAGGTCGAGAGCCTTCGCGCCGCGATGCGCGGCGGGGTCGTTCATTACCTCATCAAACCCTTTCTCTTCGCCGCGTTCGAGGAGAAGCTCCTTTCCTACGCCGCCGCCCACGCTCGCATGACGCGCATCGGAAAAGCCGAGCAGGGAGACGTGGACAGGATCTTCAGCGCCCTACGAACCGCGAGCATTGAACCGCTTCCGAAAGGGCTTTCGGACGCCACGCTGGACCTCGTCGTCCAGGCGCTCAGCCGGTCGCAGTCCGGACTTGCCGCGGCCGCAGTCGCGGACGCGGCCGGTGTGAGCCGCGTCACCGCGCGCCGTTATCTCGACCATCTGTGCCAGCTCGGGAAGGCGGAGCTCACGATGCGCTATGGCGGCCCGGGTCGGCCGGAGCACCGCTACCGCCTGATGACTTCGCCCGTACGGGAATAGCGTCAACCCGACGAGGCTTTTTTCCTATATGGCCCAAAGAGAGGCGGGAACCATTTACGACGTCGACCTACCGAGACTGGACGGCAAGCCTGCGAAGCTCTCCGAGTACGCCGGCGAGGTCGTCCTGGCCGTCAACGTCGCCTCGAAGTGCGGGTCCACGCCACAGTACGCAGGCCTCGAGCGTCTTTACGAAAAATATTCCGCGCAGGGCTTCACCGTCCTGGGCTTTCCTTGCAACCAGTTCTTCGGCCAGGAGCCAGGCTCGGCCGAAAAGATCCAGGAATTCTGCACCGTGAACTACGGCGTCACCTTTCCTCTCTTCACCAAGCTCGACGTGAAGGGGGACAACCAGCACCCGCTTTACGCGATCCTCACCGAGACTCCCGACGACGCCGGCAAGGCCGGCAACGTCAGGTGGAACTTCGAGAAATTCCTCGTCGGCCGCGACGGCCGCGTCGTGCGGCGATTCCGCTCCAAGGTCGAGCCCGAAGATCCGCAGCTCGTCCAGGCCATCGAGTCGCTTCTCTAGCGCGCTGGCAGCAGGCCCGCGGCATGGGCGACGACCAGGCCGAAGACGATGAGCGCGTCGGCCAGCAGGAACAGTCCAAGCAGCTCCCAGTCGACGCGGTTCGCGATCGCCAGCCAGCGCGGGGCTTTCGGCGCACCCTCCGGCGCCCAGCCGCAGATCGGACACGTTCCCTGCGTGTAGCGCGGATCGAAACGCCACTTGTCCAGCTCACAGTAAGCAGCCCTCAAGGCGACAGCACCTCTTCAGGGACGCGTTCAATCGGAGTGTTCCTGGCCCACACCCACGCCGCGGCGGCGCATAGCAGCAGGGCCTCCATGGTCAGGAACATGAAGGCCAGCGGCACGCGGTTGGCGGCCAGCGCCACGCCGATGGCTTTCGCCGCACCGCCGATTGGACTCAGGTCCCCACCGAACCCGCCCTGGTCAAACCCGCCGAACCCGCCGAAGTCCCCGAAGCCCCCGCCAAAACCAAAGTCGGACCCCGAGCCATTGCCGGCGATGGTGTCCGCAAAGCCTTCGCCAAGCACGTACTCGGTGCTCTGCGTGGGCGTACCCGGTCCTGGCGATGGATGCGTCACCACGATGTGCAGCCCTGTCGCCCAGATGGTCACGTGGCTGCCGTCGATCGTCTTGGCCGGCGCGACTGTATAGAACTTGAAGTAGGTGATGTCCACACCGGGCACGCAACTGCTCGAAGGAGCGCCCGACGACCCACCCGGCGAACTAGCGCTCGGCGGGGAAGCACCCACCGGCAGGCCGCCGACGGGCGGCACCACCGGGGGCGGCTGGGGAGGGGGAGGCTGGGGAGGCGGAGGCGGAGGCTGCGGCACCGAGGTGCATGGAATGACGCGCTTGTCTTGAGCTGTGACGCCCTGGTCGGTAACGCTTACCGGCTGCCCGTTGACCGTCACCTGCCCGCCCGTCACGCGCGCCTCGCCGCTGCCCCCTGAGATGTTGCTGAGCGCTCTGACGTCCACCATCACCTTGCTCACCTGCACATTGCCCATCGACCAGTTCTGCACTTCGGAGTGCGTGATGACGATGAGGTTCCCGCTCGAATCCACCACCGTCGTGGTCTTGCCCGAGGCGCCGCTGAACGGCTGCTGCGCGCCGGCGCCGCCCGCGTAGTAGCCGGAAGCAAGCGCATTCAGCTGTGCCGCCTCGCTGTCGGCACCGGCGGCGGGGCATGAGCTCGGGTTGTTGCAGCTGTCGATGTGAGACTTGCCGGGGCCGCCGGGATACGTCGCCCTCGCGTACGGCACCTGGTTGTTGGGGTTCTGACAGATCTCCTTGGGAGGCGGCTTGTCCCCCGTCGTGCAGCTTTGGTTGTACGCCGACCCGGCGGTGGCGACCAGCGGGCCGCTGTCCGAATAGGTCGCGACCGCGGTTGTCGACGGGCTTGCGTCCTGCTCGACCTGCGCGAGCGGGTAGCGATTGTTGACGGCGCCATGTTCGAAGTTCGGGAATGCGTCGCTGCCCGCTATGTAGTGCACTCCCGTCGCGTAGCCGTAGCTGTTGTAGCTCGCCGGGACGTCGGCCAGCACCCACGCCGGCACCAGCACAATCGCGGCCACGACGAGGATCACGGTGTTGAGCGCGATGAAGAGCCTCCTCATCTCTTCACCTTCTCGAGGAGCTCCATCACCACCGCTCCGGTCGGCCGGCCTTCATTCTCCGCCCGCTCCTCCAGCGTCCGCTTGAGCGCGGCCGGCATCTTCACCGAGACGATCTCCATCAGCGCCGGGTCGGCGTGATGACCGTTGCCGTTACCGGCGATCGAAGCGACCGCTGTGCCCAGATAAGAACCGGAGATCAGCTTGCGGTCCGCGCGCAGGTCGGCCGCGGATCCGGAATGGCCGATGGTCCCGTGCTCGAAAACGCAAGCCCGATCCGCGACCTCGAGCGCCGACTCGACGAACTGCTCGACGATCAGCACGGCGATGCCCTCGTCGCGCATCATCCGGATGGTCTCGAACAGCTGGCGCACGACGGTCGGCGCCAGGCCCTGCGACATCTCGTCCACCATCACGAGCCGAGGACGCGCGAGCACAGCTCGGGCCAACGCAACCATCTGCTGCTCGCCACCCGAAAGCGTTCCGACAGCCTGATGGCGGCGCTCTTTCAATTTCGGAAACAACCTGTACGCGGTCGCGAGGTCCGGCTCCTTGCCTATGCTGTTCGAGACAAGCCGCAGCGTGTCCTCGACGCTCAAGTTGGGAAACAGCCCCCGGCCCTCTGGGATGTGAAGCAAGCCCTGACGCGAGATTTGCTCGGACGTCTGGCCTGTGACGTCGCGTCCGCTGAACGTCACTTTTCCGGAGCGGGGATGGATCATGCCGGAGATCGCTCGCAGCGTCGTCGTCTTGCCCGCGCCGTTGGCGCCGATGCACGCCACCACCTCACCCGGGCAAACCGTGAGGTTCACGTCGCGGATCACCTCGAGGTGCCCGTAACCGGCGGCGAGCCCCTTGACCTCGAGCAGGGGCGCCTCTTGGTGTCTTCTTGTCGCGGAGAGCACCTCGTCAGTCTTTTCCGATTCCTCGCCCAGGTAGGCGGCGATCACCTTCGGGTCGTTCTGGATCGCCGAGGGCCGTCCCTTCGCGAGCACCTTGCCGAAGTCGAGCACGTAGACGTAGTCGCTGACCGGCAGGACCAGGCTCATGTCGTGGTCGACGAGCAGCATCGAGACGTGGAAGCGCTCGCGGACCGTGTGCAGCAGCTCCGCCAGGTGCTCGGTCTCGCGAGCGTCGAGGCCCGCAGCCGGCTCATCGAGCAGAAGCAGCTGCGGCCGCACCGCCAGCGCTCGCGCGATCTCGACCCTGCGCTGGATCCCCGCCGGCAGGTCACCCGCGAGCGACCTGGCGTAGTCGTCGAGCTCGAGCACGTGAAGGATCGCTCTCGCGCGCTCCGCCGATGCGCGCTCCGCATACGTTGAAAACGGCAGGTGCAGCGCGTCGCTGAACGTGTTGCGCCCGCCCAGCGCGTCCATCGGAACCGTCAGGTTTTCTTGCACCGTCATCGAGGCCCAGAGCTGGAGGTTCTGGAAGGTGCGCGCGATGCCGAGGCGCGCGCGTTCGTGCGGCGCGAACTTCAGCGAGCGCCCCTCGAAGAACATCGCACCCGCATCGGGCCGGATGACGCCCGAGATGCAGTTGAACAGCGTGGTCTTGCCCGCGCCGTTGGGTCCGATCAACCCGAGGATCTCGCCGCGGTTGAGGTCGAGCGACACGCCGTCGAGCGCGACGATGCCGCCGAATCTCACCGTGACGTCGCGCACTCGCAGCATCGTCATGCGACCCGCACCTGTTCTTTCTTTGTCACTCGCGCGGTATACCGAGCGCGGGCTGTTGCGTGGGCGACGCGACTGCGCAGGTCGCCCCAGACGCCGTCCGGGAGCAGGATCAGCTGGATGATCAGCAGCACGCCGACCGCGATCTGAAACCAGTCGAACGAGATGTCGTAGGTGAACTTGCCGACAGTGCCGTGGCCGAATCGCGTCAGCACGTCGGGCACGAACGCCATGAAGACTCCGCCCAGCGCCGCGGCCGGGACATAGCGCACGCCCATGAGGACCGCGATGGCCGCGAGCTGCAGAGACGTGAAGAGCCAGAAGGGCTGCGGGCTGACCGAGCCCGCGACCAGTGGATAGAAAGATCCGCCAAGCCCCGCGATCGCCGCCGACAAGCCGAAGGCCAGCAGCTTGTAGCGCGTCAGGTTCACACCCATCGTGGATGCGGCAAGCTCCGAGTCACGGATGGCGCGAAAGCGCCGGCCCGCGCCGGAATCGTGCAGGTTGACCATCAGCAATGCGACCACGCAGAACAGCGCGACCAGCACGATGTACGCGGCGAGCAGATGCCTGGACGAGTCCATCTGCAGGCCGAACATCGTCGCACCGTCCACACGCCACCCACCGCTGCCGCCCGTGAACCAGGCGAAGGCCGCGTCCTGGAACACGTAGCGGTCGAAAACCAGAGCG
Organism: Candidatus Eiseniibacteriota bacterium; assembly: GCA_035300725.1. GTDB lineage: Bacteria > Chloroflexota > Dormibacteria > Dormibacterales > Dormibacteraceae > Palsa-870. The sequence goes on along the minus strand of DATGVE010000151.1, from coordinate 60,874 downwards.
ATGCCCAGCGTCACTATCGCGAGGGTTATTCCGCTCAGGCGCAGCGCCGGCAGCCCCACGACGACGCCGAGCGCGAACGCCGCCAGAACAGCGACCCCGACGGCGACGAGATAGCCGGCGTGGTAGGTCGAGACCATCATTCCCGCCGCGTAGGCGCCGACTCCCGCGAAGGTCGCCTGGCACAGGGAGACCTGGCCGACGTAACCCGTCAGCAGGACGAGGCTGAGGATCCCGAATCCCCACACGACTGCCAGCGCTGCATCGAACTGAAATCCCACGTCCAGTCCGGCCGGCAGCCTGGCCAGCACCGCGAAGGCGAGCAGCGCCAGCAAGACGCGGACCGTGAGGCGGGACGACCAGGTCACCAGGTCACCCGGTTACCGCCGTCAGTCCCCGTGGGTTCCGCACGATCAGCACGGCGAGGATGACCACCAGGGCCACCAGCCGCGGAAAGCCGATCGACTGGATCCAGATCGTCGGATACGTCTCGAGCAGGCCGAGGATGAAACCGCCCAGCACCGTGAGCGGCAGCGAGACCATCCCGCCGATGAGCGCAGCTGCCAGCGCGTCGATGATGAGCAGCGTCATGCTCGTGGTGTCGAAGTTGATGAAGGGCGTGATCAGGATTCCGGCCACCGCGGCGATGAGGCTCCCCAGCATCCAGCTCACCGCGCTCACCCTTCCCACGGGCACTGCCCACAGCGAAGCCGCGGCCGGACTGTCCGACACCGCGCGCATCGACCTGCCGAAGCCGGTGTACCGCAGGAAGGCTGCCAACCCGAAGGCGAGGCCCAGCGCCACGACGATGATGGCGATCGAGTTCGCGCCGACCGGAACATCAGCGATGTTGACAACCCAGTCCTTCGGCATGACGTAGATCGACAGGTGGTACTGGTTGTTCTTCCAGATCAATGACGCGGTAGCCTGCAGCGCCAGCAGGATGCCGATCGTGATCACCGCCTTGACCACAGGCGGGCGCGTCCGCACCCATCTGAAAACGGCGGCGTCCAGCAAGAGGCCCAGCAAAGCAGCAAAGACGAGGGCGGCCAGAATGGCCAACGCTGTCGCCAGCCACTCGGGCAGGTGCGGCTGCGCGATCCCGTAGAAGATCTGCCACGCGATGAACGTCGAGAACATGCCCATCGCCCCGTGGGCGAAGTTCAAGACGCCGGTAGTGCGATAGATGAGCACGATGCCTAGCGCCGCAAGCGCAAAGACGCCGCCCACGCTGAGCCCGATGATCGTGTAGGCGGCGAAGGTCGCCACTCAGCTACACGTCCAGCCCGACGTCGTGTGCCAGCCGCCGCCCTCATGCGACGTGTACATGAAGCAGCGATTCGGATCGTGCGCGCCGTTTCCGTAGGACAGCGGCACCGACCATCCTGTTTGGAATCCCTGGACGGAGTTCAGCGACTGGATCAGGGTCTCCCGCGTCAGGTTTCCTCCCGCGCGTTTGGCGGCTTCGCGGAACACCATCGCCGCGGTCCACGAATGCTGCGTGTAGATGTCCAGCGCCTGGAACTGGCCGGGGTAGTAGCGCTGCACAGTGCCCAGGTACTGGCGCACCGTCGCGTTGTCCCGGTTGTCGTAAGGCGAAACGAACGGCACCAGCGAATGAGCCTTCGCGAGCTCCTTGCCATACGACTGCTGGACGTTGAACTTGTCGAGCCCAGCGCCCAGAACGCCTGGGTACCAGTTGGCCGCTTGCATCGCGTCGAACAGCCGGTGATAGCTGAAAGGATCGAGCGCGGCGATCACGTAGTCCGGGCAAGCCCGGTCGGTCGCCGCGCATTGCTTGTTCGGGTTCGGTCCGCCTCCGGACGCTCCGTGGTTGGAGTGCTGGAGGTTGAACACCGTCGCCGTGTAGTTGGCCTGCGTCGCGGAGACCTCCTCCACATCGACAAACCCGACGCCATTCGAGGTCAGACGGTTCAACAGGTTGGCCTCGACCGCATGCACCCACGGCACATCGCCCAGCACGACGACCGCCGGGTTCTTCACACCAAGCGCCTTCGCCTCATCCGCGATGGCCGTCCCGTAGCGGAAGAAGCTGGTGGAGACCGGATACGAGAGAGGATCCGAATACTCCGCCGGGGTGCCAAGCCCGCCGATGACCGGGATGCCGGCGGCGGTCAGCGTCCTGATCTCGTTGTTCTCGCCCAGCGGCGCGGTGAGCCCAACCACCGCCATCACGTTCTGCGCGATCATCTGCTGCGCGCACGAATGGGCCGAGCTCGCGTCGTACTTGGAGTCGCACCACACGTACTCCACCGGGCGCCCGTTGATCCCACCCGACGCGTTCACCGCCTGCATGTAGGCGCGCACGGTGTCGCGCTCGACCGAGGAGTCGATGGGACCCGTGATGTCGAAAAAGCCGCCGATCGTGATCTTGCCGCCGCCACCCGCCAGCGACCCGCCGCCGGCAGGCGCCGCACCGGCACCGATCCCGTTACCGACGCGGGCAGCCGACGCATCTGTTCCAGCCTGCTGGCCGGACATGTCGCCCGAGGCGACGAGCCTAAAGTTGGCCCCGGTGAAAGATTGCACCGTCAGCACTCCCAGCACCACGGCCAGCACCAGCGCCGCAGCGAGGAAGGAAACCGCGATTCGTTCCCGGTTGACTCGCACCACTCTCCCTCCGGTTTATTGGGTACAGACCCACTAAACACCAGATCGGAGCGGTTGTCAAGCCGTGATTCGGCGCCCTCGGCTTCCGTCCGGCTGCCCCGGCGGCAGCTGCACGATGTCTCCCCGCCGCGCCTTGACCATGTAGAGCTGCCGGTCGGCGCGGGCAAGGAGGGAAACCACGTCGTCCGACCGCTCGAGCTGGGCCAGTCCCACGCTGAACCGGACGCCGGCTTTGGCTGCCGCCTTGCGGATCTCGCTCAGCTTGGCGAGGCCGGCTTCGGCGCGGGTGTCCGGCAGGACGCACACGAACTCATCGCCGCCGTAGCGAACGAGCAGGTCCTGGTCGCGGAGCCCCCCTTTGAGGGCCCGGGCCAGACCCCGGATGAGCTTGTCCCCGCCGGCGTGCCCGTGGCGGTCGTTCGCAGCCTTCAGCCCGTCTATGTCCACGAAGGCAAGGGATAGCGCGCTCTTGTGACGCCGTGCCCGCGCGACCTCGCGGTCGATGGCCGAGATGCCGGCCCCGCGGCGCAGCGCCCCGGTGAGGTCGTCGAAGGCCGCTTGCTCGCGGAGCTTGAACAGCGCTTTCGTATTCAAAGAGGTCAGCTCGCGAGGGCTCAGCCCAAGGTCACCGGCAAGCGCCAGGCGCAGCTGAGCCTCCCGGGCGCGGCGCGCCTCGGCAAAGGTTCGGCCGAAAGCAAGGAGCCAGATCCCAAGCAGCAAAGGCAGGCTCGCCAGGGCGACGGCAAGCGCGACGTCGAGCGCCGAGGAGATCACTATCGTCGTGAACGGAATCGGCAAGCTTCAGTGCGGCGGACCTCCACCCTCTGGACCTCCTGACGCGCCACCTCCACTCGTCGCGCCCGGCGCGCTGCCGGCCGCAGGGGCGCCGGCAGAGGAGGAAGCCGGCGTGGCCGCGACCGAGGGCAGCGCCGTGCTGGACGTGGAAACTGCCGGTAGTAACGGCAGTGAGAGCGGCGTTGCCAAAACCGAAGGCAGCACGGGCACAAGTGAACCGCCCGGGGTGGGCACAGGGATTGGCAGTGGCAGCCCCAGCAGGGCCACCCCCGCCGCCGGCAAGATCGCGCGAAGCTTGGTCTTAAACCGCAATCGCCAACCTCCTAAGCGGCAGCGCTCAAGGTAGTCTAACGACGTTTCGAAGACAACCTTGTGTCTCTTTGAGTCTCTCTTTGACTTGCCCCAACCCAACATACCTGTTAAACCCGGGGTAAGCTATGGGCGTGAGCTCGGACATGGAGAGGGCCCTCGGGGCCCTCAAGGACTTCACGCGGCGCGACATCCTCCTTCGGTTCTATGCCGACCGCAAGCCGCGCAGCGTCGATGACGTCTCGCGTGAGGCGGGTGTCCACCGGTCCGTCGCCTTCGAGCATCTAGAACGCCTGGTTGCCCTCGGCTACCTGGACGTCGAGCGCCGGCGCGGCCTTATCGGCAAGCCCGCCAAGATCTACAGGCTCACCGGCGGCCCGGTCCAGATCAGCCACCCTATGCGGCGCTACGACGTGCTGGCCGAAGCCCTAGCCAAGGCATTTGAAGGCCTGGGCGACATCGGCAGTCACGCGGTGAGGCGTGCCGGCCGCACCTTTGGCGTGGAGCTCTCGCGATCGGGAGCCAAGAGCCCGCTCGCCGCTCTCGAGCCGTTGATGGAGATGGGCGCCGAATACGAGATCGGGCGCGACGGCATCGTCGACTGCACCAACTGCCTGTTCGCCGAGGTCTGCCGCCGCGCCCCGGTGACATGCCGCTTCCACGCCGGCATCATCGAAGGCCTCCTCGAGCGCTCCGGCTTGCGGCAGACCGTCAAGGTATTGGGTTTTCGGGACCCCGACGGCTGCGCCTTCGCCCTCGAGGAATACGAGCGGACCGGCAACCTGGAAGCGCAAGCCCAGTAGCACTCACGACGCCGCTTCGACGTCCGGGCCTCGCGCATATCGCTGGTGGATATCCAGCTGCGGCGGGATCGCCAGGATCTCTCCCTCGTCAGTCTTGACCACCTGCCACTTTCCTTCATGCGCCATCCAGTGATGTCGATGGCACAGCAGCACGAAGTTCGCGAGGTCGGACGGTCCGCCTCTGATCCAGTGGTCGAGGTGATGGCCCTCGCTCCAGGTCGCCGGCCTGTCACAACCTGGCCAGCGGCATCCCTTGTCGCGGGCCTTCAGCGCCCGTCGTTGCGACGGCGTAACGACTCGCCTCGCGCGGCCGACGTCGATCACCGCCGAGTCGGAGCCGAGAAGGATGCGGGTGACACTGCAATCGCATGCCAGGCGTTCGACCGCCTCGGCAGAGATCGGGAGCGAGAACTCGAGGTCCGCGGCTGGCGCGCCAGCGTGCCTGAGCAAGGTCTCGAGGGTGGTGTTGACATTCAGGTGGGGCCGCACACCGTTGTGCTGGGAAACAAGAGCGTTGTCGAGCGAGTGGGCCGCCAGCTCGACCGCGGCGTCGGCGAAGCGACGCTCATGCTTGCGGTCGTCGCCTTTTCCATTGCGCCGGGCCAAAGCCTCGATTGCGGTGCGGAAGACGGCTGCGCCTTCGGGATCGAGGACGCCACGGACCCAGACCATTCCGCCCTCGCCTTTCCTCAATGTGAGCGACCGGAGTTCAACCTTCTGTGCCTCTTCAGCCGCGTAACCGACCGGATCGCCGGCGTGGCGCATGTGATGGCAGAAGTCGATGAACCGGCCAACGGGAAGTTCGCGAGCCTTCTCCAGCAAAGGCGTCTCGTCGAATTGTCTATTGGTGCCTGACTCTTCAATCGCGACCGCCGTTCGCGCGATGTGCGCCAGGTGCGCGTAACCGATCTCGCCCGCGAGCAGGCTCTGGTGGCTTTCGGGAATATTCCGCAGCTGATCGCCGACGGCAATCCGGTCGCCCGACGCCCCGCCGGTCATGTGCAGGTTCACCCTCATCCAGTGCTGGGGCGAGACGAAGCCCTCGTCTTCGTAGTGGTTGGTCCCGGCAAACGCTGCAGCCGCCTCCGAGTTCTTGAGCGCGATCCGGTCGCCCACCCGCTGGACGCGCTCGAGGAAAGACGCAAGAGCCGGCCCGCCCTTGGGCACCGGCTGTTGCTCGAATCGGTCGACGGCTGCTTCGAGCAGCGCGATGTGGTCCATGCAGTCAATCCTACGAACACATGTTTGGAAGTCAACGTCGTTAACAATCCCCATGTGAAACTCGTCGCCGACTCCTTCTCCTGGCCCTTTCGCGGCGACTGGAAATCAACGTGGTTCCCCGGCGCCATCGCAGTCCTTCTGCTGCCGATCGCCTTCATCCCTCTTCTCGGCTACGCCATCGCGGCCACCCGCGCGGCGGAGACAGATCCAACCAACGGCCCTCCAAAGTTGGCTCTCTCCACCCGCCTCCTCTCCGACGGCTTCTGGACCTCGCTCGCCGTGATCGTCCTGACCGCACCCTTCTTGCTCGCGATCAACCCATTCGCCGACAGGCTCTACGACGCCCACCTGTGGCACATGACCGACGTCCCGCTCTCGCAGCTGTACGCGCACGTCGTCGCAGCCTCCCTTCTCGCCCTCCCCTGGGGCCTGCTGCTCCTCCTCCACATGCCGCACGCGACAGCCCGCTTCGCGCGCACCGGCAACCCCCGGGACTACATCGACCTTCCACGCTCGATCAACGCGGTCAAAAACGACTTCGCGACCTGGAACCTCGCCGCCGCCGCCATCGTCACGGGCTGGGCGATAGCGGTTGCATGCGTGGGCCTCCTGTGTGCCGGCCTCGTCCCCGGCGTCTTCTACGCCATTCTTGTGAGCGCACATGCCACCGCCGTCCTCGAACCCCAAGGTAAAAACCCACGCGCTAGGTGACTCCGCGCTCCTCGCGGAGCTGGGCACGCGCCTCGACACTGCCCTCAACACGCGCGCCATCGCGCTGGCGGCTGCGCTGAAGAAGCGGCGCGACGTGCGCCAGGCCGTCGCCGGCTACGCGAGCGTCACAGTCCATTTCGACCCCGACCAGATCACTCACGACGCTCTCGCCACAGCGATCAAGCGGCTCGCCTCCAAGCGTCCACCGATCGCCGAACCCGGCCGCCTCCACCGGATCCCCGTCTCCTACGACGGGCCCGACATGGAAGCAGTCGCCGCGCAGCTGAACCTGAAACCCAAGCAGATCGTCGAGATTCACACCCGTCCCATCTATCGCGTGTTCCTCGTCGGCTTCGTGCCCGGCTGGGCCTACCTCGGCCCTCTCCCCGAGGAGCTCGAGCTGCCCCGGCGCCACGTGCCGCGGACGCAGGTGCCCGCCGGGTCGGTCGCCATCGCCGGCCGCCAGACCGGCATCTACCCGCTGCCCTCACCCGGCGGCTGGCATCTCATCGGACATACACCGGTCAAGCTCTTCCTCCCCGACTCCGACCCGCCGTGCCTCTTCCGCGCCGGCGACCGCGTCAAGTTCTTCGCGTCATGAGCGAAAGACTGAGAGTCAGGAAGCCCGGCCTCTTCACGACAATTCAGGACCTCGGCCGCCCCAACGCGATCATGGCCGGCGTCCCCCCCAGCGGCGCGATGGATCGGTTCGCGCACCGGGCGGCGAACGTGCTCGCCGGCAACGACGAGGGCGCGGCGACCCTCGAGTGCACGCTGAACGGGCCGGAGCTGGTCGCGCTGGGGTCGTGCCTGGTCGCGATCACGGGCGCCGATTTCGATCCTCGCGTCAACGGACAGCCGGTGGACATGTGGGAGGGCATGTTCCTCCACGAGGGCGACGAGCTCACCTTCGCCGGCCGCCGCTCGGGAGCTCGCACGTACATCGCGGTGGGCGGGGGGATTGCCGGCGATCGCTGGCTCGGCTCTGTCTCGACTTACATGCTTGCCGCGCGGGGTGGAATGCACGGCCGCCAGCTCATGGCTGGGGACGTCATCGCCATTGCCGGCCCGCCGGTCGGGCCGCCGTCCAGACCAGCAATTTCGGGCCGCCGGCTCTCTCGCCACCTCGTGCCTGAATACAGCAACCACACGCTCCAGGCGATCGTGGGTCCGCACATCCGGCGTCTGGGCGCTGCCGGCCGCAGAGAGCTTTTCGGCTCGCCTTTCAAGGTCAGCAAAGACGCGGACCGGATGGGCTACCGGCTGGAAGGCCCCGGACTCGACGCCTCAGGCGAAGAGCTGCTCTCGTTCGGCCTGGCCGCCGGAGCGATCCAGGTGCCGCGAAGCGGGCAACCGATCCTCCTCATGGCCGATCACCAGACCGCGGGAGGCTATCCGGTGGTCGCGACGGTGGCCGGCGCCGCCATGCCGGTCGCGGCACAGCTGCTGCCGGGCGACGAGCTCACCTTCGCGGAGGTCAGCACCGAAGGCGCGCTTCGAATGCGCAAGGCTCAGCGAGCGGCGCTCGACTCCTTGACGAGCTGATTGATCCAGCCGATGTGCTCGGCGTAGACCGCCCACCCATCCGGCGCCGCGAGCATCAGGCCGTCAGGCCCGAGCTTCATCACTCCATAGAACAGCTCGTTCCACGACTCCTCGATTCGCTCGATGAGCTTCTTGGTCACGACTTCGCCGTGCTTCCCGCCGCCTTGCGCGCCTCTTCGATCACGAGGTCGTAGTCGGGCTGCGGCTTCTCGCGCGACGTGATCCACGTCCACGTGATGATGCCATCGCCGTCGATCACGAAAACGGTCCTTCGCGCCATGCCCGAGTAGCCCGCGACGTCGTCGCGCGCGACTCCAAAAGCATTGACCAGCTTGCGCTCGAAGTCTGCGATCAGCTCGTAAGGCAACCCGCCCAGCTCCTTCGCGAACGCCTGATGCGAGAACACTGAGTCGACGCTGATGCCGTAGATGCCGATGCCATCCGCCACCGCCGCGTCGTTCCTGGACCGAAACTCGGTCAACTCCATCCTTCAACCACCGGTGAAGTCGAGCACGTAGAAGAGAAAGATGAGCGCCTTGTGTTTCTTGAGCGCCTCCGCGAGCGTGAGCTCGGAACCTCCGGTCGTCGGGAGATTGAACTCCGGCGCCTTGTCCCCAACCTGCAGCACGAGAAAAGTTTAGTTGGCGCCGATTTCCAGCACGTACCAGCCGGTCCGCGTCGCACCGATCACCACGTAGCCCGAATCGATCGCCTCCGTCAGCGCCTTGCGCAGCGCGAGGCGCCATGCCCGGGCGAGCACGGGGTCGGTGCGCCGGAGCGAAACGATGTCGTCCGGCACCTGACATAAAAGGACGCGCGCGGAAGAAAAGGAAGATTTGGTCGTCGCAACGGGTTCGCCCGCGCTGCCGACCACCAGCACCTCGGCGGCGCCGTCCCTTCGCAGCTGGTCCAACCGCGGCTCCGGGCCCCGACCCGCGGCAGCGGCTTCCGCGGATTGCGAATCGAGCCGCCAGCTGATCAGCAGGCGGTCGGATTCCTCACCTGCGTTGATCCCGTCGGTCATCTCGCCGTAGACGTTGACGAGATACCTGTGCGCCTCCGCGCCCAGCTTGGTCAGGTTGAAGTACGCGTTGCGCCTCACCAGAGGATCGGTCGTCCATTCGATGACCTTGACCTCACGCTCGAGGCACCACCTGCGCTGATGTTGCTTGAGCTCGAACCCAAGACCGTGCGCCTCGCTGCCTGCGATCACTCCGAGGATGTGCGAATGCAGGTGCAGCTCATGTGGAGGCACGCCGCCAAACCAACCGACCAGCCCCCCGACCAACCGCGTGTCCGCGTACGCACCACACACGTAGTTCCCGGAGTGCGCCAGCGCCTTCAGGACGTCCGAACTTATGGAATGTTCGCCTGGACGTCGCCACACCTCGGAAAACAGGTCCGCCAGCTTGTGCAGGTCTTCGATCTCCTTCAGCTCCACGATCGAAAAGGCCATCACCGGGTGGCCAGCCGGGTGGTCACGACCCCGGCTTTGTCGAGCGCCCGCCGCACAGCGGCCGCGACGGCGCCCGCACCCGGGCTGTCCCCGTGGATGCAGATCGTGTCGTAGTGGCCCGACTCGGCAAGTCGAACCGCCTGCTCAGCCGCGTGCGCGGAATCGAGAAGAGATCCAGGTTCGGAGCGAGGCGCCAGGCGACCGTCCGGCAGCATGCGGCGATCGGCGAATCCCTCGCGATAGCCAGGGATCCCGGCCCGGTTCGCGGCCGCGATCAGCTCGAAACCCGGCTGACCCATCAACCCGACACCGTGCGCCTTCGCGACTCGCGCGATCGCGTCGGCCGCCGCGGGATCCTTCTGGCAGCGGTGGTACAGAGCTCCATGAGGCTTGACGTACGCGACAGGCGCGATGGCCGCAAGCCCCGCGACCTGGAACGCGACCAAAGCCTCGATCTCCTCGACCGACAAGGGCAGCTCAACCCTGCCGAAGCTGGCCCGGTCGTCGAAGCCCGGATGTGCTCCAACCTCGACGCTTAATTCATTGCATCGCGACACGGTCGCGATGCACAGCGAGACCGACCCCGCGTGAACTCCACACGCGACGTTCGCGCTGTCGATCAGCACAAGGATCGCCTCGTCCTCGCCGGCGCCCTCACCGAGGTCCGAGTTGAGATTCAATCGTGGGACGTGTCGCCGCGCAGCAGCCGGACCGCGTGGCCTAGGATCGGCATCACCGCCTCCAACGACTCCGTCGCGCCCTTGACGCTGCCGGGCACGTTGATGATCAGCGTCCGGCCGCTCACTCCGGCAATCGCGCGCGAGAGCGCCGCCATCGGAGTGCTCGCCGTGCCCGCGCTCCTCATCGCCTCGGCGATGCCGGGCACGTCGAAGTCGATCACGGTGGCGGTGGCCTGCGGCGTCACGTCACGAGGACCCAGGCCTGTGCCGCCCGTCGTCACGACGACGTCAGCGCCACGGGCGACCGCCGCGACCAGCGCGTCGGTGATCCTCTGCTGGTTGTCGGGCACGACATCAGGCCCCGTCACCTCGAAGTGTCCCTGCTTCAAGATCCGCACCAGGGCCGGACCGCTCTCGTCGGGCATCTTCCTGGCAGAGGCGCGGTCGCTGACCGTGATCACGTGCGCTTTGCTCACGTCGGGCGCTTCCACGTTCCCGACCTGCCGCCCGATTTCTCCAGCAGCCGAACGGACTCGAGGTAGACCCCCTTTTCGACAGCTTTCGTCATGTCGATCAGCGTCAACCCCGCGACCGCGGCCGCCGTGAGGGCTTCCATCTCGACACCGGTCTGCCCGGTGACTCGCGCCCGAGCCAGGACGCGCACCCCGTCGCGAACGAACTCGAAGTCCACCGTGACGCTGGTCAGCGGCAGCGGGTGGCAGAGCGGGATCAGCTCCGACGTCCGCTTGGCCGCCATGATGCCGGCGACCCGAGCGACCGCGATCGCGTCCCCCTTCGCGGTACCTTCGCGAACAGCGCGCAAGGTCGCGGGTGACATGCGCACCACGCACTCGGCGAGAGCCTCGCGCGCGGTCGTGGCCTTCGCCGAGACGTCGACCATCCGCGCCGCGCCTTTGTCATCGAGATGCGTCAACCGTTTTGGCACGGGATCAGGATATGCGGATGCCTGGTTTCAAAAAGGGGTCCCCGCGAACTCACGCCGCAGGCTCTGAGTTCGTGGGGTCAACTCGAGGCGTGCTCTTCGACTACGGACGGACGCTGGTCACGTTCGACTACCCCACCGAGGAGCTGCTCGCCGTGCTGCGCCACTTCCGGCCCCGCATCACGTCGGCCCTTGGAGTCGCGGCGCCGGAGGCCGAGGCAATCCTCGAAAAGGTCCTGCTTCCGATGGAGCAATTCGTCGCGAGCGTCAACGAGGATGAGGTGGATTACATGAGCGTCTACCGGCAGACCTGGGCCAGGGCCGGCATGAACCTCCCCGACGATCTGCTGCACGACATCCTCGACTCCGAGCAGATGTGCTGGGACCGCGCCGTCAAGCTCGACCCCGATGCGCTGCAGGTGCTCTCCTGGCTCGGCTCGCACGGGATCAAGCGGGCCGTCTGCTCCAACGCCCCATTCCCGCCTGAGATGATGCGCCGCCAGGTGAGCACGAACGGCATCAGTGAGATGGTTGATGCGGTGGTCTTTTCGAGCGAGGTCGGCCGGCGCAAACCCGCGCCCGAGCTGTACCGGGCCGCGCTGGACGCCATCGGCGTGCAGCCGCAGCAAGCCCTCTTCGTGGGCGACCGGGTGCGCGAGGACTACGAGGGACCGCGCGCAATCGGCATGCGAGCCGTCATCTTCACCGCGCACGCGGAGGGGCTGCCGCCTTCAGGCATTCCTATGATTGCGTCGCTCAGCGACCTGCCCGGTCTGCTGTGAACACGCCCAAAAAGAAACCTGGCGCGCTCTGGCTCCTTTTCTACGGACGCCCCCGGCGCGGCTTCCCGTGGCTGCTCGCCGCGGTCTTCTTGGTGGTGGTGGTGCTCGCGCTCACCTTCGCTGTTCCGGGTGGCGTCGACATGTGGCGAGCGGTCTTTCCAATCGTCGTCGGCGCGCTCTTGCTGGCCGCGCTCGTCTTTGCGATCGTGGCCACTGTGCGGCCGCGAAGGCGGCGCTGAGCGATCAGCACCGCGGCGGCGCCGGCTCCCACGCCGTTGTCGATGTTCACGACCACCAGGCCCGTCGAGCACGATTGGAGCATCGTCGTGAGCGCCGCCTCGCCCGCGCCTCCACGTCCGTAGCCGGTCGACACCGGCAGGCCGATCACCGGCACGTCGATGAGGCCTGCCACGAGTCCGGGCAGCACGCCATCCATGCCGGCGGCCACGATGATCACCTCGGCGCCCCATTCGAGAGTGGAAGCAAGAGGACCGACGAAGCGATGCAGCCCCGCGACTCCGAGGTCTGCGTGGAGCCTTACCTGAACACCGCACGCCTCGACGACCATCTTCGCTTCCTCGGCCGCTGGCAGGTCGGACGTCCCTGCAGTAAGGATTCCCACTTTGCACTCGATGGCCTCAGGCGCGAAGCCCGGACGGACCACGCGTGCTGACGACGCGTAGCCGACCACCTGCATGCCGGCTGCGCCGGCGGCGTCCTGCAGCGCCGCTTTGTGGGCATCGCTCATCCGGCTGATCAGGCCCTGTCCCTGGCGCTCGGCCATGGCGATGGCCAGGCGCGCGGCGTCGGCCGGCGCTTTGCCGGTCGCCAGGACGACCTCGGGGATGCCGCGGCGCATGAACCTGCCCAGGTCGAGCTTCGCGCGCCCGCCGAGCTCGTCGAGCTGAAACCGGCGCAGCTCGGCGACCGCCTCTTCCTCGGTTAGATCGCCGGCGACCAGGCGGCGCAGGATGTCCCTCACAGTCCCGCGAGCACCTCTCGCATCCGCTGCCAGTGGGTCCCGGCCCAGTAGATCCGCCCGCAGTCGGGACACTCGGAGTAGCGCGACTGCGTGCGCCGAACATAGGGAGGTACCCGCTCGGCAACCGTCGCGGGCACGCGCGACTCGAGCTCGGAGTTGCACACGATGCACCTCGTCAGGGCCTCCTTGAGCTCGAGGCCGAGTTCCGAGAAGACCTGCCGAAGCTGCTTGGTCACATCGTCGTCACGAATGAGGATTGCCTGCACCGTCCCGCTCTGGATGACGCGCCGCTTGGTCAGATCGCGATCGCGGGTGAGCAGCACCCTGCTCTCGGCCGCTGCCTCGCGCACGAGCTCTGCGTCGCCGATCCTCGGGTGATAGGACGCGTCGTAACCGAGCGCGCGCAGCCAGCGCGCGAGCCGCCCGACGTTGCAGTCGGCCAGGAACCGGGGCTTCACTGGTGCAATCTTAGAATCGTGGCGGTGGACGATCTGATGACGCGGTTGCGGAGCGAGGCGACCGGCTGCTACTCGTGGTCGAACGGGCCCGGTGATCGTTATGCGCCTCACAGCCACAACTACGAGAAGGTCCTGTACTGCGTGGAAGGATCGATCACGTTCGTGCTCGAAAGCGAAGGCCGCAAGCTGGAGCTCAAATCAGGCGACCGCATGGTGCTCGCCGCGGGCACGATTCACTCGGCAGTGGTCGGAGCCTCCGGCTGCACCTGTATAGAAGGAAAGCGCTAGCGGCGGCAGCGTAATATGGGCCTCGCGATGAGCATCATCGAGTTCATCCGCGACCGAGCCAGGTTCTATAACTGCCCAGTCTGCGGACGCAGCCTCAAAGGGTGCGAAGTCCAGGTCCTCAGCCATGAGGAGGAGCGCTTCAACCTGCAGGTCACGTGCGCCCAGTGCCAGGTGACGTTCGTCGTCGTGCTCGCGATCGCCGGCGGTGCCGCCGAGGAGATCGAGAAGGTGATCCCCGAGCGCGAGGTCGAGCCGGTCGTGGCGGCAGAACCGATCACCGTCGATGAGATCCTCGACCTCCACCTTTATCTCAAGAGCTTCCAGGGCACTCTCCTGGAGCTGATCCAGCAGCCGGACCGAAGCCGCGGCTAGCCGCATCTACCTCGACGACGCCGGTTCGGCGCCGTTGCTCCCCGAAGTCCGCGAAGCTCTTCGCGACCTCCCCGACGGCAATCCATCGAGCCCGCACGCCGAAGGGCGCGCCGCACGCGCCGCGTTCGACTCCGCTCGTGACCTGGCGGCGCAGGCGCTGGGCGCCGACCGCACCGAGATTGCGTTCACCGCCTCCGGCACTGAAGCTGTGAACCTGGCGATCTTCGGTGCCGCGCGCCGGCTGTCGAAGCGCGGGGCGATCGTGACCTGGGCCGCCGAGCATCAATCAGTTCTTGGCGCGGTGCGGCGACTTCAGTCGGAAGGCCACACCGTGCATGTGGCGGAGGTCGGCCGCAACGCGCAGGCGAGCCCGGACGAAATTCCGGATTCCGCCGCGCTGGTCTCGATCGGGCTCGCCAACAACGAGGTCGGCACGATCCAGCCCGTGACCGCGATCATCGCGCGGGCGCACGAGGTCGGCGCCCTCGTCCATGTCGATGCGTGCGCAGGCCCGCGATGGATACCTATCCCTGGTGGAGCGGACCTGGTCTCGCTCAGCGGCGCGAAGCTCGGTGGTGGCCGGGGCGGCATCCTTTTTGTCAGGGATGGGGTGCGGATCGATCCCCTGCTTTATGGAGGTCCCCAGGAATGGGGACGCCGCGGTGGCCGCGAGGACGTCGCGGCTGCGACCGCCGTCGCGACTGCGTTATCTGTTTGCGTCCATGAACGCGCGTCCCGAACCGGCGCCGCCGCGCGGCATGCGGCGTCGCTGCGCGAACTGCTTGTCGACCTCGGCGGCGTGCTCACGGGCGCGGAGTCTCGCCTGCCCAACTTCGCCACCTGCGCGTTCGCGGATCGCCGCGGAGAGGACATGCTGCTCGCGCTCGACCTAGCCGGAATTGCGGCGTCCAGCGGATCCGCATGCGCGTCCGGCTCACTCGATCCGTCTCACGTGTTGCTCGCGATGGGTCTCAGCCTCGAACAGGCGCTGGGCAGTCTGCGGCTGACGACCGGCTACGCCACGACCGACGCGGACATCTCTCGGGCCGCGACGATCATCCGCTCCGTGCTCACGCGTGCTCCTGCCCGTGCCTAGTGTCGAAGAGGAGCTCGCCGGTCGCGCGGCGCGCGGCGAAGAAATCGTGCTCGCGACCGTGATCAAGGTGGACGGAGAGCCTCCTTCGCATCCGGGCGCGAAGATCCTCCTGTCGCGCACCGCCACGCTGGCCGGCACGCTCGGCTGCAGCGAGTTCGATTCGGCCGCGCTAGCCGACGCCGGCCGGGCCGCCGACGCGGGCGCCCCTGAGCTCCGGACCTACAGCCATGACCTCGGCTCGATCGAGGTCTACCTGGAACCGTACCCCGCCGCCCCGACTCTTGTCGTCTTCGCCGCGACGCCCGTCGCCGCCGCCCTTCTCCGCTGGGCTCCTGACCTCGGGTTCAAAACCGTCCTGGTGGAAACCCGCCCGGAGCGCTTGAAGGATGCGAGCTGGCCGCCCGCGATCACCTCGCTCGCCGACCTACACAGCGCCCTCGGCCCGGTGGTCTTCGTCGTGCACACGGACCACGACGCCGAGGACCTGGTACTCGCGCTCGAGACCGTGCTGCCAAGAGAGCCTCGATTCATCGGCCTCGTCGGCAGCAGACGACACACCGGCCACCACCTCGACGCGCTCCGCGCGAAGGGTGTCGCCGAAGAGGTGATCTCCAGAATCCAGAGCCCGGTCGGCCTCGACATCGGCGCCCAGACGCCCGGCGAGATCGCCCTGTCCATCCTCGCCGGCATCGTCGCGATCCGGCGCGCAAACCGCACCCGCAAGCGCGACACGTGAGACCAGCATCAACGTTCGGTTAATACGAGGTAGGCCCCGCTCCCGAACCCATAATCAGGGCCCGTGCCGATCGAACCGGGGACGAAGCTGGGGCAGTACGAGGTCCAGGACTTCATAGGCCAGGGGGCCATGGGTCTCGTTTACCGCGCCTACCACTCCCAGCTCGAGCGCACCGGCGCGGTCAAGGTCCTGCAGGCGATCACACCCGACCCTGACACTACTGCGCGGTTCCGGCACGAGGCCCAGGCCATCGCGCAGCTGCGCCACCCGAACGTCGTGAACGTGTACGACTTCGGTGAGTACCTGGGGACGCCCTACATGATCGTCGAGTACGTCCCCGGAGGAAGCCTCGCCGACCGGCTGAGCGACGGTTGGCTCGATCCGGCCCAGGCGCTGAAGTATCTCCGCGGCATCGCCGCCGGGCTCGACTACGCGCACGGGATCGGCGTCGTCCACAGGGACGTCAAGCCGGCCAACGTCCTGCTCGAGAAGGACAACACGCCGGTGCTCGCCGACTTCGGCCTCGCGAAGCTGATGCAAGGCTCGTCGGTCAGATCGATGAGTGGTGTGAACACCGGAACGCCGGCCTACATGGCCCCTGAGCAGGTCACCGGCAGCAAGGTCGGCCCCTCAGCCGATCGCTACTCATTGGCGACGATCGCCTACGAGATGCTCGCCGGCGTGATCCCGTTCGAGGGCGAGGGCTTGATGGAGCTTCTCTATTCCCACGTCCACCGCGACCCGCTTCCGCCAAGCGCACACAACAGGTCGCTGAGCCCGCGGGTCGACGCGGTCATCCTGCGCGGCATGTCCAGAGATCCCGCTGGGCGATGGGAGAGCTGCACGGAATTCGTTGACGCGCTGGCGGCAGCGCTTGCCGATAAGACCGAACCTGTCGAGGCAAGGACGGTGGTGCTCACGCAGGGCACCGCCCCGACCTTGGACCTCGGCGGGCGGGTGGCGGCAGTCGCCATGGCCGAACCCGAGCTTGCCGATCGAGCAGGCCCAAGCGCGACGGTCGCCATTCCCTGGCCGGCACCCGCCGAGCCGGTGGCGACACGGCAGTCACGCCGGCGCCTCATCTCTGCCGTCGCGGCGGCGGCCCTCGTCCTGCTGCTCATCGGGGGAGTCATCTGGTATTCCGCCATGCGCGCGACGGTGACCCTCTCACTCTCGGCGTCGACTGCCACGGCCGGTGAATCGGTGGTGGTGACGGCCGGACACGTGCCCGCCGATCAGTACGGCACGATCCAGATGCTCAGCGCCATCCACAACTTTCCGTTCCGCGCCGACGCGAAGGGCAACGTGAGTACGGAGATCACGATTCCCCGAGACATCGGCGCAGGCGACCACACCGTCAGGATCTGCTGGGCCTCGTCATGCCACGCGTCCACCACGCTCCATGTCCTCGAGCCGGGGGCCACTCCTCCGACCGGAGGGGCATCTCCTGGACCGGTCACAAGCTCGACACCCGCGCCCAATCCGGCGCCGAGCACCGCGCCGGCGCCGAGCCCCCCGCCGGCACCGGTCCAGTCGATCAACCTGCTCTCAGTGTCTGCTGCGGGCTACACGACCGCGACCTTTAACAACTTTTCCGCCGGGACCATAACCGTGCGTGTATGCCAGAACGGAACCTGCCACCCGGCAAGCGCCACGGTCAATCCGGGCACGAACACCACATTCAAGACGCCGGCGGGGATCCTCCCGACAGTATTGGCGGGCCCGGCCTACATCACCTTCAACTCCTTGACGTCGAACTCGGTAAGCGTCACCGCCTAGGGCGTCAACGTTCCATTAACTCAGGCTGGGCTCCAGCAACCGAACCTCATAATCAGCAACCGTGTCGATCGCACCGGGCACCAAGCTGGGCCAGTACGAGGTCCAGGACTTCATAGGCCAGGGGGCCATGGGTTTCGTGTACCGCGCCTACCACTCGCAGCTCGAGCGCACCGGTGCGGTGAAGATCCTGCAGGCGATCGCGCCGGACCCTGACAGCACTGCGCGCTTCCGGCACGAGGCGCAGGCCATCGCGCAGATGCGGCACCCCAACATCCTCAACGTCTACGACTTCGGCGAGTACCAGGGAACGCCCTACATGATCGTCGAGTACGTCCCAGGTGGAAGCCTCAGCGGACGGCTCGGCAAAGGCCAGTTGGACGCGCCCGCGACGCTGAAATACCTTCGCGGCATCGCCGCGGGACTCGACTACGCCCACAGTCGAGGGATCGTCCACAGAGATGTCAAGCCCGCCAACGTCCTCCTGGAGTCGGACGACACGCCGGTGATCGCCGACTTTGGCCTGGCCAAGCTGATGCAGGGCTCCTCGCTCAAGTCGATGACCGGAGTGACCACGGGGACTCCTGCCTACATGGCTCCGGAGCAGGTCACTGGCAGCCACGTCGGTCCGGCGGCCGACCGCTACTCGCTGGCGACGATGGCCTACGAAATGTTGACCGGAGTGATTCCGTTCGACGGCGAAGGCCTGATGGAGATTCTTTACGCGCAGGTGCATCGGGAACCGCCGCCGCCCAGCTCTCGCAACAGCGCGCTCGGGCCACACGTCGACGAAGTCATCCTGCGCGGCCTGGCCAAGGACCCCGCGATGCGATGGGAGAGCTGCACCGCGTTTGTCGACGCTCTTGGAGCGGCAGTCGACGGAAAGAAACCTGCCAAGCCGGTTGCCGCGAACACGGTGGTCGTGGATCCGGCCTTCGCCTCCACCGTGCCGCTCGCCGGCGTGGTCGCGGCGAAAGCTGGGAAGCCGGAGCTCATGGACCCCATCCACCCGATGTCCTCCCCGCCGGTGACCAACCGAAAATCCCGCAAGGGCCTGATCGCCGCCATCGCGGGCGCGGTCATCATCTTGCTTCTTCTGTTGGGAGGCGTCGGGTATCTGGTCACGCACCAGAAACCGACTGTCACGCTGTCGGAGTCGACGGTCAAGGCAGGGGACACGGTGGTCGTGACGGCGAGCCACGTGCCGCCCAATCAGGTGGGTGAGATCCAGCTGCTCAGCGAGCTCCACACCTTTCCGTTCCAGGCTGATGCCAACGGCGATCTGAGCGAACCGATTCTCATCCCGCGCAACACCGGATCTGGCGACCACGTTGTCCGTGTCTGCTGGGCCTCGCAGTGTTACGGCTCGGCGACCCTCCATGTGATTGGTCTGCTTACAAGCCCGACGCCTAGTGCATCGCCTTCGCCAACGGCCTCGCCAACGGTGCGACCCACGGCGACCCCGACCCAGGCTCCGCGCAGCCTCGCCCTGTCCTCCAACCACATAGTGGTCAAGACCGGATCGATGACCGTCAAGGGGTTCAGCTTCACGCCGGGCAAGGTCGCGACGCTGACCTTCATCCAGGGGACGACGACAAACAAGACCGTAGCAACCCCCTCAGTCGGGTCCGATGGCACCTTCCTGCAGCAGTTCGGCGTCCCCTCCACTGCTGTAGTAGGCCCGGCGCAGATCCGTGCGTGTGACGTCAACGGATGCGCGTCCGCGAGCTTCCAGGTGACCTCCAGCTAGCGACCTTACGGCTGTTAACCGCAAGGTTGAGGGCTCGCACTCCCCGGGTCGAGCATCATCGCCCTCGTTGAGTCTTCGAGGCTCACACGGTGCCTTCGGCCGCTACGTTCCTAGACCGCCAGGGCTCCAAGCCCGAGCACTGACTCGAGCAGCGAGGCTGCGACAGCGGCCGCCCAAATTTGGACAAGGCGACGCGAAGATCCCGTTCGATGTCGGATTGAGTGGGATGATGTGGCCCCACATGACAGTTCCACTGCGCGTACCGGCCGGCACGGGGCCGGGCTCTCATCCAGAAGCGCCGCCGGCCGATCCTCCCGACGCGATTCTAGGGCCGGCCATGGCCGCGCTCGCGATGGGCGACTACCGCGGTGCCGCCAACATGCTCGATGAGGTCGTCTCCGCGAAGCCAGATCTCGCTCGGGCGCACGAGATGCTGGGCGGTATCGCACTCGGAGTGCTCGACGACTATCCCCGAGCTTTCAGGCACCTCGAGATCTCGTACCGCCTCCATCGAGAGGTCGGCGACTTTGCAGCTGCCGCTCGCGCCTCCATCGCGTTGGCCCAGGTCGAAGTGGCCGGCGGAAACGGAGCTGGCGCCCGCGGCTGGCTTGGCCGCGCCAAACGGCTGATCGACGAGATCGGGCCGTGCGTCGAGGAGGGCTACTACCGCATCGCCATGATGGGCTGCGAGGTGCCCGATGTCATCGAGCTCGAAGCGAGTTCCAGCCGGGCGCTCGAGGTCGCCCGGACCTTCCGTGACACGAACCTCGAAGTCCGAGCGCTGGCTGACAGCGGGCTGGCGCTGATTTCATTGGGCCGGACAGCCGACGGACTCAAACGTCTTGATGAGGCGCTCACTGCCGTGATCTCCGGCGAGGTGCGCGATCTCGTCACCTGTGGGTTCACCTGCTGCGCGGTCGTGAGCGCATGCTCGCTGCTCGGCGATATCGACCGTCTTACTCGTCTCATCGAGAACTTGAGGCGCGTTGCCAGCGAGCGCTTCAATGGTTTCCAACCGCCCATCCTGACCAGCCACTGTCACCAGACATACGGCGGCATGCTGAGTGAAGCCGGCCGCTGGGAGGAGGCCGAGGCGGAGCTGCGCAGGGCAGTCGAGGTCAGTGTCGGCGCCGGGCACCGTGCCGCGGCCATGGCAGGCCTCGCTGAGCTCCGCATCCATCAGAACCGCACGTCTGAAGCCGCCGTGCTCTTGCGCGGCTGGGAGGATCGGCTGGAGACCGCGCCCGCCCAGGCTCGCCTTCATGACGCTCGCGACGAGCTCGACGTGGCAGCCTCGACCCTTCGCTGGGCTCTGCGCGAACAGGCAACCAACGTCGTGGCCTCGGCAGCGCTGTTGGCCCACCTCGTCGATGTGGAATGCCGCCGCGGAGCCGAATATGTCAGCGTCGCAGACGACGTGGCCCGGCGCCTGGAGGCGATCGCCGATTCGCTTGCCTCGCCGGGGATCCGAGCCATGGCGCGACTCAGCCGCGGTCGGGTTCAGACCGCGCGGGGAGAGGACGCCTCGGCCACACTTCAGGCGGCGCTCCGTGACCTTGGCAACGATGAACGGCCTCGATTGCGGGCAGAGGTGCATCTGGCGTTGGCCGAAGCGGAGCGAGAACGAGACGTCGCAGCTGCGACAACTCAGGCACGGGCAGCGCTGGCGATCTTCGAACGACTTGGCGCCCGTCGGGATGCGGACCGCGCCGCGGTCCTGCTCCGGTCGGTCGGCGTGAGCGTGCGGGCCAGGGCCGACACCACCAACCGGAATGCGCCCGGTGCGCTCAGCCGCCGTGAGCGTGAGGTGGTGCCCCTGATCGCTGAGGGATTGTCGAACGCCGAGATCGCCAAGCGGCTCTTCGTCACGCCCAAGACGATCGAGCATCACGTCACCAGCATCCTTGGGCGGCTGGACCTCCGAACGCGGACTGAGATCGCCGCCTGGGCGCACCGAACAGCAGTCAAGATCTGATCACGCAGCGAATCCCGTCCGAAGCGCCTGCTGACGATTGGGGTCGGAATTGGGGGATGTCCCGATTCAGGAGTGACGGTTGCAGCACAGAGTGGTGACCCGCGGCGGACGCACCGCCGACTGATCTCACCCAAAAGGAGACCCACGAATGCTGCAAGCAAAGGAAGCGTTGTCGGTCGGAAACGGAACGGGCGAGGCCCGATGGTGGTTCGGAACGCTCGCAGAGATCAAGGCCACTGCTGCTGATACCGGTGGCCTGTGCACGATCGTGGAGGTCACATGCGGGCCCGGTTACGAGTCGGCGCTGCATGTGCACCACCGCGAGGACGAGGGCTTCTGGGTCCTCGACGGAAACGTCATTCTCGAGGTGGGCGGCACCAAGTTTGAGGCTGGAGTCGGCGACTACGCGTTTGGTCCGCGAGGGCTGCCGCACCGATTCAAAGTGGGAGACCAGGGATGCCGGATGCTTTTCATCCTCACCCCTGGTGGTTTTGAGGACCTCATCCGGGCGACCGGGGTGCCGGCGGGCACTCGGACAGTCCCTTCCCACGGCGGCCCGACGCCCGACATCGAGCGCATCAAGGCAATCGTCGCCACCTACGGCTGCGAGCTGCTCGCCTAGCGGCTCTGCAGTTCGCACTCTGCTCGGATTTCGGTGTCAGCAATTTTGATTACTAGGAGAATCGCCATGCAAACCAAGTGGCTGGTGGCCGCGACCACAGCGGGCCTGAGCGTGATCTCGTTCGCGTTGACCCGAGTGATATGGCCCGACGCCCCAGGGGCAGTGCAGCCGTCGGCCGGCCTGCTGCCCTTTTACATCGTCGTCGCGGTCGTCGAGAGCTTCGCCTTCGGGCTGGGCGTGGCCTTCCTCATTTTCGGTGGGCGCATGATGAGCAGCTTCGGCCAGGGCCGCGGCCTCGCCTTGCTGACCTACCTCAGCATCGGCTGGCTGCTCATCAATTGGTGGCCGCATGACAATCTGCACCGCGTCGTCGGCTTCAACTTCTCGAGGCTGATCTGGATCGAGTACGGGTTCCACGTGACATTGATCGCAGCCGCGGCCTGTGTCGCCTACTTCTTCGTGAAAGCAATGCGGGCAATGCAGGCGCGGACGACGCCTCAGGCAGGGCGCGCGTAAGTCGAAGAAGCGAGGGGTTAGAAAACTTCGGCGGCGACGAGATCCTCAAAGGTCTCGCGCCGCCGCATCACCCGCGCCTCACCGCCTTTGAGCATCAACACTTCGGGCCGCGGCATGCCGTTGTAGTTGCTCGCCATCGCGAGGCAGTAGGCGCCCGCCGCGGGCAGTCCGATGATGTCTCCAGGCTTCAGCGGCGGCATCTCGATGTCGGTGATGAGGATGTCGGTCGACTCGCAGTATTTGCCGGCGATGGTGACCTTGCCGTCGGGAGCTCGATCCGGATCGGAAGCGAGGTAGGCCTCGTACCGCGCGCCGTAGAGCTTCGGCCGGATGTTGTCGCCCATGCCGCCGTCGACCGCGACGTAGCGCCGGACGCCCGGGATGTCTTTGATCGATCCCACGGTGTACAGCGCCATGCCGGCGGGGCCGGCGATCGACCGCCCGGGCTCGACCACCAGCAATGGCACCTTTAGCCCCCGCTCGGCGCAGCCGAGGACGAGGGCGCGATGCACCGTTTCGACGAAATCGCGCGGCGTAGGTGGATCGTCGTTTCGCGTGTAGGCGATACCCAGCCCTCCGCCCGCGCCCAATTTCTGCGGCTCGAACTTCAGCTCGTCGCGAAGCTGGACGAGAAGGTCGAGCATGATCTTCATCGCATCCTGGTACGCGTTGAGCGCGAAGATCTGCGACCCGATGTGGGAATGGAGTCCCACAAGCTCCAGACGCGGATGCCGCAATGCAGTTTCGATAGCACGGCGTGCAGCACCCGACTCGATCGAGAAGCCAAACTTCGAATCCAGCTGTCCTGTCGAGATGTGATCGTGTGTGTCCGGCTTGACGCCCGGCGACAGGCGCAGCATCACCGGCATCCGCTTTCCTTCCGGAACGACCTCGCGCAGCAGCTCGAACTCATACTCGCCGTCGATGACCACCGTCGTCCCTGCCTGGTACGCGGCCTCCAGGTCCTGCCGGCTCTTGTTGTTGCCGAGAAAATGAATGCCGTCTTGCGGGAAGCCCGATTTCAACGCGAGGAACAGCTCCCCTGCCGAAACGACATCGAGGCCCAGCCCCTCCTCGGCCACCACGCGCAGGAACTGCGGCGAGGCAAAAGCCTTGGCGGAGTAGAGCACCTGGCCGGCCGCACCCATCGCGGCCACGTATTCAGAGGCTCGCTGGCGCACTGTCGCCTCGTCATATATGTAGAGCGGGGTGCCATGGTCGCGGGCAAGCTCGACGAGGTCGCAGCCGCCCACTTCCATGTGGCCGGCGGCGTTTACCCGGTACGTGACCGGGAACAGCAATCTAGAAGGTCAGTTCGGGCTCGAGCCGCAGGAGCCGCAAGAGCCTCCGCAGCATCCGCCGCCAGTGCTCTCAGAGGCCCCGAAGTCCATCGACTCCAGTGGCTCACCGCCGGCGACGGCAAAGCTCGAGACGAGCACCCTGGTCTTCGTCGATTCGCAGGCTGGGCAGGCCTGGGCGCTGTCCCGCTCGGCGAACCTGGTCAGAAGCTCGAACTTCTCAGAGCAGCTCTCGCACCGATACTCGTAGATGGGCATCTCAATGGAAGATTCTAAGCTCGTCGAGCTCGCGCGATTGATCTCGGAATGGCACGGCCTCACCTCGAGGCCGGCGGCGGAGCTCATCGACGACTCCCTGGTCCTGCTCGAGCACCTCGGCGAGGGGCAAAAGGTGGTCGACGTCGGATCGGGCGGTGGACTTCCAGGGCTGCCGCTGAAGATCGCGCGTCCGGACCTGAGCCTCACGCTGGTCGAGGCCGACCAGGACAAAGCCGCATTCCTCGTCCGCACCTGCGCTGTTCTGGGGCTGCGCGACGTCCAGGTCCTGGCCCGAAGGGCAGAAGAGGTGGGGCACGAGCCTCTCTACCGCGAGGCGTTCGATATCGCCGTGGCGCGTGCCGTCGCCCCGATGCGCGTGCTCGCCGAGCTGTGCCTCCCGCTGGTCAAAGTCGGCGGCCGCCTGCTCGCACAGAAAACGGAGAGCGAAGAATTGTCAGCCGCGGGCCACGCGATCGAGGCCATGGGCGGAGCGCTCAGGTCAGTCGTGGCAGCGCCGTCGGCGGCACGAGGCACGGGCACGGTGGTCATCGTCGACAAAGTGCGATCGACGCCGCCGGCCTACCCGCGCCGTCCAGGCGTTCCAAAACGCAAGCCGCTCTAAGCCGGGAACCCCCGAGAAAAGCGAAACGGCGCGGGCCAAAACCCGCGCCGCTTCTTTGAAGGGGAGGGTGCTGAGGTTTAGCTGATGACCGCGGCGCCCGCGGCCTTGACCAGCTTGAGGTTCGTGAGCGCGAGGTTCGCGACTGCCGTTGGCAGAGGCGCGTACTGCAGATCAGTGCCGTTCTTCTGCCCATCGGTCACCAGCCACTTGAAGAGATTGACGACGGCCTTGCCCTTCGGCGCGTCGGGGTATGCGGTGTACAGCATCACCCAGCTGAAGCCGGCGATCGGGTATGCGGCGTCGCCGGGCGCGTTCGTGATGGAAAAGTTCGTCGGGCTGACGTTGGCGTTTGAAGCGGCCGCTGCGGTGGCACCCGCCTGGCTCGCCTGGACGAACTTGCCGTTGGCGTTCTTTATGAATGCCTGCTTCATGCCGGCCGAGACCACATATGCGAGCTCCACGTATCCGATGGAACCGTCGGTCTGCGTCACCGCCTGGGCAACTGCAGTGTTGCCGCTGCCGCCGATACCCGTCGGCCACTTGAGCGACTTGCCGACGCCCACTGTCGTGTTCCAATCCGGCGAGACCTTGGCCAGGTAATCACTGAAGTGATAGGTCGTACCGCTTCCGTCCGAACGGTGGACGACGGTGATCGCCTTGTTCGGCAGTGTCACGCCCGCGTTGAGTGAGGTCAGAGCCGAGTCGTTCCACTTCGTGATCTTGCCCAGAAAGATGTTCGCGACGGCTGGTCCGTCAAGCTGGAGCTTGTCGACACCTGAGATGTTGAAGGTGACGGAGATGACTCCCAGCGTGGTCGGAATCTGAGTCAGCACGTCCGGCCCTCCGGCTGAGGTGATGTCCGCCCCCGCCATCGGCACGTCGCTGGCGCCGAAGTCGACCGTCTTCTTGATGAACTGCTGGATGCCGCCGCCGGACCCGACAGGCTGGTAGTTGACCGTGACCTGGGGATACTTGGCCGAGTAGGCGTAAAAGGCCGCCTGGTAGAACGGCGCCGGGAAAGTTGCTCCCGCCCCGGTGAGCGAGCCGGAACCCACATCGGCCGTGGCCGGCGGCGGATTGCCACAAGCAGTGGCGGTGATGGCGGCCGCCACTCCGACGAGCAGCGAGCGCGTGAAGAACGTACCTCGAACCATCGAAACCCTCCTGAACCCTGATGGACTGATGGCTATCACGGTATGGATGGAGGTTTAAGGGCGGGTTAACCACTTCTTAAATCACAGCGCCCCGCGAATCGACTCATATACTCCGGCCGTGATCTGGGATCGGAGGCGCGACAGCGGTCAGCACGAGCCGAGCTTGCCGCCGCGAGACCTGTTCGCCGAGCTGCTCGAGCATGCTCCCGCGATGGCGTTGCTTCTTGACGCCGAGAACCGAGTGGTCGCCGCGAACCAGGCAGCGCGTGACTTTTTCGAGATCGAGCCCGCGCGGCTGCCGGCGAGCCTGGTCGAGGTGACTTTGGAGTCGCGGCTCTTCGAGATGGTGAGGATGGGCCTTCCGCACGCGGAGGCGCAGCTCGTGCATCACCGGCGCACTGTCGAAACCCAGCTCGTCGAGGGCCGGCGCGAGGGCGAGAGGTTGCTGTTCCTCACCGACATCACCGAGCTCAGGCGCCTCGCCACCGTGCGCCAGGAGTTCGTCGCCAATCTCGTCCACGAGTTGAAGACGCCGATCACGTCGCTTCGACTCACGGCGGAGAGCCTCCTTGGAGATCCACTGCCCAAGGACCGGAAGAAATTCGCCGAGCGCCTGGTCAAGGAAGCCGACCTGATGAGCAAGATCATCGACAACCTCCGGCAGCTCGGAGACATCGAGACTGGCGCGATGTCGGTCGACGTGTCCCAGTTCGACCTCGGCGAGCTCGTCCAGGAGAGCGTGTCCCGCCTCAGCATCGAGCGGACGGTCAACGCCTCCATCCCGGCGAACTTGGAAATCATCACGGACCGCCCCAAGCTGGCCCAGGCGCTCGGCAACCTGCTGGACAACGCCGCCAAGTTCTCTCCACCCGGCACTGCGATCGACGTGAACGTCGAAGTCGCTGACGGGGAGGTGGTGCTCAGCGTCAGGGATCGAGGCCCCGGCATCTCGCCGGAGCACTGGAGCCGCGTTTTCGAGCGTTTCTACAAGGTCGATCGCGCCCGCCCGCGGGAGGCCGGCGGATTCGGCCTGGGGCTTGCGATTACCAAGCACCTGGTTCAGGTTCTGGGCGGCCGCATCTGGACCGAGACAGCGCGGGAGGGTGGGCAGGTCTTCTACATCGCCCTCCCGAACGAAGTCTTAACCGGCGCATAAACCTGCCTTAACCCAGCCCGGCCTATCCTGAGCCTGGGGGATGGCAAAAGTGCGGCCTTTGATGCAGCTGATGGTCCCTGCCGGCAGACCGGAGCTGACGGCTTTGCCCGGCGCCGGCCAGGCCAAGGTCAAGGTCGACCGCCTCTCCTTCTATTACGGCAAGAACCAGGCCCTCAAAGACGTGACTTTCGACATCCCCGAAAAGCGCATCACCGCGATCATCGGTCCCTCGGGCTGCGGCAAGAGCACCCTGCTGCGCGTCTTCAACCGCATGTACGACCTCGTTCCTTCGGCCCGCGCGACGGGCAAGGTCTTGCTCGACGGCGAGGACGTGGTCAGCACGCGTAGGCTGCTCGAGCTCCGCCAGAAGGTCGGCATGGTGTTTCAGCGACCAAGCCCGTTCCCGATGTCGATCCGCGACAACGTCGCCTTTGCGCCGCGCCTCCTCGGCTGGACCAGGAGCCGGATCGATGCCGTGGTGCGGGAGAGCCTGGAGAAGGCGGCGCTGTGGGACGAGGTAAGCGACCGTCTCGAAGATCCTGCGACATCCCTTTCCGGCGGCCAGCAGCAGCGCCTTGCTATCGCGCGGTGCCTGGCGGTGAGCCCTGAGGTGATCCTCATGGACGAGCCGTGCTCCGCGCTCGACCCGGTGGCCACCTTGAAGATCGAAGACCTGATGGCCGAGCTCATGCGGGACTACTCGATAGTCATCGTGACCCACAACATGCAGCAGGCAGCGCGAGTGTCGGACTTCACCGCATTCATGCTCATGAACCCGGAGGGTCGCTACGGAGAGCTGATCGAGTTCGCACCGACGGCGCAGCTCTTCAACCAGCCGCAGGACTCGCGGACAGAGGCCTACATCACCGGCCGCTTCGGTTAATGCCGCGACTGACGTTTGAGCGAGAGCTCGCCAGCCTTCGCGAGTCGCTGGTCCGGATGGGGACCCTGGTCGAGTCGCAGATCGAGGCCGCGCTAGACGCTCTCCGCCGCCGAGACGGCGCGGCCGCCGAGAAGGTGCGCAGCGACGACCAGTACCTCAACGAGCTGTTCCGGCAGATCCGAGAGCAGGTCTTCATGGTCATCTCGACGCAACAGCCGGTCGCGCGCGATCTTCGCTACCTGATGGGGCTGCAGTACATCGCCAGCGAGCTCGAACGTATGGGCGACTACGCGGTCCGCATTGCTCGCATGACGAGCACCCTGGTCGCGTTGCCTGACAAGCCGCTCCGCGCGGAGTTCGGCCTGATGGGCGACCTCGCCATCGGGCAGGTGCACGACATCCTCGAAGCGATCATCGACCAGAACGTGCCCCGAGCGCGCGAGGTGGCGGGCCGCGACAACGAGGTCGACCGTCTGTGGCACCGGGTGTTCGAAGACCTGGTCAAAGAGATGGGTGAGGGCAAGACTGACGCGGACGGCGCGCTGCGGGCGGTCACGCTGCTCCTCGTCGCTCACAACCTCGAGCGGATCTCCGACCGCGTGACCAACGTGGCGGAGGACATCGTGTTCCTCGAGACCGGCCAGGTCGTGGAGCTCGGATGACACGCGCTGCCGGCAACGGCAGCGCAACGCGTGTGCTCGTGGTCGAAGACGACGAAGGCATCCGCGAGATGCTCAAGTACAACCTCTCGTCGGCGGGCTTCTCCGTCCAGGAAGCGAGCGACGGAGCCTCGGGCCTGCGCACCGCGCGCACCGCAAGGCCGGACCTCATTTTGCTCGACCTCATGCTTCCGGGCATGAGCGGCTTTGACTTCTGCCGCGCGCTTCGCAAGAGCAGCCGGGTGCCGATCATCATGATCACGGCCAAAGACGCCGAGGTCGACAAGATCGTCGGCCTCGAGCTCGGCGCCGACGACTACATCACCAAGCCGTTCTCGGTCCGCGAGGTGCTCGCCCGTGTCAACGCCGTGCTGCGCCGGGCAGCACCCGATGCCAACGAGCCGAGATCCATACCGGAGCGCGATTCGATCGGCCACTTCGTCATGGACCGCGCCGCGCGGCGGGTCGTCATGGACGGGCACGACGTCAAGCTGACCGCGCGGGAGTTCGACCTCCTGTCCTACCTCCTTGCGTTCCCCCGGCGCGTCCACAGCCGTGACGTGCTCCTGGAAAACGTTTGGGGCCACGAGTTCTCAGGCGACCGCAAGACGGTTGACGTCCACATCCGCTGGCTGCGCGAAAAATTTGCCGGCGTGGCGCCTTTCGAGATCGTGACCGTCCGGGGAATCGGATACCGCCTGGACCGCAAAGGCGAGCCGGGCAACCCTCTAGACGCCTGACTTTAGTGGCGAGCGCGGTCGGCAGCAGAAAGGCCTTGATTCCGGCACCGCGCCGGCCGCCCGACCGGTTCCGAACGTTGACGGCGGTGGTGGCTTCGACTGCGCCGGTCCTCCTGGTGGTGATCGTCGCCATCCTTTTCCAGCAAGCAGGGCCCGCGGTGAAGCATTACGGCCTGGCCTTCCTGACCGGCGTCGACTGGAACCCCGTCACGGAATCGTTTGGCGCTGTGCCCGCCATCTTCGGCACCGTCGCCACGAGCTTCATGGCGCTCGTGATCGCGGTTCCCATCGGCGTTGCGGTCGCAGTAGTCCTCGCCGAGCAAGGTCAGCAGGGGCTCCGCAGCGTGCTCGGGACCGGCATCGAGCTGCTGGCCGCCATACCCAGCGTCGTGTACGGGATCTGGGCCCTTTACGTGCTCGCCCCATGGTCTTACGAGCACATCGAGATACCGGTCTCCGACCACCTGGGACTCATCTCGTACCTGGGGCACCCGGCGGTGCGAGGCCTGTTCAACGCAGCGCTGGTGCTCGCGGTGATGATCCTGCCGACGCTGACCGCGGTCTCTCGCGACGTGATTCGCGCGGTGCCGCGAGGTCTGCGGGAGAACGCGATAGCGCTCGGTGCGACATGGTGGGAAACCACATGGCGGGTGATCCTGCCCGCGGCGCGGCCCGGCATCTTCGGGGCGGTGATCCTCGCCCTCGGCCGCGCCCTCGGTGAAACCATCGCGGTCACCATGGTCATCGGCAACCGTTACGAGATCCCGCCGACGATCTTCTCCCCGGCTTACACCCTGGCGAGCGTGATCGCCAACGAGTTTACTGAGGCGACCGGCACGCTCTACCCGGCGGTGCTGATCGAGCTCGGCCTCGTCCTCATCCTCGTCACGCTGACGGTTAACCTCTTCGCTCTGCTGTTGGTCCGCTCGGCACAAAGCAGGGTCGCGGTATGAACCGCAACGCACGCCGCGGCTACATGAGCGGGGCCTCGCTCGGCATCATGTACGCCCTCACCGTGCTAGCCCTCATCCCGCTGGGCCTCGTTCTCTGGTTCACCGCATCGAAAGGTCTTTCCTCGGTCCTGCATCCAGAGTTCTTCACCAATGTCGAGAGGCCGGTCGGCGTTCCGGGGGCGGGTATTGCACACGCGCTGGTCGGCACCGGCATCCTGGTCGGCATCGCATCGCTGATGGCGATTCCAATCGGCGTCCTCACCGGCGTCTACCTGGCCGAGTACAACTACGCACGATGGGCCGGCTGGGTCCGGCTGGCGAGCGACGTGCTTGTGGGGACCCCGTCAATCGCCGTCGGTCTGTTCGCCTATGCATTGGTCGTGGCGCCGTTTCACCACTTCTCCGGCGTCTCCGGCTCGGTCGCGCTGGCAATCCTGATGCTTCCCATCGTCATCCGGACCACCGAAGGCGCGGTCGCGCTGATCCCCTCCGGGCTCCGCGAGTCCGGTCTGGCCCTTGGGCTCCCTCGCTGGCGCGTTTCCCTGCAGCTCATCCTGCCGGCCGCCATCCCCGGAGTGATCACAGGCGCGCTGCTCGCCGTCGCGCGCGCGTCAGGTGAAACCGCGCCGCTGTTGTTTACGGCGTTCGGCAACCAGCACTTCAGCCTGGATCCAAGTCAGGCGCTGCAGGCGCTTCCCCTCACGGTCTATCACTACGCGCTGCAGCCGTACAAGTCGCTCCAGGACCAGGCGTGGGGCGCGGCGCTCGTGCTGGTCGTCATGGTCCTCGTGATCAATCTCCTCAGCCGCTGGGTGCTGCGGCGCCAGATCCGGCTCGCCGGCCAGCTCTAGGCTTGGCGCGCGTCCTTTTCGTCTGCCTCCACAACGCCGGCCGCTCGCAGATGAGCGAGGCGCTGTTCCAGCACGCCGCCATGGGCCGCCACGAAGCGCAATCCGCCGGCACGACCCCTGCCGAACGCGTGCACGACAACGTCGTCACCGTAATGCGCGAAGTCGATGGCGATCTCGCCGATCGAACACCCCGACTGCTGACCACCGACATGGCGCAATGGGCCGATGTAGTCGTCACGATGGGCTGCGGCGATGAGTGCCCTTTCATCCCCGGCACGCGCTACATCGACTGGGATTTGCCGGACCCCAAGACACTGTCAATCGAGCAGGTTCGCGCACTGCGTGACGACATCTCGACGCGTGTGATCGAGCTGGTTGACTCTCTGGATCGCAAATCGTTTTGACAAGTGGGGTTGGACATTGCGGTCTTCACAGGTAAACTGCGTGCAGGAAACGACGCCCGCCACAACCTGAACGAAGGGAACCCCGCCACCCAAACGTTTCAGCTTACGAAGGAGCAACGTTGGCAACAAAAATCCTGGAAGTCGCAGATGTGAGCGTGATCAGAGCGGCCGGCGGCATTGTCTGCCGGCAGACGCGATCAGGCGAGACAGAGATCGCCGTCATCCATCGACCCGGATACGACGACTGGACTTTGCCCAAGGGCAAGGTCGAACCCGACGAAAGCGCCGAGGACTGCGCGCTGCGCGAGGTCCGGGAAGAGACAGGGCTTCGCTGCGAGCTCGGGCGTCCGGTCGGTTGCACCGCCTATGTCGACCGGCGTGGCCGCGACAAGGTCGCCTGCTACTGGGTGATGGAGGTGCGGGGCGGCAAGTTCCGGCCAGGGATCGAGGTCGACAAGATGCTGTGGCTCCCGGTCGGCGACGCGATCAAGCGCCTGACCTACAGCCGCGATCAGACCCTTCTCATGCAGCAGGAGCTCTAGCCGCCCCTCTAAGCTGGATCCATGCAGACGATCACTGCCGCCGACAGGCTGGTGGTCGCGGGCGTCGAGCTACGGTCGCGGCTGTTCATCGGCACGGGCAAGTACCCGACGGACGAGTCGATGATCGCCGCCCTCGAAGCATCCGGTTGCGAGCTCGTCACGGTTGCGCTTCGCCGCCTGGACCTCGACGACCCGAAGAAGAAGACGATCCTCGACGTCCTCGACTGGAAGCGCTACCGCATCCTGCCCAACACGGCGGGGTGCCGCACCGCGGACGAGGCGATCCGCATCGCGCGTCTGGCCCGCTCGATGGGGCTTTCGGATTGGGTCAAGCTCGAGGTCATCCCTGATCCGCGCTACCTCTTTCCGGATCCCGAAGAGACGCTCAAGGCGGCGCGGGTGCTCGTCGGCGAAGGCTTCAAGGTCCTTCCTTATATCAATGCCGACCCGGTCCTGGCGAAGAAGCTCGAGGAAATCGGCACGGTGACGGTGATGCCTCTGGGCTCACCGATCGGTTCGGGCCAGGGTCTGCAGACCATGGAGCAGATTCGCATCATCATCGAAGAGGCTCGGATCCCGGTCGTCGTCGACGCGGGAATCGGCGCGCCGTCGGACGCGGCGCTGGCGATGGAGCTGGGCGCCGACGCCGTGCTGGTCAACACCGCGATCGCGCTGGCCAAAGATCCGGTCCTCATGGCCGAGGCGATCAGAGGGGGCGTCGAGTCGGGACGAAAGGCCTACACCGCCGGACGGATTCCCAAGCGCGGCGAGGCCAGCCCGAGCTCGCCGACCGAGGGCATCTCGCGACCCTCTTAACTCTTCCCGTCGCGATGGCTGTCGTCAGCAGCGCAAGCGAAGGACTGCGGGCCGCGCCTCGAGCGACGATCCTCCAGCTTCGCGCCCCGGGGCTGAGCACATCCGCGCTGGAGAGAGAAGCTAACGAGCTGGTGGCCGCGGCCACAATTCCGGTTTTGATCAGCTCGCGGTGTGACGTCGTGCTGGCGTCGGGCGCAGCGGGAGTCAATCTCCCCGAGAGCGACATTGGCGCCGCAGATGCACGGACTCTTCTCGGCCGCCGGCTGGTAGGACGCTCGGTCCACTCCATTGCAGCCGCGCAGCAGGCGGAGCGCGACAGCGCCGACTTCGTCATCTTCGGTCCCGTCTGGGAGAGTCCGAGCCATCCGGGCTCGCCACCTACCGGCGTCGCCGCCCTGGAGCTGGTTGCGCGCGCTGTCCGCATCCCGGTCCTGGCGATCGGCGGGGTGACCGTAGAGCGAATCGCGGAATGTCACGCCGCCGGCGCCGCCGGCTACGCCGCGATCGGAATGTTCATGTGATCACGCTTCAGGTCAATGGGAAGAAAGTGAAGCTCGACGGCGCAACACTGCTGCTCGCGTACATCGAAAAGCTAGGCGTCAACCCTCGCGCGATCGCTGTCGAGCACAACGGCACCATCATCGAGCGCGCCGAGTACGCGTCGGTGACTCTGAAAGAAGGCGACACCGTCGAGATCGTGCGCATGGTCGGCGGCGGTCTCGGCTGATTCAGAAGTCAGCGGATCGCCAGCCGTTCCCTGATCGCCGCCTCGGCCTCCGCCCGCTCATCCCACGGCTCAGACCCCGCCGCCGTCCTCATCGACCGTTCGTGCCCCTTCCCGGCGAGCAGCACGCAATCGCCCGGCCGGGCCAGCTCGATCGCGCGTCGGATCGCCGCCCGGCGGTCGATCACTATCTCGTAGTCATGCCCTGGCGCCTTGCCCTCGGCGCCCGACTGCACCTCGCGAGCGATCTCCACCGGGTCCTGGTCGAGCGGGTCGTCGGTGGTGATGATGAAAAAGTCCGAGAAGTCCGCCGCCGCCCGACCCATGCCAGGACGATCATGGTCCGAGCGCGCCGTCGCCCCGAACACAACTATCAATCTGCCCGAAGTGAACGGTCGCAGCTCCGCCAGAGCGCTCGCGAGCGCGCCCGCCGAATGAGCGAAATCGATGAACACTCGGAAATCCTGGCCCACGTCGACTGGTTCGAGCCGCCCACGCACACCTTCAAAGCCCGCGAGCCCAGTGCCAACAGCGTCCAGCGGCACGCCCATCGCCAGGCAGACACCGGCTGCGCACAGCGCGTTGTAGATGTTGAAGCGAGCCGGCACGTGCAGCACCACCTCGACCTCGCCCAGAGGAGTCTTCATTCGGAAACGAGAGCCCGCACCGGTGACGTTCAGCTCGAGGGGGTGCAGGTCGGCCGCGGTCGTCAGGCCGTATGACCACCTTCGCGCGATCGGGCGGCGGGCAAGACGTTCGTAGCTGCGGTCGTCCCGGTTCAGGACAGCCGTCTTCTCGATTCCCTTGTCGGCCGAGCTCGCGGTGAGGTCGATGAGCCGGGCCTTCGACTCGAGGTAGTCATCCCACGTCGCGTGATAGTCGAGATGGTCGTGGCCCACGTTGGTGAACGCGGCCACGTCGAACTCGCACGCGCGAACGCGTTCCTGCACCAGCGCATGCGACGTCGTCTCGATAACCGCGTACTCGACGCCCGCGTCCAGCATCCGTGCGAGCCAAGCCTGCACGTCCGGCGCTTCGATAGTGGTCTGGCCGGTGACGTTGTCCGTCTCGCGCCCGCTCACCGTGAACGACACCGTGCTCATCGCCCCGGCAACCAGGCCGCTCGCCTGCAGCACGTGCTCTGCCATGTGCGTGGTCGTCGTCTTTCCATCGGTGCCGGTGATGCCGGCGAGCTTCAACCGCCGCGACGGCCGGCCGTAGAACTCCGCGGCCAGCTCGGCCAGCCCGACCCGGGTCGATGGCATGCGGAGCAGCGTCGTTCCGCGCGGCACCGTCACGTCGCGCTCGACGGCGATGGCTTCAGCGCCCGCCTTGAGTGCGTCCGCCACGTACGCGTGGCCGTCCACTTGCAAGCCTTCGACCGCGACGAACAGGTCGCCCGGCTTGACCCGGCGCGAGTCGTACGCGATGCCGTTGATCTCGACGTCGCCGTTCCCTTCGAGGGTGGCGCCGGGCACGCCGCGGGCGAGCTCATGAAGCTTCATCGACACTCAGCAGGATAATCGGCGCGTGATCGTCGACATCGGTGGAAGCCGCTTCGAGTGGGGCTCACGCACGTATGTCATGGGGATCATCAACACCACCCCCGACTCCTTCAGCGGCGACGGTCTGGGCACGAATCACGACCAGGCGGTCGCGCAGGGGCTGCGCATGGTGCACGAAGGCGCGGACATGCTCGACGTCGGCGGCGAGTCGACACGACCCGGGCACCAGCCGGTCAGCCCGAGCGAGGAGGTGGCACGAACCGAAGCTGTCGTGGCGCGCCTGGCGCGCAAGGCGACGGTGCCCGTGTCGATCGACACCTACAAGCTCGAGGTCGCGGAGGCGGCGGTCGCGGCCGGCGCGACGATCGTCAACGACATCTGGGGGCTCACCCGCGCGCCCGCCCTCGCGCTCCTCGCCGCCAGCAAGAATTGCGCGCTCGTCGTAATGCACAACCAGGACGGGACGGAATATCAGATCGACTTGATGCAAGAGATCAAGCGATTCCTGCGCGTCGCAGTGGACAACGCGGTCCGGGCCGGCGTGCCGCGCGAGCGCGTGTTGATCGACCCCGGCATCGGCTTCGGCAAGACTGCCGAGCAGAACTGGGTCGTTTTGCAGCGCCTCGCGGAGCTGCGCGAGCTCGGCCAGCCCGTCCTCATCGGCACGTCCCGCAAGTTCTTCATCGGCAAGCTGCTCGATCTGCCTGTCAACGAGCGGATCGAGGGCACAGCTGCCACAGTCACCGCCGCGGTCCTGCGTGGCGCCGACGTGGTGCGCGTCCACGACGTGCGCGAGATGTCGTTAGTGGCGCGCGCCGCCGATCGCATGCGTTGACCACCGCGTATCTCGGCCTCGGCACCAACCTGGGACGGCGCGCTCGCAACCTCAGCGCAGCGCGCAGGCGCCTGCGTCAAAAGGGAGTGCGCATTCTGCGTCAAAGCCGCGTCATCGAGACCGAGCCATGGGGCGTCACCGACCAGCCAAGATTCCTGAACCAGGTCATTGAGGTGGACTGGACCGGCACCCCGCGTCAATTGCTCGAGGCCGCCAAAGAAGTCGAAGAGGAAGGCGGGCGCAAGCCCACGGGGCGCTGGGGGCCTCGCGTCATCGACGTCGACATCCTGCTGTTCGGCGATGAGCGGATCAACCAGCGAGACCTCGTTGTCCCGCACCCGCGCATCGCCGAGCGTGAGTTCGTACGCGATTCTCTTCGAGAGCTTGGCTTAGTCCAAAAGTGAATTTGCAGCTCTTGAATGCCGCGAGTGGAGGCTCCGGCGGGTTTCCCATTCATTTCAAACCCGCGAGTGCCTCCTCCCGCGGGAAAAGAGGAGCTCGAAGTTAGGCCGGCCGGGCGTTGGTGAAGCGGTAACCGATCCCCGGCACGGCCAGGATGTAATAGGGACGCGACGGCTGGCTCTCGATCTTGCGCCGCAGGTTGCGGATGTGCACGTCGATCACTCGTGTCTCGATCGGGTACTCGTAACCCCAGATCGAGTTCAGGATCTTCTCCCGGCTCAGCACCTTGCCTGCATTGCTCGCGAGAAAGGTCAGGAGGTCGAACTCCGTGTGGGTCAGCTCCACTTCCTTGCCCGCCTTGTAGGTCCGCCGCTCGTTGACGTCGATCACCAGCTCGCGGAACTCGAGGCGGCTGCGCATGGCCTCCGCCGATTCGAAACGCGTCCTCCGCAGGTGGGCGTTCATGCGCGCCACCAGCTCCCGTAGTCGGAGCGGCTTGCTGACGTAGTCGTCGGCCCCGATCTCCAGCGCGACGACGACGTCGATCTCTTCGGAGCGCGTGCTCATCATGACCACCGGCACCAGCGGATCCAGCTTGCGCAGCTCCCGGCAGACGTCGAAGCCGGAGCCGTCGGGCAGCGTCACCTCGAGAAGGATCAGGTTCGGACGCGATTGCTCCACCTGGCGTATCGCCTCGGCGCTGCTGTCGGCCTCGAGCACCTGGAAGCCGTCCTGCTCGCAAGCGGCGCGGATCTCGCGCCGGACAGAAGCATCCGGGTCGACGATCAGGACCTTCCGCGCTGACTCGGACATCCCAGCATCCTAACTGATTTGAAGGATTGTTAGGGAATGTTTTGTTTCAGCCGCCGAACGTAGTGGCGCGACTTCTTTTCGAGGGCGATCAGCTTCGCCGCGGCGCTGGATAGGACGAGCTCCCAGGCCCCCGCGTACGTCACTTCCTCGCCGCCGAACTCCGCCTTGAAGAAGCCCAGGCCGTGCCATGGGTGCTTGGCGTCGGAGTCGGGCGGCGGCACGCCCCAGAGGTCGAAGTCGCGGCAGCCGGCCTCCGCGGCGGCGCTGATCGCCGCCCACCACGCGAGGTCATTGCCCATCAGCTCGGAATGAGCGCCGCTGCGACCGGCGAAGAGGCTGTACGCCCGACCCACGTGTCGCGCGACCAGCACGGTGGCCAGGGCCTCGCCAGTGCTCGGTTCTCGGGCGACGTAAGTGCGGCACCACGGCAGCTGATCCAGCAGCAGCTCGTAGTAACGCCGGTCGGGAAGGTGGATGGACTCCCGGCGTTCGACAGCCGCCGACTGTCGTTCGAGCTCGGCGGCATCCTTGCCCTGCTCGACCACCACGCCGCGCTTGAGGCCGGCGCGAATGTTGTAGCGGCGTCCGTGCCGGAAGCTCTTCAAAAGCTCATCCGGCGCGAGGAGCTTGAGGATGCGCGTGTGCTGCGGCTGCGTCGGAGCCGTCGCCGCGAAGCCTCGCTTCTTCAGCGCGTCGGCAACAGGAGCGGTGGTTTCCGGCTCGATGACCAGTCGAGCCATTTTCTTGCCGCGGGCCCAACTCACGAGCGCATCGATAGCTTCCGGAACTGCGGGCACGGGGCCACGAGGGACGTACGCCTCGCGCGCAGGGCCGACTCTTCGAACCTGCACACTCGCCATCGCTCCCCCGGGGAGCCGGATCCTCTCGATGGTCCAGCCTGCGCGAGCCTGCACCTCCCCCCACGCCCAGCTCTGCAGCAGCGGCGGGGGCAGGACTCTGCCCTCGAGCTCCTGATCCCAATCTGTCTGTAAGGCGCCCTGCGCGCGCCCGGCGGCGTCGCTCATCCTGCGCCAGGTTCGGTGACGAGAGCCGGATCGAGATGACTCGTGTCGTTGACGCCGCCGATGATCAGGCTGCCGCGTCGCTTTTCGATCACCGTGATCGAGGCGTTCTGGATCTTGAAAGGAAACAGACCGCGGCTCGCGCGCCCGACCACGCGATTCAGAGTCATCTGGATCACGCCGCCGTGCGTCACGACCAGCACGTCGCCGTGCTGGTGGCGTTCCAGGATGGCGTCGACCGCAGCGGCGACGCGCTTCTCGAAGAGGGCAGCGCCTTCCCCGCCCGGCACGATGTCCCAATCCCCGCCTTCGAAGCTCCACTTCGCCCAAATCTCGGGATAGCGTTGGGCCACCTCCTCAGTGCGCAGACCCTCCCATTCTCCGAGGAAGATCTCGCGGAGTCCGGGCATGGGCTCAGGCTCGAGGCCTGTCGCC
This sequence comes from Candidatus Eiseniibacteriota bacterium, assembly GCA_035300725.1. GTDB lineage: Bacteria > Chloroflexota > Dormibacteria > Dormibacterales > Dormibacteraceae > Palsa-870. The sequence goes on along the minus strand of DATGVE010000151.1, from coordinate 22,358 downwards.
ACCCCGATCGCCTGCGCGGTCTCGAAGGCGCGCTTTAAATCGCTCGAATAGAACCCCGCCAGGCGGCGCCGAGCCAGCCGCCGGCCGACGCGCTCGGCCTGTCTCCGCCCCTCCTCGGAAAGCGGTGGGTCGAGCTGGCCCTGGATGCGATGCTCGCTGTTCCACGTCGACTGGCCATGGCGAACGAAAAGCAACCGCGCTGGCGACGGTTCGGGAGCGAGCGGTGAGTCCGGGGGCTCCGGGCGCGCGGATTTGATCTCGATATCTATACTAATTTCTCTCTTATTCCCCCGATCGGGCTGGGCCGATCTCAGGAGATGACTCTTGCAGTCAAACGGCTCATTGGCCGAAGTTCCCCTTCGATCGCTTCTGGAGTCTGCTCAGGGTGAGCGCTCCACAGGTACCCTTACCGTCCGCAATGGGAACGGTCAGTCTGCCTCTCTGTACTTTCTGTTCGGTCATCTTTTCCACGCCCAGGGCGATGGCAAGGCCGGCGATGAGGCCGTACTCCACGCACTTCACTGGACGAAAGGGGACTTCGAGTTTGACGCTAAGGCCAAGCTCCCTGCAGATGAATCGGTCAAGGCCGGTATCCAGGAGCTTGTCCACACCGCAGAATCAGCGCCCCCGACGCAGAGCGCTGTCGTGCCCATGCCTGAGCCCCGGCAGGAAACCATTGCGGAGAGGCCCGAAGCACGCGTCGAGCGCACCGTTCATATTGAACCGGAGAGAAAGGTGGAAGCACCCCAGCCAAGACGAGGCGTGAAGCACCGACCGTCGCCGAAGCACGGTCGCGAGCCCATTCCTGTCCCCGCGGGTCAGATCATCTACGACTCGCTCAAGACGTCGTTCGTCGATTTTCCTCGCCTGATCACGACACTCGAGAAGGAGGGGTACACCGGTTACGTGCGCTTGCTGACCGACGACGCGTCGGGACTGATCCTTTTCAAAGAGGGTGCAGCGCTCGAGTGCATGTACGACGGCGCCGCCGACGCGAGCAGCCTCGTCCTCGGCAAGCAGGCGCTCCAGAACTTCAACGACGACGTCACAAGCGGCCACGGAGTGCTCGACGTGGTCGGGCTGTCGCCCGAGCTCATCGACGGGCTCTACGAGCTGACCGTCTCCAGGCCGATGTACACCGAGCTGTATGCGGCGTGGGTCGACATGAAGGCGCTGCTCAAGTTCCTCAGCGACCGCAAGTTGAGCGGCAGCGTGATGATCCGCGCGACGGGCGGGACGGGCGTCATCATCATGTCCGAAGGCGATCTGGCCGGCGCGTATACCAGCGAGTCGCGAGACATCTCTGACAAGCCGGACCGCGCGCTCGCTCTCTGCGATGACCCCGCCGCGATGATCGAGGTCAAGTCCGCGGATGGCACCAAGCACCCGCCCCTCGACGTCGACGAGGTCGTCGGCGGATCGCGAGGCCCTCGCGGACCGATGCCGGCCCCCGTGATGGCGCCTGAGCCGGAAAGGGCAACCCAGACTCTCCCGGTCATGCCCGTGGAGCCGCCCACGACTCAGATTCCGACCGGCTCTTACTCGAGCTACCAGCCGGTGGCGGCGCAGCCCACCGTCCAGGTGGCGCCGACCACCCCGCCGCGGCCGAGTGGTGGTGGACCGCAGCTTGACTGGGCGGCCGTCGTGGCCGAGCTGCAGGCGATGGCGGAGGACGCTCTCGGCAACCGGGCGCGCAAAGTCAAGGACATCCTGGGCGCCGCCGACCCGTCGCTCCCCGGCATCGAGGGCGCGATCGATCAGATTCCGAGCATCTCGCTTCTCTTCGTCGATTCCTCGCGGCTCGAGCAGCTGGCGCAGGAGATGAGGGCCCGGCTGAAGTCTCACCTCTAAATAATTTCCCCTCTCCCCGCAGGGGCCGGGCGCGCGCAGGGGCACCCTCCCGCGACTACGTCGCGGGGACCCCAGAGGAAGAGGCTAGGGTGAGGGGCGGGAAGTAGAGGTGCGCCACATACCATCAGCAGCCCTCATCGTGGCGCTGCTGCTCCCGCTCACGGCGTGTGGCGGCACTCCCCCGCAGATCGTGGATTACGAACCTCAGCGCGGCGCCCTTACGGTCTCGACGGCGGCCGCGATCAAGATCACGTTCGACCACTCGGTCGACCAGAGCTCGGTCGAGAGCCGGTTCCATCTCGTGCCAGAGACCCCGGGCGCCGTGCGCTGGACCAGCCCCCGGCATCTTGTCTTCGAGCATTCGTCGCTCCAGCCGAGCACGACGTACGAGGTGATCCTCGACCCAGGTTATCGAGACCTAGCGGGCAACACCTATACGCTGCGGCACCACTGGGCATTCGTGACGGAGCGCCCCCCAAGCCTGACCGGCTCGACGCCCGCCGACAATGACACCGTAGTCGACCCTGCCGCCTACCTCAGCCTTGACTTCACTCGCGAGATGAGTCCCGCAAGCCTGCGGTCAGCTCTCGAGTTCAGCCCTGCCGTCTCGTTCAACGTGCGGCCGGATCAAACGGATGTCCGCCGCGCCATCGTCGCACCCTCCCAACTGCTGCAGCCGAACACCGCGTACCAGATCACGATCAACACCAACGCGCTTGACGTCAACGGCAGCCGGCTGAGCCGCGAAAGGGTCATCCGTTTCACGACCGGGCCCCAACGTCCCCTGAGGCACTGGCTCGCATTTGCCACCGATGGGCCCGGCGGCGCTCCGGGTGGACTTTGGATCGTCAACGAGAGTGGTTTCCCGCGCGAGCTCTTTCACGACAACGCGGTCCGCGCCTTCAGCTGGTCGCCGGCCGGCGACAGGCTGCTCATCCAGGGCGACGGCGAAACGTGGTTCGAGTTCATCCCCGGCGGCAGCACGGTGCAGCTCGGATTCACGGGCAAGTGGGCCGCCGCCCTCGGTTCAGGCCTGGGCTACGTCTACATCGACGACGCAAACACGCTGCATCGCTGGTCTGGAGCTGACGAAGTGATCTCCACCGACATCGCACAGGCTACGGTGGCACCGAATGGTTTGAGGGTCGCGTTCGTGCACGGCGCTGTCGCGACTCATGAGGTATGGGCATACGACGTCGGGCTGCGGGCGCGCTACCAGCTCGCGGTCGATACCGGTCCGGTCAGTGCCCTCAGCTGGGCGCCATCGGGCAACCGGATCGCGTACTTGCGGAGCGATTCCGCTCTGAGCAGCCTCCGGGTGAGAAATCTCACCGGAGCGGCGGCCACCACCACGGTCGCCACCGGCGACCTCGGTGTGCCATCGTGGTTGCCGGACTCGACGCACATCGTTTTCGCGGCAAGCGTCCAGAGCGTCGGGGCACTGACGCACAAGGCCTTTGTGGTCAATGTGGTCGCACCGCCGGCGGTGCTGAATCCAGCCTCAGGGCTGCCGGCGGATCCGACCATCGACGTTGCGTCACCGGTCCCGTCGCCGGACGGCCACCAGATCGCATTCCTCAACATGAACCAGACTGAGAATCAGGTCTGGCTGATGAATGCAGACGGCACGCGGCCGGCCGCGCTGACCCGATTCGCTGCGGAGTCTTTTCCTTATTCCTGCCGCGCGCTGGCCTGGACCAAGGCCTGATTTTTCTCGACGACGCCGGCGAACAGCTCCTCGAGCCGGTCCGCGGTTCGCGTCCACGAGAAACGCTGAGCAAGCAGGCTTCCGCGCCGGCCCATCTGCTGAGCGATCTCACGGTCTTCGAGTACACGCCCGATTCTCTCGGCGTAAGCCGCCGGATCGTGCGCGTCGATGAGGTATCCGCTGACTCCGTCGCGCACCACCGAGCGCAGCCCGGACACGCCTGAGGCCACCACCGGGCAACCGCACGCCTGCGCTTCAAGCGCGACCAGGCCGAATGATTCGCTGTACGACGGCATCACGCACACGTCGGCGGCCGCATAGAAGAACGGCAGCTCGTGGTGGGCGACCGACCCGACGAATTCCACATGATCGCGAACTCCCATTTGAGTGGCGATGACCTTCAGCCGCTCCTTCTCGCTTTCATCGCCTTCGCGGCTGTCCTCGCCAAGGATCAACAGGCGCACGTCGTCGTGCTGCCGGTCGCGCAGCAGGGCGAGGGCGCGGATCGCGATCTCGACTCCCTTGAGCCGCTCCAGGCGCCCGACGAACAGCAGCAGGCGGCCGTTGCCGTAGCCGATCTCGCGGCGTGCGGCGGCGCGATCCATGGGGTGGAACGTCTCCAGGTCGACTCCCGGCGGCACTACGAAGACGCGCTCGGGGTCGGCGCCGTAGGCGTCGATCAGCTCGCGGGCTTCATCCGGAGTCGAGCCGATCAACATATCCGCCTGCTGCGCGAGCTCGCCCTCGACCTGAATGCGCAGCTGAGGTTCGGGCTTGGCTCCCGCCGCGAGGGTTCGGTTCTTCACCAGGCCCAGCGTGTGGGCGGTGTGGGCCCAGCCCGCAGCGAGCTCCGGGCGGAGCAGGCAGGCCACCTCGCCCGAGAGCCAGTAATGCGAGTAAAGAAGGTCGTAGGTGATGTTCTCCTCGGCCGCGAAGTCGAGGATGCGGGTGGCAAAGAACGGAACCTCGCCGAAGAGGGAGTACTTGTCCAGGCCGGTGCCGGCGGAGAGGTAGATCACGCGCGAGAGGGGGGCCAATGTCTCGACGTTCGGGTCGTCGGCTGACTGCTTACGGGTGAAGATGTCGGTGGCGATCCCGCGGTCGCTGAACGCGGTGCAGACTTCCCGGACGTAGACGTTGAGCCCGCCGTTGGCGTTCGCGCCGAGCGAGGCGGTCGGCGACGTGTGCATGGAAATGACCGCGATCCGCCTTTTGGCGGCGCGGTCGGGGATCAGGCGGGTCGCCTCAGCCACGGTAGGCCGATCTCGCGTCAAGCCAGCGCCGTGAGACGCAGCAGAAGCCGGAACGAGAGACCGGCGAGCAAGAGGGCACAACCATTAAAACGTACGCGCTCAGCGCGTATTCCCGCCGAGGCCCGAGAATAGGGGCGGTTATGATCTGGCGCGCGATGCGTCTCCCCAAGGGCCTTCAGCTGTCCATCCTGGTCGCGCTGGCGGTACCGGCGCTGATCGGCCTGACGGCGATCACGACGCTCGCCGACAGCTCCCCCTCACCGTCGGGCAACCCGACACAGGCTCCACTCCCGGGCGACCCCAACAAGGGCGCCATCCTTTACGGTCAGAACTGCGCCAGCTGCCACGGGGCAAACCTCGAGGGGAGTATCGGGCCATCGCTCAACCCGATCTTCAAGCTGCCCGGCGTGACCGACTCGCTCGACGCCAACTACCTGATCGACATCATCACCAACGGGCGCAAGCACCAGCAGGGTGATCCAGGGACGAAGGACATGCCTGCCAAGGGCGCCAACGACAAGCTGACCGACCAGGACGTGAAGGACCTTGCCGCCTACATCATCCAGGAGAACCGCAACCCCGGCGGACCGCCGCTCTCTGCCGGCGAGCTCGCCAAACGCACCATCCTGTGGGTGAGCATCGGGATCCTCGCCATGATCTTCATCACGTATCTGCTGGCCCAATACAACATGCGGTGGATCGCGCGGCGGGCCGCGGCGCGACGGAAGTAACCACACAGCCGGCGGACGCCACACAACCCGCAGCGCCGACAGTGCTGCCGATCCCGACTGGCGGGTCGCCAATAGTCTTGATTCTCTTCAGCGACACGGGCGGTGGCCATCGGGCAGCGGCGCGCGCACTCACCGACGCGCTCAAGCTCCTCGACCCGACCTGCGTCGTCACGGTCGCCGATCCGCTGATTGGACAGGGCCCGACCGTCGTGCGGCGCCTCGCTTCGCTCTACTCGCCGATGATCCGGCGCTCGCGGGCCGCCTGGGGCGCTGTGTATCACACGAGCAACACGAGACCCGCCTTTGCCGCGATCCGCGCCATCTTCGGCCATGGCGTGCGCAAGTCAGTCATCGAGCTTCTGCAGAAGCACGACCCCGACGTTGTCCTTTCCGTGCATCCGCTGCTGAACCACATCAGCCACCAGGCGATCCGCAAAAGCGGGCGGCCACGCGCGCTGATGACGGTGATCACAGACCTCGTCGACTTTCACCGCGGCTGGACCTTCAGCCAGGCCGACCTTGTGATCGCCCCCACCGAGCTGGCGCGCAAGGTCGCGCTGCGGCGGCGTGTGCCCGCCGACCGGATCAAGCTGCTCGGCCTTCCGGTCGACCTGCGATTTCGCCCACCCGCTCCAGGCGAGAAGCACGCGCTGCGCAGGCGCTTCGGTCTGGACGAGGGCCGGTTCACGGTACTGGTCATGGGCGGGGCCGCCGGTGTCGGACATCTCATTCAGCAGGTGCGCACCCTCGCGTGGGAGCCGTACCAGTGGCAGCTGGTCGTCGTCTGCGGGCGCAACGAGAAGCTGCGGCGCCGGATGACGGAGCTTCGATTCGCCACCCCGACCCTCATCCTGGGGTTTGTCGACTACATGCCGGAGCTCATGCGCGCTTGCGACATGGTCGTGACCAAGGCGGGTCCCGGCGCCATCGCCGAGGCGCTGGCCACCGGGCTGCCCCTGATCATCACGGGTTTCCTGCCGGGGCAGGAGACTCCGAACGTGGACTACGTCGTCGACTCGGGCGTCGGCGCGTTCGCTCCGAAAGACTCGGACCTCTTCGATGAGGTCAGGGTCCTGGCCGAAGGCGGGCCGACCTGGCGCGAGATGGCGCGCAAGGCTGCGGAGCTAGCGCATCCGTACGCGTCCTCGGACATCGCGCGTGAGTGCTTGCTGCTCGCCGCCCGCTACAAGGCCTCGGCGCAGGCGAGCCGGTAGGGGCACAGGCGGCAGCGGCGCCGCTCGGGCCGCGCCTCGAATCTACCCGCCTTCACCCCTTCCGCCACCTCCGCCGCCTGCGTCGCCGCCTCGGCGACTAGGGCGCTTACCTTGTCGATCTTGACGCTTTCCCCGCTCGCCAGGTAGACGACCTCGAGCTCGATTGGGTCCAGGCGCAAGGCGGTGGTCGCGCCTAGCGCGTAGAGCGCGACCTGCGTGTCGCGCCGGCGTCGGGTCAAAGGACGCCCGCTCTTGTAGTCGACGATCCGCCACCCCGTCTCGGTGCGATCGATCCGATCGATGATGCCGCGCAGCGTCCAGCCGTCGACTGCGGCGCTGAAGGCATGCTCCAGGAATTCAGGAGGCGCGTCGAACCCTCCCTTCTTGCGATACGCCTCGAGCTGGGCCGCGCCGAGCCGCTGGAACGTCGCCGCGCGGCGTGGGTCCGGGAACTTTTGCCCTTTCCATGCTTCTTCGTGAAACGACTCCAGCATTCGCGCCGTCACGTGCTCACCCCTCTTGCGTGCCTCGCCCGCCTGGCGGAGGACCTCGTGCAGGATCACGCCGTGCACCGCCTCCGCGCTCTGCACGACCGGCAAGCGCTGCTCTTGGCGGTACCAGTACTGGCGCGGGCAATCCCGGTAAGCAGCAATCGCGGAGTAGGAGAGGACGATTTCCCTCTCCCCGTCAGGGGCCGGGCGCGCGCGGGGCGCACTATTTGACAAGAGGGCTAGGGTCAGGGGCGGGGAAGAAGACTCGAACGTGCGGTCGCACACCGTCCTTTTTCCCGCCGCCCGCACCTCTTCGAGAAATCGGGAATCCCTCCAGCGGCGCCCGCCGTCGTAATGGGAAGCACGGGTCAGGTAGAGATGTCGCTTCGCGCGCGTCATCGCCACGTAGAGCAGCCGTCGCTCCTCGGCGACCACGTCCTCGCGGCCCCGCACCAGAGGTTCGAGCACAGGAGGCGGCAGCTCGAAACGAGGCGACCTTCCCGATTGCGGCAAGCGCCCCTCGACCAGCCCGGGCACGAACACCGCTTCGAACTCGAGTCCCTTCGACTGGTGGATGGTCATCACGAGGATCGCGTCGCCAGCGGCTTCAACCGGCGCCGGCTCCTCGTCTTCTCCCGACAGCAGCACGAGGTCCAGGTACCGCATGTAAGCCGCGATCGATCGATCGTCGGAGGTTTCACAGAATTCGGCGATCATCTCGGCCAACCTGCTGACGTTCGCCGTGACGCGCGCGGCTTCGCTTGCTTCCAGCGTCGCGCCGATGACCTCGAGGTAGCGCGTCCTGTTCATCAGCTCGAAGAAGAGGTCCCGCACGTCGAGGCGGCTCGCGTCCGCCGCCAGCTCCTCGAGAAGCAGTGCGAACGATCGCGCGGGAGCGAGAGACTTCATCGCCTCGAGAGGCGCCATGTCCGCTCGAGTGCGGAGCGCGCCGAGCGCGCCGGCGGGATCGAGGTTGGCGGGTGGGCGGGTCATCGCGCGGGCGATGGCGACGACGTCGCGTGGGTCGTTCAACACACGCATCAGCGCGATGACGTCTCGGATCTCCGGCCGGTCGTGAAAGCCGTGGCCGCCGATCACCACGTGGGGCAGCCGCTTCGCCGCGAGAGCGGCGGCGATCGGGCGGGCGATGGCGTTCGTCCGGCACAGGACCGCGATGTCGCGCAGAGATGTTCCACGTTCAACGAGCAGTGCGGCCTGCGAGGCGATGGCGGAAGCCTCCGTCTCGCCGTCAGGGCAGAGCCACAGCTCGACCGGTGGTCCTGGCGCAGCGGAGAGCAGCTGCTTCTCCAGCCGTTCTTTGTTGTTGGCGATCAGCGCGCTTGCCGCCGACACGATGCGCCGGGAGCTTCGGTGGTTGCGCCCGATGGTGATCGTCTTCGCGGCCGGAAACAGGGCGTTGAATCTTTCGAGGCTGGCGCGTGATGCGCCGCGAAATCGGTAGATCGACTGGTCGTCATCACCGACGACAAAGGGCTGGCTCCGCGAGGCGACCAGCTCAACAAGGCGCTCCTGCGCGAGGTTGAGGTCCTGGTACTCGTCGACAAGCACGTGAGGGAAGCGGGCGGTGTACTTGCCATGCAGTGACGGGTGCTCGTCGAGCATCCGCACACACATGACCAATAGGTCCTCGAAGTCCAGGAGCCGGCGCCTCCTGCATTCCTTTTCGTAGGCTCGGAAAAGACGGACGCACGCTCGCATCAGCTCGGCACGTTCTGCGTCGTCTGGTGTATGTGCGCCCTGGTCTGAAGTTGCGCCCTGCGCGCGCCCGGCAGCGCGCCCGGCAGCGCGCCCAGCCGATGCGGCCCAAGAGGCGAGCCGCCCGATAGGCACCAGCTCCTGCTTCATCCGCTCGAGCATCTGCAGAGCGGGCGCGACCAGATCATCCGGGCGCTCGTCGCCGGTGAACGCGCTGTCACCCAGCTGCCACATCAGCTCGCGCGTCAGGATCCAGCGGTCGGCTCCGGTGAGGATCTGGAAGCTGGGCGGCACGCCCACAACCCGCCCGTCCGCGCGCAGCCAGCCGAGGGCGACGGAGTGAAACGTACCGACCGCCGGCGCGACGTCGTCAATCAGGTCTTCGATGCGTTGGCGCATCTCCGCGGCCGCGCGTTCCGTGAAGGTCATGACCAGGATCGACCCCGGAGACACCCCCGCGGCGACCAGCCGGCGAAAGCGCTCCGCGATCACGGCCGTCTTACCCGTTCCGGCGCCCGCGACGACGCGAACTGGCCCGCCCCCGATCACCGCCGCGGCCCGCTGGTCGGCCCCTAGGCGGATCGTCATTGGACAGGCGCCGGTTTGCCCGTTCCGGCGCCCGCGACGACGCGAACTGGCCCGCCCCCGATCACCGCCGCGGCCCGCTGGTCGGCCCCCAGGCGCATCAATCTAGAGCCGGCCCTGAGCGGCCGATGCGAACCCGCAGAGCGCGCACCTTGCGGCCGAGGTTGAGATCCTTCAAACGGCGGAGGATGTGCTCCGAATCCAGCCTCAGCTGGTGAGCGAGCGCTGGGCTGGACGTGGTGACCACCAGCGTGCCGGAGTGGAGCTCGATCTCGTCGCACAGGTCCGCCGGCTCCGTGCCGATCACAGTGCGAAAAGCGCTGGCGACCTGGGTGCCGATCAGCTCTTGCCCGCGGGGCTGGCGCCGGAGCACCCTCGGCAGGATATTGCCCAACTTATCCACAGGGCTGGATCTTGCCCTCGCTGACCATCCAAACCATGGCGCTGGCCATCAGATCAGGCGGAAATGGACCGGCCTCCGCCGAGGTGATGACGACCTGGCCCTCGCCCGCGACCTGGCGAAGCAGCGAAGCCCTCCGTTCGGCGTCCAGTTCGGATAGAACGTCGTCCAGGAGGAGTACGGGACGCTCCCCCGTGCGCCTGGTCACGAGGGCGGCCTCGGCCAGCTTGAGGCTCACCACCGCCGTCCTCTGCTGCCCCTGGGAGGCATAGGCCCGCGCCTCCTTTCCTCCCAGCAGCACGCGGATGTCGTCGCGATGCGGGCCGACGGTCGTGGCCCCACGCCTGAGGTCCTCGGCCAGCGAGTTATGCACAGCTTCGGCCAGGTTCTCCGGAGGGCCTTGATACTGGATCTCCAGGCTTTCGCCGGCCGCGATCTCGGCGTGGCTGCGAGCGGCTTCCGGCTCGAGCTCCCGCACCGCCGCGGCACGAGCGGAGGAGACCTCGCCGCCGAGCTGGACCAGCTCCTGGTCCCAAACCTCGAGGACGTCGCCGCTCTGTTCGCCGGCCGCGATCCGCTTCAAGAGGCTGTTCCTCTGTTCGAGCACCCTCTTCAGTCCGGCCAGCGAACGGCCGTAGCCAGGCTCGATCTGCACGAGCATCTGGTTGAGAAAGCGCCGGCGCATCTCGGGCCCTGCTTTGACCAGGCCCAGGTCGTCGGGCCAGAAGAGCGTGACCCGGAAGTGGCCCGGCAGGTCGAAAGCCCTGCGCTTGATCCCGTCGACCTCGATCACCCGGCGCGCCCGGTCGCCGTCGACATTAAGGGTGATGGCCAGCTGGGCGGTGATGCCGCGGCTCTCCACCTCCGCCTCGATCCGGGACATTGGAGCCACGGGGCCGACCAGCTCGATCTCCCGCCGCGAGCGTGGCGAAGCGGAAAGGGCAAGCATCGCCACTGCCTCGAGCAGGTTGGTCTTGCCCTGCCCGTTGGCGCCTATGAAGACGTTGACGCCCGGTCCTGGGCTCAGGTCTAGTTGGGCGTAGTTGCGGTGATTTCTAAGTCGTAGGCTGCGGAGTCGCAAGCAGCTAGAGGCTTCGGTCTCGGAGGTCCGCCGTATATTCGCGGCATGGACGGCCGGAGCCAAGGAGAGGGTGGCGCGAGCAGGAGCACATCGCTAGATGCGTGACTCGCGAAGCGCCGGGCCCCTTGACGCAGGCTTCGGCGCCGTAGGCGCCCGGCCGTCCAGGACGATGAAGATGCAAGGAACTTCCGGGATCCGAAGCCTCAGGACATCGCCACCCGCACGGGCATGATCACGTACAGGTAGTGCTCCTTGCCCGGCGGTCGCAGGAGGCCTGGGCTCAGGGGACCGTCGAAAAGCAGCTCGACCTCGTCTTCCCCGATCACTCCCAGCGCATCCAGGACGTAGCGGGCATTGAACGCGATCTGGATGTCGGAACCATCTACGTTGGCGGCCATCTCCGCCTTGCTGTCGCCAACCTCGTTGGTGGTGGCGGACAGGATCAGGGCCCCGGTTTCTGCCTTGACCCGGATCACGTTTGCGCTGTCACGGGCGAAAAGCGAAACTGCACGGACCGTTTGCGTCAGCTCGCTCGTCGAGACCCGCACCTTGGTCGAGCTCTTGCTGGGGATAACCTGTGCATAGTTGGGATACTTTCCGTCGATCAGCCTCGAGGTCAGCTCAGAGGTGCCGGCCCGGAAAAAGATCTGGTTGCGGGCTTTCGAGATGATGATCTCGACTTTTCCAGGCTCGCCTTTCAGAACCCTCGAGAGCTCGGCCAGCGCCCGTGCGGGCACGATAAGGCTCGCCTCGAGGTCGGGGGCGCCGGAGGCGGCCAGTTTACGCACCGCGAGGCGGTGACCGTCAGTCGCCGCAAGGGTCAGGTTTCCGCCCTGCACCTGGACCAGCACGCCGGTCAGGACCGGACGGGCCTCATCCGTCGAGGCTGCCATCTGCGTCTGCTCGACAGCGCTGACAAGATCGTCCAGAGCAACCTCGAGCCTGTCGCCCTCGTCTGGTTTCGGACCGGGAGGAAACTCCTCGGCTTCGATGCACTTGATGTGGGTGTCGAAGCGCGCACAGCGGAGACTCAGCGACTGGGTGGATCCATCGAGCGACATCTCGAGATCCTGGTCTGGAAGAGTGCTCACGAAGTCGGTGAGCAGCCGAGCTGGAGCGGTTGTCGATCCCTCCATCGAGACCTCGGCAGGCACCAGCTTCCGAATCCCGATCTCGAGGTTTGTCGCGGTGAGCGCAAGTCCCTCCGACGTGGTCTCGATGAGGATGTTGTTTAGGATCGGCAGGGTCGTCCGGCTGGAGATGGCGCGTGACACAACCTGCAAGGCCTGTCCAAGAACCGCTGGCCTGCAGGTGACCTTCATCTGAGCTGTGAGTACTTTGGCATTCAAGACAGTTGTCCCCCGTTCTTAGAGTTTCTATTGATTGAACTTATTCGTAGTCCATAACAGTAAGCGCTGTGCGAACTGTGGATGTCGAGATCATTTACAGATCGGACTGGTCGGTGCACAAGCTCTGCTTATCCCAGGTCGGAACTCCTAAGTCCTGTTGAGGAGGTGTGGAGAATTCCTTCACCCCTTAGTGCTCCGACATACATCCCAAGGCGGAACGAACAAACTGTGGAAACCGTCATCACTGGACGTAAAGCCGCTCGCGAATCGACTGGACCTCGTACCTCAACCGCTCGTCTTCCTTCAGCTCATTGGCGATCTTCTCGATCGAATGGAGGGCGGTGGTGTGGTCCCGTCCGCCGAAGGCCTTGCCGATCGCCGGCAGCGATGAAGGGGTCTCTTCGCGGACGAGGAACATGGCGACCTGGCGAGGAAAGACGATGTGCTTGTCGCGGCGCTTTCCCTTCATGTCTTCAAGAGTGACGTTGTAGTAGTCGGCGACCAGCGCCTGAATCCGTTCGACGTTGATCGGCCTGCGGGTTCCCGCCGGGATGATGTCGGCCAGCAGCCGCGCAGCTTCCTCTTCATCTATCTGGCGCTGGTGAACCGCGGCGAAGGCCTGGATTCTCGTCAGCGCTCCCTCGAGTTCGCGGATGTTGCGCTGGACCTTGTGCGCGATGAAGTTGAGCACCTCCTCCGGGATCAGTCCGCTGTTCGCTCCCAGCTTCGAGTGCAGGATGGCGAGGCGCGTCTCAAAGTCTGGCGACTGAATGTCTGCGATCAATCCCCACTCAAACCTCGAGCGAAGCCTGTCCTCGAGAGTGGGGATCTCTTTGGGCGGACGGTCGGACGAGATGACGATCTGCTTGTTGATCTCGTGCAGCGCGTTGAAGGTATGGAAAAACTCCTCTTTGGTCCTGTCCTTGCCGGCCAGGAACTGCACGTCGTCGATGAGCAGCACATCCACCGTGCGGTACTTGTGACGAAACTCGCCCATCCGGGCGGTGGCGATCGAGCTGATCACCTCGTTGGTGAACTGTTCGGACGTGAGATACACGACGCGCTTGCGGGGGAATCGCGTGTGGACCTCGTGGCCGATCGCGTGCATGAGGTGGGTCTTGCCGAGACCCACGCCTCCATAGAGGAAGAGTGGGTTGTAGCTGTCGCCCGGAGCCTCGGCGACAGCCTTGGCGGCGGCATGCGCGAACTGCGAGTTGTGGCCGACGACGAAAGAGGAGAAACGGAATCGGGCATTCAGCTCCGACGGCGGGATGACCGGGGCATCCGCAGCATCGACTCCGTTGTCGTGCCCGTTGCTTTGCCCATTGTCATGCCCGTTGTCTTGTCTATTTTCTTGAGGTTGGTCGAAATCGCTGTCCACCGAGGAGAGCGCCGGCCGGTGGCTTGTCGGCGAGATGACGAAATCGATGTCCACCTCTGACCCGGTCACCGCCTGGAGCGTTTCCTGGATCAGTCCCGAGAAACGGTCCTCGAGCCAGTCTTTGGCCAGCTTGCTGGGCACTCCGATCCGGAACGTCGCGCCATCGGCTGAAATGACCGACGTGTTTTTCAGCCACATGTCATAAGTGCGCTTGGCGAGCTGAAAACGCAGCTCCTCCTGCACCTGAGACCAGATCTGGTCCTGATTCACCTCATCACACTCCTTGTTCCGGAGGGGCGATTAGGGCTGTTGATGAGGACGCGTGCCCCTGGGGACGGTTGGCCCAGCCGCTCTGCAAATGCTGTGGACAACCTGGGGCCAACTCCTCATTCCAACATTCCTACCTTATCGCTAAAACGGGAACCCGCAAATCGCGCCTCGGCGATCACAGGTTCAACCGGAAGCTCCCTGACCAAGAGCTCCGCCTCCTTGGGGCCTGTGGAAAAGAGCGGACCGGATTTCCACAGGCTGGCGCTGCCCAACCTATTGAAATCCACTATCCGGTCGATCCCGAAATATGGAAGCGGTGTTGTATGGTTACTGGAACGTCTTGAGCAGGGTTGAACCAAGCGTCTGGTGCAATTCGTACTGGGTCGCTACCCTAGCCACTACCCCGGCTGCTTCCGGGGCGGGAGTGTAGCAAAGGCCTGTGGGTATCGCAAGGCATGCAGAGCGACGGATAAGTGACACAGGCGGTATCACGATCGAAGAGCCCTGCGTCTTGTACACTACCGCGGTTCTCACCGGCTCTTGAACTCCTCCAGGGGGACTCCATCAAGCGAACCTTTCAACCCAAAAAGCGGTATCGCAAACGCGTGCACGGGTTCCTGAAGCGAATGAGCGACAGGGGTGGAGTGCGTGTGGTGCAGAACCGCCGGCGCAAGGGCCGCCAGCGGCTGTCCAGCTGACCGCCGGTGGAGCGGCGCATGCGCCTGCGCCGGCAGGGGGAATTCCAGGCCGCGATCAGGGGCAAGCGGTTCTACAGCGGCAAGGCCATCGTCGCGTTCGCGGTGCCTAGCCAGCTCGACCACAGCCGAGTCGGCGTCACGGCCAGCCGAGCGCTCAAGCGCTCGGTCGACAGGAATCGAGCCCGCCGCCGGCTGCGTGAGCTGGCCCGCGTGACCTTGCTCGGCAGTGATTCGCCGCTCGCCGGCGTGGGAATACGTTATGACGTGGTCCTGATCGCCCGTCCCGCCGCGCTCGAAGTCGCCTTCGCCGACCTCGTCGCCGAGGCGGAGCAAGCGGCGCTCAGGCTCGCGAAGCTGAGCTCATGACCAGGCTCTTCCTGACCCTGATTCGTGGCTACCAGATGTCGTTCTCGAAAATTCTCCCTCCGTCCTGCCGCTACTACCCGTCCTGTTCCCACTACACCTACGAAGCGGTCGAACGGTATGGCTGGCTGAAGGGCGGATGGATGGGCGCGGCCCGGATCGCGCGGTGCCATCCGTTTGCCAAGGGCGGCTACGATCCGGTACCCGAGATTGGCCCTGCGCGCGCCCGGCCTGACACTGAACAGCACCTTTAGGAGAGAGATCGGACCTGGTGGGTAACTTCTTCGACGTCTTCTTACCTGTCGTCAGGTTGTGGGAGTTGGCGATCAAGCATCCGCTCGCGTGGCTGCTGCTCAACATCTACACGCACCTGCAGGGCCTGCCCATCATCGAGACCATCGGCTCCTACGGGGTGGCGATCATCGTCCTGACGATCATCATCCGGCTGCTGCTGGCGCCGCTGCAGCAGTTCCAGCTGGTGACGTCGCGCAAATCTATGGTCGAGCAGCGAAAGCTGGCCCCTCAGATCGCGGAAATCCGCAAGAAGTACAAGAACGACCGCGAGAAGGTGAACACCGAGACGATGAAGCTCTACCAGGAGCACGGTGTCAACCCGCTCAGCGGAATGATCGGGTGCCTGCCCCTGGTCGTCCAGATCCCGATCCTGACCGCTCTCTATTACGTGCTCACCGACTTCGCGAGGAGCCACCACATCGCGGCGCACTTCCTCTTTGTTCCGAACCTGAACGAAAACCCCAACCACCACCCGATTTTTGCCGGCCTGCCGATCCCCTCGCCCGAGTACCTCATCTTCCCGCTGCTGGCGGCGCTCACCACGCTGATCCAGTCGCGCATGCTGCAGATGCCGCCGAATCCGGCTGCGTCCGAGCAGGAGCTTCAGGCTCAGCAGATGCAGCGCACGATGGTGTGGCTCTCGCCATTGATGATCGGCTACTTCGCGATGAGCGTTCCGGCGGGCCTGGGCCTTTACTGGTTTATCGGAAACTGCGTCAGTATCATTCAACAGAGCTTCGTCGTCGGGTGGGGGAGCGTGTTGCCGGCTCGGTTCAAGCGCACCGTCGCGGGGGGTTCCGGCGCCAAAGATCCGCCGAAGAAGGGTTATGACCCCGGGCCGAAGAAGGGTTACGACCCCGGCCCGAAGAATGGGCCCGGCAGCGGCACGAAACGGAAAAAACCCAAACGGAAGAGATAGACAAGGCCAAAAAGAAAGGCAAGAGTGAGGGGAGACATGAGCTTGAAGTCCGCTGAAGGTCGTGGCCGCACGTTGGATGAGGCGGTCGATGCCGCGTTGATCGAGCTGAAAGAGAGCCGGCGAAACGTCGACGTCAAGGTCATCAGCGAAAACCCGGACGAGACCATCGTCGAGGTCGTCGTCATCGACCCCGCCGCCGCCACTGGCGCAGCCGGCATGGCGCCCGCCAACGGGAAGGCAGAGGTTGCCCGCGGCATGGTCGAGGGACTGCTCAAGCACATGGGTGTGCGCGCCCAGGTGACGGTCCGCGCGGGCAGCGAGCCGATCACGCTGGACATCAGCGGACGCGACCTCGGCGCTCTGATCGGTTGGCGGGGCGAGACGCTGCGCGCGCTTCAGTCTGTGACCAACGTGATGGTGGGCAGGCACCTTGCGGAAGGCGAGCGGATCATCGTCGACGTGGAGCGCTACCGGCAGCGCAGGGAGCACACGGTGCGTGAGATCGCGATGCGAGCGGCGCGCCAGGTGAAGATGACGGGCGACGCGATCACTCTCGACGCCATGCAGCCGTTCGAGCGCCGCGCGATCCACCTCGCGCTCGAGGGCGACCCCGACGTCACGAGCGGCAGCATCGGCGAAGAGCCGGAAAGGCGCGTCGTCGTCGGGCCCCGCAAGCCGGCGGCACAGTAACGGCGGCGTCCTCGATGCCAGACCGGGCCGCCGCCAAGCGGATCCGGAAGGCGATCGCGCTGGTGAACTCCGTCGCGGATGGCGCCGGCGACGAGGACATCACGCCCACCGAGATCGCGGAGGCCATTCGCGACTGCCTCGAGCTGAAAGAGATCGACACTGTAGCCAATGTCCGGCAATACCTGGGGGAAGCACTCGATGCGGTGTCGGACGGGATGCCCGCGGACTTTGTCGCGATGACCCTTTACGCCGCGCTGGGCGCGTTGCAGGAGGGCAGCTCGCCCGCGTGATGTCCCCGCATCGGGTCCATATGCTGCCGGGAGGCGCGAAGCTCGTCACCGTCACCATGCCGGAGCGACTCTCGTCGAGCGAGGTCCTCATGTTCGGCGCAGGCTCGCGATTCGAGGACGACCGGCTCGCGGGCGTTTCGCACTTCATCGAGCACCTGTACTTCAAGGGCACGCAAAAGCGACCCTCGTCGAAAGAGATCGCCAACGCGATCGAAGGCGTCGGAGGTTTCATAAACGCGTCCACCGACAGAGAGCTGACCGTGTACTGGACGCGCGTGCCGTCCGTGCACACGGACCTAGGACTGGACGTCCTGTTTGACCTCGTGTCGAACTCGAAGCTCGACCCCGCAGACATCGAACGCGAACGGGCAGTGATCCTGGAGGAGTTGAAGAGCTACCAGGACCAGCCACAGGAGAACGTGGTGAATCTCTTTGAGGAGCTGATGTGGCCAGGCCATCCGCTCGGCCGCGACATCGCGGGCACTCTGGAATCGGTGAGCCGCCTTACTCGCGACGAGATCCTCGAGTACGCCAACGCGCACTACCGGTTGCCCAACCTCGTGATCGGACATGCGGGCCCGCTTGACGACGCCCATGTCCTGGAAGTCGTGGGCCCCCGTCTCACGTTGCCTGCCGAGTCGAATGGACTAGCGCCGGCGCTCGAGCCGGCGTCACTTGATCGGGCGCACGTGCTGCTGCGGCGGCAGAGCACCGAGCAGGCGCACATATGTCTTGGCGTGCGCGCATGGAGCTATCTGCATCCGGACCGCTACGCAATCGACCTCCTGAACACCGTGCTTGGTGAGGGCATGAGCTCTCGCCTGTTCTTGAACATCCGCGAGCGGCTGGGACTGGCCTACGACGTTCACAGCTTCACGCAGAAGCACCGCGACACCGGTTACGTGGCCGTGTACCTCGGCGTCGATCCGAAAAAGGCGGTGGAGGCGGTAACCGCGGTGGTGGCCGAGCTGCGCTCGATGTGTGACGGCGAGGTCCTTCCCGACGAGCTGGAGCGAGCCAGGGAATTCACGAAGGGTCGCTTGCGCCTCGAGCTGGAGACGACCAACGGCGTCGCCTTCTGGAACACGTATCAGGAGCTCTTGATCGGACAGATCAGGACCATCGACGAGGAGCTCGCGTTCATCGACCAGGTGACGGCGGACGACATCAAACGCGTCGCCGGCGAGATCATGCGCGGGCCGCTGCAGATGTCGGTCATCGGCCCGTTCGCGCGCGACGCCGACTTCAGGTCGGCGATCGGTGCCTAACCAGACCCGGAGGTCACTCCTTCGAGTGACGGTTTCTGTCCGTAGATGTCGCCGAAATTATCGAGCGGCCAGATGCGGAACCACGCCCGGCCGTCGATGCGATCCCGGCTGATCGGGCCGAAGAGGCGTGAATCCTGGGAGCGGTTCCGGTTGTCGCCCATGACGAAGTACTGGTTCGGCGGCATGACAGTGCCGTCCGGGCCGCCATTCCCGGTCCAATTGTTCAGCTGTATCCAGGCTTCGGGAAGGTATGGTTCATCCAGCTGGTGCCCGTTGATGTAGACATGGCTGTCTCGTATGAGCAGCTTTTCGCCGGGCAGCGCGATGACCCGCTTGATGAAGTCCTTCGAGTTGTCCGCGGGCGGACGCAGGATGATGATGTCGCCACGCTGGGGGGCGTGCAGCCTGTAATCGATCTTGTTGGCTATCAGGTAATCGTTGTCGTCGAGCGTCGCGTACATGGAGAGACCCTCCACGTGCACCGCCTGAACCGCAAAGCTGATGCCGAGGTAGAGGATGACCGCGAGCGCCACGACCTCAAAGACCTCGCGCAGCAGCGACGAGGCGGCGGACGTGGGGGAGGGGGCGGCATGGGCCGCGCCTGGTTGTGGAACGGCCATGAGTTTTAGGAGAGGAGCTTAGCGCAGACCCGTTCCAACTCCTCGCGGCTCGAATACCTGAGCTCGATCTTGCCTCGATTCAGACTTCCGGTGAGCTTCATCGGAAGGCCGATCTTCGACTCGATATCCGCCGCTATCGCGTGAAGCTCCGCGGTTGAATCGACACGCTGCTTGCGACGCGGGCGGTACGTCCGGACCCAGTTCTCGACCTGACGGACGGAGAGGTGGCGCGCGATCACCACCTTGAGGCCGTGCTCTTGCGCCGCCTGACCTTCGAGCGCGACCAGCGCCCGAGCGTGTCCGGCGGTGATGGCGCCGGAGCCAACAGCGGATTGGACCGCCGGACAACCAGCGAGCAGGCGCAGCGATTGCGTGACAGACACTCGGTGCTTGCCGATGCGCTGCGCGACCTCTTCGTGCGTGAGTCCGAACTCTTCGGTCAAGCGGCGCAATCCGCGCGCCTCTTCGATGGGATCAAGGTCCGCGCGCTGTAGGTTTTCGATCAGGCCGAGGACCAGCTGGTCGTCGTTGCTTGCGTCGCTGCGCACGACCGCCGGCACCGCGGTCAGGCCCGCGAGTCTTGCCGCGCGCCACCGTCGTTCACCGGCGATCAGCTCATAGCCGTCGTTCAGCCGGCGCACGAGGAGCGGCTGAAGGACGCCGTGCAGGCGGATCGATTCGGCGAGCTCACCGAGAGGTTCGGCATCAAATCGGGTGCGCACCTGTTGGTGCGAGGGTCGAATCTGGTCGACCGCGATCATCTGCGGCACGAGCACTTCGCCTTCGCGCGACATGGGAATCAGTGCTTCCAGTCCGCGGCCGAGCCCGCGCATGCGTGGTTGGCTCATCGTTCCAGCAGCTCCTTCGCGAGTGCGCGATACGCGATAGCGCCTCGACATGTGGGGTCGTATTCGATCACCGATTTGCCGTGACTCGGCGCCTCGCTGAGGCGAACGTTGCGCGGGATCAAGGTGCTCAGCACTTCATTCGGGTACGAGCGCCGCACCGATTCGAGGACGTCCCAAGAGAGCGTTGTGCGCGCGTCAAATTGCGTCATGACGATGCCGGCGATGACGAGCTTTGGGTTGAGGCTGGACCGCACCAGCTGGTGCGTGTACATCAGGTGGCGCAGCCCTTCGAGCGCGAAGTACTCGCACTGGGTCGGAATCAGCATGCTGGTCGCCGCGGTGAGTGCGTTGAGGGTGAGGAGACCGAGTGATGGCGGGCAGTCGATGATCATGCATTCGATTCCGGGTTGCGGATTGGAAAGCGCCTTGCGAAGCAGCATCTCGCGTGCCTCTAGCGTCGCCATTTCGATTTCCGCGCCGGCGAGGTCGATGTGAGAGGGGACCAGCGTCAGCCCCGTGACGCCCGTCGGCTGCGCTATCTGTGCGACGTCGGCGTCGCCCATCAAGAGCTGATAGACGTTGAATCGCGCCCGCGCCGGATCCAGGCCGAGCCCCGAGGTCGAATTGGCCTGTGGGTCCAGGTCGACCAGCAGCGTTTGGTGGCCCAGCTCAGCAAGCGCGGCGCCCAGGTTGATCGCGGTGGTCGTCTTGCCAACCCCGCCTTTCTGGTTGACCACGGCGAGGATCGGCGGAGTGGTTGTCGCCAACATCTTGGGGTTAGCAAGCTCAGCTGATCCTATATCTGGTGGCACGATCGGAATTCTAGCCCAGAATCCGGAGTCTGCCTAGCCAGCCTGTTAAGGCCCTCATCCACCCCTTTCGGGGCCCTCCCGCTCCCGTACCGGCCCCTCCCCCGCCTGCGCACCGTAGCGCTGACTCTATTCGTTGTTTTCCTGGACGCCAACCCTGGTTGTTAACGCCTCGCCGGCTCGTGCCATGCGGCGACGGTGAGCCCAGATCGCATACACCGACACGCCGATCAGCAAGACTTCAATCCCGATCGCCCCCGTGATCAGAGAACTGGCGACGCTAACGCCGGTGAGGAGGTTGTAGGCGATGTGGCAGATGGCCGACGTCGTGGTGTTCGTGTACTTGCGAATCAAGCCCAACCCGATCGCGATCAGGAACACGCCTAGCAGAACGAGCGACACGCCGTACTGCGTATGGAGGGAGGTGAAGAGCAGGGCGGGGGCGATCAGGCCGAGCCGGGGCTGCAGCGCGCCTCGGAACAAGGTGTCCTCACACAACCCCGGGATCAGCGCGAGAGCCACGATCCCTACCGGGTTGTTGAGTGGTCCAAACAGATGCTGGACGTTAGTGTCCACCTGCCGCGCCACCTCGGGTGTCCACGCGTGGCTGAGCCAATCCATCGCCGTGATGAATGCGAAGAAAACCCCCGCCGCTGCAAGGGCAAGCACTACATGCCACCAAGCCGGGACGACAAGCCCAAGCCTGGTTGTCGTTTCAGGGATGTTGCGGCGTATGAAGAGCCCAACGCCTGCGGCGGCGATGATGAAGAGGGCGAGATCCTCAGCAATCAGATCGCCGATCCCAGGCGCCGGCGACTGGGTTACCGACGAGCTCAGGAACGCGAAAGTTGTCAGCTGCATACCGAGCAGGAGGACCCCCAGGACCAGCGCGAAAGCATGGACGGGGTTGTCCGGATCAATCGGCATGATTCGCGCGAGGCGCTCGCGGACGGGTTTGGACGCAAGCACTGCGGCGACAACCGCGGTGGTCATCACGCTGATGTCCAGGGCAACGCGATAGGGACCGACGACCGGGCTCGCAAAGACACCGGCTCCGCTCAGGTCAAGTGCGCCGAAAAGAAACGTGACTCCCGCCGTGAACCCCGCGAGCAGGGCGATCGCGTAGTGCGCCCAGGGGCGACCGACCGCCACATTGGCGAAGATGATGGGCGGCAGCGGAATCAGCCCGACGGCCAGGGCCGCTACCGCGTCGAGGATCAGGTGACCGCTCAGCCTTCGCCCGGTTTCTCTGGGATGTCGAGCAGGGGCCGGATCAGCTCGATCGGAAAGGGCAGCAGGATGGTCGTGTTCTTCTCGGAGCCGATCTCGACCATCGTCTGAAGGAAGCGCAGCTGGAGCGCTCCCTTCTGGGACGAGATGACGGCGGCGGCGTTGGCCAGCGTCTGCGAGGCCTGGAACTCGCCGTCGGCGTTGATGATCTTGGCTCGCTTTTCGCGCTCCGCCTCGGCTTGCTTGGCCATCGCGCGCTGCATCGTGGTTGGCAGCTCGACGTCCTTGATCTCGACGAC
>DATGVE010000150.1:0-5577 GCA_035300725.1 Candidatus Eiseniibacteriota bacterium | reverse complement strand
GCAGGCGAAGGGAAGTAGCTTGGAACGCAGCTCGGGGTGCCGATGGCCGCCTTGCGAACCGCCGTCCCGGCGTCGACCACGTGCCATTCCGAAGGAGACAGGCCGGCCGGCTCGAAGGTGCACGCGACCATGAGCGAGAGCACGAGCAGGCCCTCGTGCCAGCCCATCGGCCACAGCGTCACACCGCCCTTTCCCTTGGCCGTCGTGGTCGTGAAGATGTCGGCATGGTGCCCGCCGCCGCGCAGGTCCTCGACATACAGGCGAAGGCTTATCTGCACCCCGGAGAGATCCTCGACCAGGACCGCGATGCGCTGGTTGTCCGGACTGACCGAGAAGAAGCTGATGGTGTTGGGGCCGCCGGGGACTGTTGTCACGTCGGCGGTGCTGTTCGGTGGAACGACCACCCTGATCTTGGTATCGCCATCGCGGAAGTAGACCTGGTCGCTGCTGGCCGACACAGGGGGTGCCATGACGACGCCGTCGTGAGCCGCCGAGCAGAACTGCACGGTAGGAGCGGCCACCGACGCCGATGCGGCGACGCTCCCGTCCACCTTGATCAGCTGCAGGGTGCCGGCCGACAGGATCATGCCGAGTGGGCCGATGAGTGGGACGGCGCTGGGCGAGGAGGTGGTCGCCGACGAGGCTGAGGGTTGCGAAGAAGGTGAGTGCGCCGCGCTTGGCGGCGATCCACCACCGCACGAGAAGGTAAGGAGAGCCGTTGCGAGCAGGACGGCGCCGCTGCGCATTTCGCGCTCCAATGTAACCGCCAGGCGCAAAACGTTACGAGGCGGCTTCGACCTTCTTGACGCCTTTCGGCCCCGGACACTTCGGATAATCCGAGCAGGACTTGAACATCCCGTACCGGCCGCGCCGCTCCATCAACGGCTTTCCGCAGATCGGGCACGGCTCGTCCAAGAGCTTCGGCCCCTCGCGTGGCTTGCCGTCCTTGCCGATGTTGGCGCGGTATTTGCACTCGGGATAGCGCGAGCACGCGACGAACGGTCCGTACCTTCCGGTCCGTTCGACAAGCTGCCCTTCATTGCACATCGGGCACTTTTCACCAGTCGGCTTGGCCTCTGCCGCGGCGTCGCGCTTGATGTACTTGCACTCCGGGTAGCCCGAGCAGCCGATGAACTCACCGTACCGACCCGTGCGCTTCTGCAGCGGCCGGCCGCAGTCAGGGCACTTCTCTTCCAGCAGCTGAGGTTCGGGCATCTCTCCGTCTGGCGTCAGCGCCCGCCGAAACTTGCACTTCGGATAGCGCGAGCAGCCGAGGAAAGGCCCAAACCGGCTCGCTTTGCGAACCAGATGACCCTCGTGGCACAGCGGGCAGACCTCCTCGGTGTCCGCAGGAGTCGCTTCTTCAGCCGCGGTAAGCATCTTCTGCAGCGGGCCGTAGAAGTCGCTGACCACCGGAACCCACTCTTCTTTGCCGCCCTCGACCTCGTCGAGGCGCTTCTCGAGTGTCGCCGTGTATGCGTCATCGGAGATGACTTTGAAGTGGTCGACCATGATCGTGTTCACCGCTTCGCCGATGCGAGTCGGGTGGAGCCTCCGCTCCTTCAACTCGACGTAGCCGTGGTCCTTGATCGTCTCGACGATCGGGGCGTACGTGGACGGGCGGCCGATACCTCGCTGCTCGAGCTCGCGGATCAGCGTCGCCTCGGAGTAGCGCGGTGGCGGCTGCGTGAAGTGCTGCTCCGGCTTGATCCCGTGGTAGTCGAGATCCTCATCTGAGGTGAGCTCAGGAAGGTCCGCCTCACCGTTCTCCTCGCGCGGCCAGATCTTGTAGAAGCCGTCGAACGCCAGCACCGAGCCGTTGGCCCGGAAGACATACTCCCCGCCCTCGATCTCGACCTGGGTCTGGTCGTACACCGCCGGGGCCATGCGGCTCGCCACGAACCGCCGCCAGATGAGGTCGTAGAGCTTGAACTCGTCGGCGCTGAGATACTTCTGGATCGACGCCGGCGTGCGGCCGACGTCGGTGGGCCGGATCGCCTCGTGCGCGTCCTGTGCGCCAGGGCTCGCCTTGACCGCGCGGGCCGAGCCGAGGTATTTCTCGCCCTGGCTCTCCTTGATCCAGGCCTTGACCCTGGTGTCCGCCTCGGCTGAGATGCGCGCCGAGTCGGTCCTCATATAGGTGATCAGACCGGTCGATCCCTCGGCGCCGAGCTCGATGCCTTCGTACAGGCTCTGAGCCACGCGCATCGTGCGACGAGGCGCAAAACGCAAACGGCTTGAAGCCTCCTGCTGCAGGGTCGAGGTGATGTACGGCGGGTTCGAGCTCTTGGTCCGGCGCTTCTTCTCGACGCCGATGACCCGATAACTCGCGCCCTCGAGCTTGCGCACGAGCTCCTGCGCCTCGGCCTCAGTCTTAACCTCGAACTTGGTATCGGTCTCGGTGGCGGCCGCGCCTGCCGGGCGGTTAAGCCGGGCCAGGAAGTGTGCGTCGGCGCCCTTCTTCGAAAGCTCCGCGTCGATGGTCCAGGACTCGACAGGGACGAACTTGCGGATCTCCTCCTCGCGGTCGACGACCAGACGCAGCGCGACTGAAGACACGCGGCCCGCGCCGATGCCCTTCTGCACCTTGGCCCACAGGAACGGGCTCAGCCGGTAGCCGACCAGACGGTCGATGACACGGCGGGCCTGTTGCGCGTTGACCAGCCGCATGTCGAGCTCGCGCGGCGTCTCGAGCGCGTGGCGGACCGCCTCCGCCGTGATCTCGTGGAACTCGATTCGCTTGGGCGAGCGAAGCTTGAGGACTTCCGACAGATGCCAGGCGATGGCCTCGCCCTCACGGTCAGGGTCGGAGGCCAGGATGACGTCGCCCCCCTCCTTCTTGACCGCCGAGCGCAGCTCGTTGATCGTCTTGCGCCGGCTTTCGACCACCTCGTAGTGAGGCTTGAAGCCGTGTTCCACGTCGACGGCGATCTCCTTTCCAGGCAGGTCGCGGACGTGGCCCATCGAGGCAAGAACGTCGAAACGATCCCCCAGGAACCGCTTCAAAGTCCTCGCCTTGGCGGGGGACTCGACGATGATCAGACCTTCGGACACAGCACCTCTTTATTCCCATTCGGCCGGCTTTCTTCCCTTTGACGCTCGGCCTGCCTGGCTCTGGGCGGTGCATCCTACGCCCGTTTCCGGCCGCCATGCAATGCCCGTACGTAGCCGTCGTGGTGACGGCGCACAGCGCCGTCCAGCTCGAGCGCGGTGAGTCTCCCGAGCACTTCGGCGACTGGAAGCTGGAGTTTGCGGGCGATGTCGGCAGCGCTCAATGCGAGAACGTCCGAGAGGTGCGAAAGAATGCCGTCGCGCCCTGGCGAGAGGGTGACACCGAGGCCGTTGGGCGGCGACAGCGGGTCGTCCAGAACCTCGTTCACGAGGCCCAGGGCGGCCAGCACGTCGCGCGCGTTCTGAACCAGTCCAGCCCCATCTCGGATGAGCTGGTGAGTGCCCACCGAGAGCGGCGAGAACACGCTGCCGGGTACCGCCATTACCTCTTTATGTAGGTCGAGCGCGGCCTCCGCGGTGATGAGCGCGCCGGAACGTTCAGCAGCCTCGACGACGACCACGACGTCCGACAGGGCGGCCATCGTCCAGTTGCGGGCCGGAAAGTTGTGGCGCCGCGGCGCCGTTCCGTCCGGGAACTGGCTGACGAGCGCGCCGCCCGCGGCGAGGATGTCTTCCGCCAGCTTCGTGTGGGCGGCCGGATAGACGACGTCGACGCCAGTCCCCATCACGGCGACTGTGACCCAGCCGCCGACGAGCGCTCCGCGGTGCGCGGCGGCGTCGATGCCGAGGGCGAGCCCGCTGATCACCGTCACGCCGGCTCGTGCCAGGTCGGCGCCGAGCTGCTCGGCAACGGCCTCGCCGTAAGGCGAGGGAAGCCGGGAGCCGACGATGGCGACGCGGGGGCCTTCGGGGGGCGGCCAGCGGCCGCGCGTTCGGAGGTCAGGCAGGTCGTCTGTGGTTTTCACCGCCGGTGCCGGCACTGGCGGGTTTGCGGCGTGTGAATTACCCGCGGGGGCCGGCACTCGCGGGATTCGGTCGCGTTAGGCTGCGACATCCTGGAGCCGGTAGCCGAGCGCCTCGAGGATGTGGCGCTCACCGATCTGCTCGGCGCCGTCGAGGTCGGCCGAGGTGCGGGCCACTCTCCAGGCGCGGTGGAACCCGCGAGCGCTGAGCCCTCGCTGATCAGCCCAGCGTTCCAGAGTGCGCCGAGAAGCGGGCTCGAGGCCGGCCAGCTGCCGGAGGCGCGCCGGCTTGAGCTGGGCGTTGAGGCATCCCTGGCGATCCAGCTGGCGACGACGAGCCTCGACGACGCGCTCGCGTACCGCCGCGGAACCTTCGCCCGTCGGCTCGTTGGCCAGCGTCTCGAGCTTGACCCGCCGGACGCCGACCTTCAGATCGATCCGGTCCAGGAGGGGACCCGACAGCCGTCGGTGGTAGCTGTCGATCGCCGCCGGCGCGCAACGGCAGCTTCGCACCGAGTCCCCAGCCCAGCCGCATGGACAGGGGTTGGTCGCGGCGACGAGCGTGAACCTGGCCGGGTACAGCACCGAACCGGCCGAGCGGGTGATGGTGATGCGTCCCGTTTCCAGCGGCTGCCGAAGAGCCTGCAAGGCCGGCGACTGAAATTCCGCCAACTCATCGAGGAAGAGCACGCCGTGATGAGCCCTGCTGATTTCGCCCGGCATTGCGAAGCCGGATCCGCCGCCGATGAGGCCTGCGGTTGAGACTCCCTGGTGGGGAGCCCGGAATGGGCGCGTCCCGTCCAGGGGGCGGTTGGCCGCGATGTCGCCCAGCAGGCTCCTGACCTGGGCGACCTCCAGGGCCTCGGCGAGCTCGAGGGGCGGCAAAATTCCTGGCAGGCAGCGCGCCAGCATCGTCTTGCCGGCGCCGGGCGGTCCGCTGAACAGAATGTGGTGCCCGCCGGCGGCTGCGACCTCGAGTGCCCGGCGCGCTTCCTCCTGGCCGTGCACCTCGGCGAGGTCGTGCTCGAGCGCTCCGGTCTCCGCCTTCGGTCGCGATCCCCCATTCACATGGGGTTCGATGAGCTCTGTGCCGACCAGGTGATCGACGACAGCCTTGAGGCTCGCGCATGGAATGACCGTGAGGCCATCGACGAGCGCCGCCTCGGCCGCATCGGCGGCCGGTACGTAGATGCGCTCGAAGCCGAGCTTGCGCAGCCCTAACGCCGCGACGAGCACTCCGTCGACGTGACGTACGGCGCCGTCGAGCGCCAGCTCACCGATAAAGGCGGTGCCCGGCGGAGCCTTCTTGCGGGCACCGGCCAAGGCGATCGCAACGGCGATCGGCAGGTCGAGGGCGCTGCCCTGCTTCCGCATTTCGGCAGGAGCTAAGTTGACCGTCAGTCGTTGAGGAGGAAACTCGAGCCCGCTGTTCTTGATCGCGGAGCGGACTCGCTCGCGCGCTTCCTTGACCGATGTTGCGGCCAGGCCGACGAGAAGAAACTTCGGAGTGCCGTTGGCCCTGTCTGCCTGCACCTCCACAGGACGGACGTCGAGGCCGGCGAGCATGCACGAGTCGACCGAAGCGAGCACATCGGCGAGGCTA
>DATGVE010000149.1:0-4183 GCA_035300725.1 Candidatus Eiseniibacteriota bacterium | reverse complement strand
GCCCCAAACGCGAGCACGGCGCCGGCGAAGTATTCGCCGAGGGGCACTTTCGGATCAAAGAGCAGCGGGACTTCGATAAGGCCGGCTGCCGCGATGATCGGCGTGGCGAGGAGGAAGGAGAAGCGGGCGGCCTCCTGGTGGCGCAACCCGGCCAGCAATCCGCCGGCGATTGTCATTCCCGAGCGCGAGATTCCCGGCAGGAGGGCCAGTGCCTGGATCGCGCCGACGGTCGCGGCGGCGCGGAAGCTGATGTGCTCGGCCTCGCCAAATTGCTCCTCTTGCTCGACGCGCGGCTTCCCTTCGAGGGCTGCGCGGCGTTCCGACCTGCGGCGCAGCACTTCTGCGCCGAGCAGCAGAAATCCATTGACGGTAAGAAAGGCCGCCGCCGCCTTTGGATTCGCAAACAGGGCTTTCAGCGAGTGCTCGAGAAACACGCCAAGGATCCCCGCCGGGATCGTGCCGACGAGCAGCAACATGGCGAGTCGTTCCGAGTCGGTCTTGATCGAACCACGAAAGGCCGCAGTGAAGAAGCCACGGATGATCGCGATCCACTGGTGCCGGTAGATGAGCAGCAGAGCACCCGCCGTGCCGAGGTGCAGCAAGACGAGAAAAGGGACGAACGAGGGGTCCGACGTCTTGAACGTCCAGTGCAGCAGGCTCGGGATCAGCACCGCGTGCCCGAGCGAAGACACCGGAAACAGCTCGGTGGCTCCCTGCAGCAGGCCCATGAACAGCGCCTGCCAGAGAGTCACCGGGATATATTGCTGAAGTCTTGCCTCGCCTTGCCGCCTTCAACCCCGCGGTAAAGACGCTCGAAGAGTCCGTCGCGAGGGCGGTGGCCGCGGAACGACTCGGCGTGGAGTCGGTCTGGACCTCACAGCTCCCGGACGCACGAGACGCATCGCTGGTCTTCGCGGCGTACGCCCAGGCGACGCAGCGAATCGGCTTTGGCACCGGCGTGCTGCCGATTTACACGCGCCATCCGACAGCGATGGTGCAGATGGCGGCGACCCTCGACGAGCTCACCGGCGGCCGCTTCACGCTCGGGATGGGAATCAGCCACAAGGTCACCGTCGAATCGATGTGGGGCATGCGGCTTGAAAGTCCTGTCGACGCAATGCGCGAATACCTCGACATCGTGCGTACCAGCCTCCGCGACGGCGGCTGCTCCATCGACGGCAAGTATTTCTCCGCCCACTGGGCCTACTCGGGGCCGCGCCGCGCGGAGATGCCGGTCATGATCTCGGCGCTCCATCCGCGCATGCTCGAGCTCGCGGGCGAGCGGGCCGACGGCGTCGTCCTTTGGATGTGCTCTCCGACCTACGTTCGCGATCACGTCGTCCCTGCTGTGACCGCAGCGCGTCAAAAAGTAGGCAAGACCATGGACGGTTTCGAGATCGTGACCCACGTCCCCGTGTGTCTGACTTCCGACCGCGCCGCCGCACTGGAGGTGTTCCGGCAAACAGTGGAGCGCTACTCCAACCTGCCGTTCTACCGAAAGGTGCTGGACGCGGGCGCCTTCAAGGATCAGCTCGCCGATGGTGTGATCAGCGAAGAGTTGATGGATGAGCTCGCCGGCATCGGCGACGAGAACCAGGTCCAGGCCGCGATCCGCCGCTTCAAAGAGGCGGGCATTACGCTGCCGGCAGCCGGGCCATTCTCAGGGCACAAGGGAGCGGCCGGTTACGAGAAGACCCTGGAGGCTGCCGTCGGCGCCTAGCCCGCGAGTGGAGGCTCCCGCGGGCAATTCCTCCCTCGCAAACCCGCGGGTGCCGGCTCCCGCGGGAAATCTACGCCTAGCTCAGTTTTCCCAGCGCTTCGTCGAGCATTGCCCGCGCGGTTTCGAACTCACGTCTGACTGCCGCATCCTCGACCCGGTCGAGCAGGGCGACCACTTCCTCCCAGCGCGTCGCGTCGCGCTCCTGAAGACCTGCCTTGACCTGCCCGACCGTCTGGGTCGCGAAGAGCAGGCCGCCGCCCGGGTTGTCCAGGATCTGCCGCGCGATTTCCAGCTGGCGGTGCGCCCAGCGGACTATCGCGTCGCCTGGCTGCGTGTCCATCTTCTTGGGGTGAAG
Organism: Candidatus Eiseniibacteriota bacterium; assembly: GCA_035300725.1. Lineage (GTDB taxonomy): Bacteria > Chloroflexota > Dormibacteria > Dormibacterales > Dormibacteraceae > Palsa-870. The sequence goes on along the minus strand of DATGVE010000149.1, from coordinate 2,108 downwards.
GACTTCCATGCCGAATCTATTCTCGACCAAGCGCGGTGAGCGCCTCGCCCGCGAGGCGGTACACGGTCCAGTCGGAGTTGGGCCTGGCGCCCAGCCGTTCGTAGAACTTGATCGCCTCGCGGTTCCAGTTGAGGACCGCCCACTCGAGCCGGCCGCATCCTCGTTCCAGCGCGACGCGCGCGAGCTGCCTCAGCAGCGCGCGCCCCACTCCATGGCTGCGCTGGTCGGGAACCACGAAGAGGTCCTCCAGGTAGAGCCCCGGCTTCCCGAGGAAGGTCGAGAACGTATGAAAGAAGAGGGCAAAGCCGATCGGTTTGCCCGCGTCTTCCGCGATCAGGGTCTCCGCGTACCGGTGCGGGCCGAAGAGGTTTGCGGCGAGCAGCTCCTCCGTCATCGTCACCCCGTGCTCGAGCTTCTCGAAACGCGCCAGCTCGCGAATCAGATGCGCGATGACCGAAACGTCAGCCTTCTCACCGTGACGGATGACCACCGTCATTTAGGGCGGTCGCGCAAGCGAAACACCAAACGCATCGCGCCATGAGTATCCGAGAAGCTCGCGATCTTATTGTCGACAAGACCGGCGGCGAGGCCGGCATCGATGACGTCGGTATCTTTGATCGCGGACCGGCCGCCCTTCGGGCGCACGACCCAGATCGCGCCGTTCGGCTCGATCCACTTCTTGACCTCTTTCAATCGCCGCAGGTCGGCGTCGTCGCTCGCCCCCATGAACACCAGGTCTACAGGTTCGCGCGGTTTGCCCTTCACGATGTCATCTGTCCGCTCGCGCAGCAGGGACACGAAGCCGGGGTCGTCAAGGTCGAAGATCGCGACTCTGGATCCCGGCTTGACTCCCAGCTTGTCGAGCAGCGGACGGGTCGACGGTACGTCCGGGCTCAGCCTCGCTCTTCCTCGGGGCTGCCGCCTCGCACGGCGCTGAAGACGATCACTCCCAGAAGCCACCCCGCGTAAGCGCCCGCGAGGGCGAGGATGACCACCGGCACGGAGCTGGCGACGCGGTCTCCCAGGACGAGTCCCAGGCTTATGAAGCCTCCGAGCACCAGGGCGCCGGCGATGCCGCCCGCCACAGCTCCAACCAGAATCGCCGCCGAGCTCCGTGTCTTCAGACTTTGACCACCTGGAGATCTTTCACGGCGCCGGCGACTGTTCCGTTGTACAGGTGGTTGAACAAGAAACGGGTCTTCGGATGACGCTTCTTCAGCGCTTTAGCCGACTCCCAGCTCATGTGGCTGAAGACGTCTCCAGGCCCGGTCGCCTCGACGATGGCGACATCGGCTCCCTTGACGAGCGCGTCCAGCGGAGCCGTCGCCTCGGTGTCTCCGGAGTATGCGATGAGCTTGCCTTCGACCCAGATGCGGTAGCCGTTGGAGCCGCTCGTTCCGTGGTCGAGCTTGATGGTCTCGTATTTGTACCCCGCTGCCTTGCCGGACGGCTTGGCCGTTTCGTAAGTGACCTTGAAGCGAGGCCGCATCACCGTCTTCCAGTCGGGTCCCCAGCTGACCTCCCACAAAGCCTCGAGCCGCTCCTCGACGCCGGCCGGGCCGACAAATGTGATCGGGCGCGGATCTACGAAAATGCGGTGGAGGACGAAAGGCGGCAGGCCCAGCGTGTGGTCGCCGTGGAAATGCGTGAGGAAGACCGCGTCGATGTCGCCCGCGTCGACACCGACCCTGCCCATGTGCGGCAGCAGCGGCGCTCCGCCATCGAGCAGCAGGCGGCCGTTCACCACCACGGCCCCGTTGTAACGATCCGGCGAAAACGCGGCGCCTGTTCCGAGGAAGGCGAGCTTTACGCGATGGTTACCGACGGGTTGAGATACACGTCCTGAATTGCGCGTAGTAACTCGACTCCCTCCTTCATGGGGCGTTGAAACGACTTGCGCCCGCTGATCAGTCCCGTGCCACCGGCGCGCTTGTTGATCACCGCGGTGCGGACAGCCTCTTTCAAGTCTGTTGCGCCGTGTGACTCACCCCCGGAGTTGATAAGTCCAGCTCGTCCCATGTAGTTGTTGACAACCTGATAACGGCACAGATCAATGGGGTGGTCAGACGTCAATTTTTCGTAAACGGCGGGAGACGTCTTGCCGAACC
>DATGVE010000148.1:0-8598 GCA_035300725.1 Candidatus Eiseniibacteriota bacterium | reverse complement strand
GCGCTTGCCGGCTCGTCGGCCGGGGCGATGGCCCTTTGCAGTCATTCGCTAGTTCGAGCCAAGTGGCCGAACCGTTTCAACCGGAGGCCCATCGACGCCCTGGGCCTCTTGCCGAAGACGGCGGTGCTGCCTCACTTCGAGACGTTCGGCAATCGCTGGGTCGAGTCCGCGCGGGAGGCCGCCCCTGACCTGACGCTGTTGGGCATCGACGAACGCAGCGCGGCCGTGTGGATGAAGGACGAATGGCGAGCCATCGGCCCGGGCTCCGTCACTGTGATCAAGGGCGGGAAGACCGCGACGTTCCCGTCGGGCTCAAAAGTCATTGGTCTGCATGCTCCCCTCCGTATGCTTCCTCGACAGTGATCAGCTCGGGCGTTCGAAAGCAGCAGAAGACGCTCCACTCGGGTTACACGGAGCTCGGCTCGCTGCGCGTCCACCACACCCACGGCGGGCGTGGCTCGCCGGTGCTGTTCATCCACGGGCTCGGCTCGTCCGGCTATATAGAGTGGCGCTTCAACCTCGAATCGGTCGCGCAGCGACATCGCGTCTTCGCTCCGGATCTTCCTGGGTTTGGCCGCACCGAAAAGCCACGTGCTCGTTACGGCATTCCCTACTTCACGCGCTTCATCGAGCGCTATATGGATGCACGGGGGCTGCGCTCGGCGGCGTTGGTCGGCGCCTCTTTGGGAGGCCGGATCGCGCTGGAGCTGGCGCTGGAGAAACCTGACCGCGTGCGCAAGTTGGTCCTTGTCAACTCGCTCGGTTTCGGACGCCCGAACGTTCACGTCTCGTATAGCCTGGTCACCATCCCCAGGCTCGGCGAGGCGGTGATGAACATGGCGCGCGATGCGTTGCACTGGGCGCCGTCGCAAATGATCAGGCGCGTGGCCGGCCGCCTGGCGGGAGCTAGCCACGACCTCAAGCGAACAATGGATGACGCGTATCTCGACAACCTCCGCGAGCTCTATGCGGCGGATGGTTACCACGATGCCTACCTTGCGACGGTTCGCTCCCTCGTCAGCCCTCGGGCGCTGTTTGGCGGCCACCACGACGCGACGCGGCGATTGGAGGAACTGCAGATCCCAGTGCAGCTGATCTGGGGCGCGGACGATCCGCTGTTCCCTCTCGCTCACGCGACGCGCGCGCACTCGTTGATCAAGGGCTCCAGGCTCGCGGTGATCGAGGGCGCCGGACACACGCCCCAGGCCGAACGGCCGGAGGAGTTCAACCGCGTCCTCGACAAGTTCCTCGGCTGACAACCCCAGGAATCAAAACCCGAAGCGCTACACAAGCCCGGAATACCGGGAGCTCGTCGGCGGCCCGCTCGACCCGCTCGTCCATCCGGACCCACTCCACCCGCCCCGCCTCTATCGCGTTATTCGCCGCGTCGTCCGGTGGCTAGTCCGGGCGCTGTTTCGCGTCACGGTGACGGGGCTCGAGAACCTTCCCGCACCGCCGTACCTCATCGCGGCGAATCACCAGGCATGGTTTGACCCCGCGTTCATCATCCCGTTCTTGCCAGAGGAGCCTGTGATCTACACGATGGCGAAGCGGGAGACCGTATTCAATCGGGCCTGGAAGCGCAGCCTGCTTCCCCTGATTGGAGTCTTCCCGATCTCTCCACAGCGTGGCGAGCTCGACGAGGCAGGACTGCGCACGGTGTACCAGGTGCTGGAGCGCGGGGGCGTCGTCCTGATCTTCCCGGAAGGCCGCTACTCGCGCGGGCGCGCGCTGCGGCCGCTCAAGGTCGGGATCGGGCATTTCGCGCTGCACGCGGGTGTCCCAATCAGCCCGGTCACTGTCAGAGGCACCGATGTGCTGCGTCCGTTCAGCCGGATCGAGGTCACCATCGGCCCGCCGGTCCAACCCGATCCCCCGGCGTGGTGGGCGCTGAGCAGCCGGGTATCGACAATCGTGGACAACGTCAGGCTCGCACTCATGAGAGGACTGCGGCGCAGCCCGTCCTAGAACGTCCCTCGTTGGGTGATCCCCTTAGAATCGCTGGCGGCTGTGCATCTGGTGATCGGCGCGGGGGAATTTCTTGGCGATCAGGTTTCGCATGCGCTGGCGGCTGAGGTCCCGGTCATCGAGTTGAAGGCCGACGCCGACGAGGAAACGCTCAATGACGCGGTGGGTGCGGTCGATGTTGTCCTCAACTGCGCGCAGACCTGGTCACCGGCCCGCCGGCTACGTTTCCGCAAAAGCCCACCGCCCCTGCTGAAAAAGATCGTGGAGGCGGCGCGTCGCGCGAAGATTCGCCGGATCGTCCACGTCTCGACCGCCGATGTCTTCGGCCCGGATCAGCCCGGACCGCTGAACGAAAAATCGCGGCTGAAGCCTGTGCACGCGTACGAGCGCTTGAAGCTCTATGAGGAACAGTGGCTTCTGGAGTCCGCCGCCGAAGATCTCGAGGTCGTCATCGTGCGGCCGGCGCGCATTTTCGGCGAGAAGGAAGAGTGGATGCTGCCCAGGCTCATGGGAGCCCTGGTCAAAGGCCGCGTGTGGCTGCCAGGCGGCGGACGCGCCAGGCAAACCTTCGTCTCTGCGGCCGACGTCGGGCGCGCGTGTCTGGCAGCCTCTGACCGCGGCCGGCCCGGGCACACTTACCTGGTGGGGGGCTTCGACTCCAGCTGGCGCGAGCTGCTCGAATCCTGCATCCGGGCGGTGGGTGTCGGAGGCACCGTCGTGAATCTGCCCTATGAATTGCTCTACTTCAGGGCCCTTGCGATGGAGACCGTTACCGCACCGGGGGCGGTGGTTTGGCCCGGAATCTATGCCACCGATGTGCTCGGCAAGCCCCACTTTTACGACGACTCTCAGTCCAGACGCGATCTCACATGGTCGCCGTCGGTCGGCAGCTTCGAGCAGGAGATGCCGCGAATGGCCGGCTGGCTATCGCGACTGCCGGAGGTCGCGGCGGCTCTCGGCGCGGCCTCGCCCGCAGCTACTTCACCGCAAGGCAGGTGATCGTCTTGAAGACGCCGTCGATCTTCTGGATCTTGTCGACGATCAAAGATCCGATCGAGTTCACGTCAGGCGCTTCGCAGACCGCGATCACGTCGTACTCCCCTGTGATGGCGTCCGCGGCGGTGATGCCGCTGGTCCCTTCCATCTTCTTGGCCACCTCGAGCGCCCGCCCCGGTGACGCGTTGATGAGGACGTAGGCCTTCATCTTCTAACCCCCAGTTTCCAAGCCGACGTAATCCGTTCAGCCTACTCGCGTCAGCGACTTTTGAGAGCCTGCAGCATCACCTCGTCGGTCACATTTCCGCCAGACAGGATGACCACCACCTTCTCATTCGGCGCCGGCCGGTGGTGGTAGAGCAAGGCCGCCAGGGCTGCCGCGCCTGCAGGCTCGGCGAGCAGGTGCTCCCACTCGAACAGCAGCCGAATCGCGCGTAGCATCTCGGTCTCCTCGACCAGAAGCACCTCGTCGACAAAGCGCTGGGCGAGCTGGAACGTGAGCCGGCCAGGTGCCGAGGCGGCAAGGCCGTCGGCGATCGTGCTCACCCGGTCCAGCGTGACTATGCTCCCGGCTTTCAGGGAGCGATACATGGCGTCGGCCCCGACTGGCTCGACACCGATCACCTTGATGCCCGGCTTCTTTGATTTGAGGTAGAGGGCGATGCCGCCGATCAGGCCGCCTCCCCCGATTGGGACGAGGACCGTGTCGAAGTCCGCGAGGTCGGACAGCAGCTCGCTCGCGATGGTTCCCTGGCCAGCGACGACATCGGGGTCGTCGTACGCGTGAACGAAGGAGGCCGCACTTTCCCTCTGCGCGCTGAGTGCTTCCATGTTCGCGGCGTTGTAGTTGCGGCCGGCTTCGACCACGCGCGCGCCGAGCCGGCGGATCGCCTCGACCTTGAACGGGTTGGCTGTTTCCGGGACGTACACGGTGGCCGGGGCGTCGAAGACGGCGGCGGCGTACGCCACGCCCATCCCGTGATTGCCGGCCGACGCGGTGATCACACCGGCGCTGCGCTGTTCGGCGGTCAGGCGGATCAGCTTGTTGAGCGCGCCGCGAACCTTGAAGGCGCGAATCGGTTGGATCGACTCGATCTTCAAGTAGACGTGGGAGCGTGATTTCTCGGTGAATGCGCGCGAATGCTGCAGCGGAGTGGGCGGGAGGTACGCCCGGAGTTCCCTGGCGGCTCGCTCGACGTCCTCGGGCGAGACGCCATGCACTTCCGCGTCCAGCTGCTTCAAGACCGCGAAGCTACCATCACTGCGTGAATGACGATCTGGATCGCATAGCGCCGCGCGAGAGCGCGCACGCGAAAGCGCGCGACAAGAAGGTCAGGGGACCGAAGGTCGTGGCGGTCAATCCCGGATTGAAAAAGCTCGCCCAGCACCTGGCCGACAAAAGACGGAAGAAGGCGAAGGCCTGACGGTCACGCCGCGCCCTGGGGTGGTGCAGCCTGCGGGTACATGTATCCATAAGCGGGTGCCTGGTCGATCTCCAATCGCCTGAACGCCATCGTCCAGTAGGTCGACCCCTGCGCAAGCACGAATCCCTCAACTATCAACACGACCGGCAAGAGGATCAACGCAATAAGTGCGACCGCGGCCCACAACACCGCCGATCCTGTAGTAAAGGCGAAGATCGCGAGCAGGGTTGCGGGCACAACCAGAACCGCGAGCACGACGGCCGCGCACAGGCTGACCGCGAACGCGGTAGCGATCCACACCAGCCACACGAGGAGCACGCGGCCAAGCCGCTTCCGCACCAGATGGTGGGCCCGGCCAAGGGCAGCTCCGGCTCCAAGTTGTTCCAGCACCGCCGCTCGCGCCCCCAAGAGAGTGAGGAATCCCAGGTAGATCGAGTAAGGAATCGCTGCCAGGAGGACAAGCAGCCCGACCAGTCCGACCGCCACGGCAGCCCCCGCGTTGTGGTTGAAGAGCGCCGCCACAAATCCGACCAGAAGCGCGAGCAACACGATCCAGATCGGAAGCACCAGCACCAGCACGATCAGGCGGAGCCGGATGATGGCGCCCATGGTCGCCACCCCGCACCGCCAGGCGACGCGCAGGCCAAAAGGCCGTTCGGCGTCATGTTCCGCGGACGCGCGCACCACTGCTCCCTCGCACACCGCGGCCAGCACGAAAAAGGCGACCCAGAGGACGATGAGCAGGATTGCAACCAGTACTACCAGCCCGAGGTTTTGACTGAACCAGTTCGACACCTGCTGTGGGATGGCGCCGAAGTCTGGAACGTTTCCGTTCCTCGGCGTAGTCCCTACCGGCTGCGACGTGCCTGAGTTGAAGCTGGCTCCGCCACCGCTCTCTCCGGCAAACAGGGCCAGGAGCCAGAGGTACTTGTGGCGCCAGGCGATTGCGAACGAACGGCTGACCAGCTGCCAGTAAGGCATGGCTAAAAGCTTGCTCGGACTATCGCCCGTTTGTGCATGCCCGAGCCGAGAACCTTGTCGCCCTGCCGGCACTCAACCTCGAAATAGAGCTTGCTGCCCTTGACCTCGGTCAGATGGGTGGTGACGACGACGGTGCTTCCGGGAGCTGCGGGCGCCAGGTGGCGGACGTGCACCTCATAGCCCACGGTGGTGTGGCCTTCGGAGAGCAGATTCACGACTGAGCGGTGGCAGGTGATCTCCATCAGTCCGATCATGGCCGGCGTCGCAAAGGTGCCCGCGCCGCCGACGTGGTGGGTGATGAGCTCGCCGTCGACCACACGCTCCAGGCGTCCCCTCAGCCCAGGCCGAATACTTTCCACCGCATCCACGAGATAGATTGTCCTCAAATGACGATGCCCGCGGTCCGCAAGGCGGTGATCACAGCGGCAGGACTGGGCACCCGGTTCTTGCCGATCACCAAGGCTCAGCCCAAAGAAATGCTGCCCTTGGTGGACAAGCCCACCATTCAGTACAGCGTCGAAGAGGCGATCGCGAGCGGGATCGAGCAGGTCATCTTCGTCACCGGCGGTGGCAAGCGGGCCATCGTCGACCATTTCGACCGCAACCTCGAGCTCGAGTTCTACCTCCGCAAACGCGACAAGCCGGAGCTGCTCAGGATCCTTGAAGAGGTGGACGCGTTGAGCGATCAAGTCCATATGGCGTGGGTTCAACAGAAGGAGCCCTTGGGGTTGGGCCATGCGATCTTCCAGGCGCACCCACTCGTGGGCAACGAACCCTGCGCGGTGGTCCTTCCGGACGATGTGATTCTCGGCGACGTTCCCTGCTTGAAACAGCTGATCGACGCCTACGCGCACACAGGAGCGACAGTGATCGCCGCCCGCCGGGTTCCGCCCGACCAGGTGAGCCGCTATGGCATCTTTGCCGTCAAGGCGTCTGGCGGGCCGCTCCACGAAGTCGAGGACCTCGTCGAAAAACCATCTCGAGCCTCGGCCCCTTCGGACCTTGCGATCATCGGGCGCTACGTGCTCACACCTGCGGTGTTCGCCGAGCTTGCCAGCTCAGAGCAGGGGGCAGGGCAGGAGATACAGCTCACGGACGCGATCAAGAGGACCCTTGGGTCTCACCCGGTCGTCGCGGTCGAGTTCGAGGGGGACTACTACGACACCGGCACGGTGCCGGGGTACCTGCGCGCCAACCTGACCCTGGCCATGAAGCGTGAAGGCCTCCGGGAGGAGCTGGCTCCGCTCCTCCGCGAGCTGCTGGACGGGGACCTGGGGGATGGGGGTCCCGGGGGATCGGGTCTATAATCGAAACACGCTCTATGAGCCGAATTCCCAGACGAGTGATTTACCTATGGCTGTATCAGGACGAAAAAGGTTCGACGACGACAAGGTCGTTAAGTACGAAACCGCGGAGAAGGACTTCGAGGTTGAGGTTTCGCGCACCCTCAACAAGTGGTGCGTCACCGTCTATCAGCTGCCGGACAGGCAAATCCTGGTCCAGGACTTTTTCCCGGAGCGCTGGAAGGCTCTCGCACGGGCGCAAGACTTCATCCGCCTGCTGAACCAGCGCAAGAAGAAGGAAGAGGAAGGCCGCGCGGGCTCCGGCGACGACGACTACTAGCCGGTCTCGGTAGAATTCTGCGCTCGTGAACTGGGCTGTTCTGCGTCGGGAGTGGGGTGCTGTCACGTTCGTCCTGACCGTCGTGGTCGGCATGATCGTCGTGCCGCTCGCCCTTTACCTCGCCAACCAGGGTCCTGGTCCGATCACAGTTCCAAGCACCACGACGGCGACCAGCGCCAGGGCCAGCGCGGCTCAGACGGCGAGCCCGGTGAGAACCTCACCGTCGCCGACTCCCTCCAAGACCCCCTAGGAAGCCGGCGCTAGCCGGCGAACTGCCACAGCAGCCGCTCGCCGTTCGGCTGCACGATGTCTCCGAGGGGGAGTGTCAGCTCGGCGACCGACCTCTTCTCGGCGCTCACGCGCATCTCGATCACCTCGGACAGGCGAAGGTGCGCGACCATCGCGCAGTCACGCAGGAACGTGAACACGACCGGTCGCATCAGGTTCACCAAGTAGTCCGCCATGCCGGCGCCGTCCGACAGCGTTCCGCCGGAGGCAACCCGGTCGCGAAACGCGAGCACAACGACCTCGTCGCTCAGCATCATAGGGTCACTCCATGCGTACGCCGACGACTCCGCTCCGCTCAGAAGTTGAAGGAGCTCGGCGAGCCTTCGCATAGGAGTCTCGGGGCCTTCGATGAGAAGCGGCACCTCGCGCTGGCGCTCGTTGAACTGCTGGGCGCGATACTGCGCCGTGAAGCCTAGATCGGAGATCCCCGCAAACGGAGCCGGGACCTTGATCGTCATCTCGCCCAGTCCAGGGTTGCTGTGACGCATGCTGCGTTGGCCTTCCATGTCGTATTAACGCACGGAGGCCACTAAATGTCTCCTCTCAACCGCCTGCATTCCCCGCATTCGACTTTGGGTGGTCGACGCCGACGGCATCGCGCTCCTCTCCCTGCGTTTCCCCGGATAACCTCATCCAACCCGCGGGAACGGTCGGCCTGGACGGCGCAGGGCCTCTGCAATACTGGGGAGATGACGATCAAGAGATTGGACCACGTCAGCGTCGTCGTCGACGACCTTGCCGCCGCTATCGCTTTTTTCACCGCGCTCGGCATGACGCTCGAAGGCGAGATGCCGGTCGAGGGCCCGTGGGTGGACCGCGTCAACGGGCTCGAAAGTGTCCAGGTCGACATCGTTATGATGCGGACCCCAGATGGGCACGGGCGGCTTGAGCTGACGAAGTTTCGCAATCCAAAGCCGGTCGAGATCGCACCGGCGATCGCACCGCCGAACGCCCTCGGCCTCCGGAGCGTCATGTTTACAGTCGAAAGCGTCGACGACACTGTCGCGCGCCTGCGCGCCAACGGCGCCGAGCTCGTCGGCGAGGTGGCCCAGTACGAGGACAGGTACCGACTCTGCTACATGCGAGGCCCTGCGGGCATCATCGTCGCTCTGGCCGAGGAACTCTTCTGACACGCTTCCCGCCTGCTTGCGCCGCGGTTTTATTGGGCGCACTGAGGGAGGGAGAATAGCCGCGACATGCCTCTGAGCGGAATCCGCGTGCTCGATCTGACACGGCTTCTGCCCGGCCCGTTCTGCACGATGCTCCTGGCGGACATGGGGGCGGACGTCATCAAGATCGAAGATCCCGACCAGGGCGA
>DATGVE010000147.1:0-36410 GCA_035300725.1 Candidatus Eiseniibacteriota bacterium | reverse complement strand
GCCGGATCCCGGAGCGCCGGCGACGATGACGAGCGTGGTCAGGAGGCCAGGAGCTGCTGGCCCCTCAGCGCGGCGAGGATCTCGATCGGTCCCCGCGCGCGGTTGAACGTGTAGAAGTGGAGCCCAGGAACCCCTGCTTCCAGCAGCTCGACACACTGCGCGATGCAGTGCTGCACCCCCAGGACCCGCACAGCGTCGTCGTCCGCCGCCTCTTCGATCGCCGTCTGCAGAGCAGCCGGCACGGTTGCCCCTGACATCGTGGTCATCACCGCGAGCGAGCGGCGGCTCGGAACGGGCATCAGACCTGGAACGATCGGCACGGTGATTCCGGCGGCGCGGGCCCGCGCCACGAGGTCGAAGTAGAAGCGGTTGTCGAAAAAGAGCTGCGTGATCAGAAAGTCTGCCCCCGCCTCGACCTTGACCTTCATGTAGCGAAACTCTTGCTCGAGATCAGTGCTCTCCGGATGCTTCTCCGCGCTGCACGCCGCGCCGATGCCGAAGCGATAACCGTTACGGCGCACGAAGCCGACCAGGTCGCTTCCGTGAGCAAGCAGGGGGTCGGCGGGCGCGAACGCCTGGCCAGGGTCTTGCGGGTCGCCTCGCAGCGCAAGGACGTTGGCGACCCCTTCCCGCTCCATCCAGTTGAGAATCTGGCGAGTCCTGTCGGCGGAGTTCGCGCACGTGAGATGGGCCATCGCCTCGATGTGATAGTGGCGCTTGATCCTCGTCACAAGCTCGAGCGTCTTCTCTCCGGTACGCAGCCGGTAGGTGACCGAAACCCAGTCGGGCGCATGACCGGCCAGTGTCGCCACGGTCTTCTCGAGGACCTCGACCTCTGATTCGTCGCGAGGCGCCATGAACTCGAAAGAGACGCTGGGCCGGCTGCGCGCGAGCATGTCCGCGATGCGCATTTGGCGCGAACTCTACCAATCAGCGTCGCAAGTAGGCGGCATGCCTGGGCCGAGTTTCGGCCAATACCCGCATATCCCTGTGCTATGCGGGGTATCGCACTGAATTCAAACCCGCATTTCGCAGGGCGGTGCCACATGTAGGCGACGCGGCGAATCTGGAGGTGGTGTCTACCTCAGGACGCGGGCGTCCCCGACCCGCCGCGTCACGTGCGCCGAATCGAGATGCTCGAGCAACGCAAGCACCGGGCGGCGGCTTGCCCCCATTCGATCCCGCAGCTGCGCCACCGTGATCGAGCCGCTGCTCGAGATGACGTCCTTCACCATCGTCACCGCCGCCTCGAAAGCCTCTTTCGTGAATGCGATGTCATCGCTTAGCCGGACGATCTCGCCTCGCTGCGCGAGCGCGCGAATCACCTCAGCGGTCGCCCCCGTCTGCTGAACCGCCTCACTGAGCGACGGTGGCGCGAACGGCTGCCGGCCGAGGAGCTGGACCAGGGCTGCGGCGGTGCCGTCCGTCGTGTGGACTTCAACGCGGTGATCGGGCAGCGCGACCGAACCTTCACGCTCCGTGGCAACACCGTCCTGGAGGAGGCCCTGCACCACCGATGGAAATGAGCCAGGCGGCACACCGAGCCGGCTGCGCAGCTCCTCGCGCCCCATACCGGGTCTCAGCGGGTGCGCAGCATGAAATTCCTGCAGCTCGCGAGCCGCGCGGTCGGTGATCGCGTGCCAGGCGCCAGCGTCGTACAGCCAGTCGCCTAAGCGCTTTGCGTCGAGTCCGGCCACGTCCGCCTCGGGCGCGAGGGTGGCCTTCAACAGCGCCGCCACCGTGACCCCGCGCGGGTACTTGCGCAGCTCCTCTTGCAGGATCTCGCCGGCGGCGCGCCGCTCGAGAGATTCCCTGACCGCACCGTCGTGGCGCGCGTGCCGGCGCGGAGTGACGTCAACGAAGGTCCCGCCCGCGATCGTCGCCGACGGGCTGGGAAGGCGAAGAACGAAGCGATCGTGCGCGGCGGCGGCGATCGGCCGCTCCAGGTAGAGCTGTACCCAGCCCTCTCGACCGGCGGCGATCTCATCTGAGTCGAGAACTATCACGCGGCAGCCCACCTCGGCCGTGCCGGTGTGAAGCAGCAGCTCGGTGCCATGTCGCAGAGACTGGGGCGCCGACGCTAACACTCGCACGGTTGCATCGACACGGCGGGTGGCCTCCAGCGTCTTTGGACGAGCCAGGACGTCCCCGCGAGCGAGCTCGTGCTTTTCCACACCCGCCACGTTCGCCGCCACGCGGCTTCCTGGCGACGCAGTGTCTACCTTGCGGTTGTGCTGCTGCAGCCCACGCACACGAACCGTCCTGTCGCCGGGCACGATCCGGAGCTCATCCCCTAGGCTCAACGAACCGTCGACCAGCGTGCCGGTCACCACGGTGCCGAAGCCGCTCATCGTGAAGGCCCGGTCGATGGGCAGCCGTGGCCGGCCGACATCCGGCCTGGCTGGAGCCGCCGCGAGGAGAGCATCCAGTGCCTCCAGGAGCTCGGCCTTGCCTTCACCGCTGACGGCCGAGAACGGAACCACCGGCGCCGCTTCCAGCGACGTGCCCTCGAGCGCCTGGACAACTTCGGTCCTCACGAGCGCCAGCCATTCCGCGTCGACCAGGTCCACTTTCGAAAGCACCACGACACCGCGGCGGACATCGAGCAGGTCGATGATCTCCAGGTGCTCTCGCGTCTGGGGCATGACTCCCTCGTCGGCCGCTATCACCAGCATCACGGCGTCGAGCCCATGCGTCCCCGCCAGCATGTTGCGGATGAACCGCGCGTGGCCTGGGACGTCAACTATGCCGACCTCGAGTCCGCTGGGAAGGCGCAGGTGCGCGAAGCCGAGGTCGATGGTCATGCCGCGCCTTTTTTCTTCGGCCAGGCGATCGGGGTCGATCCCGGTGAGCGCGGTGATCAACGTCGACTTGCCGTGGTCGATGTGCCCTGCGGTGCCAATGACGAAATTCACCGCATGACGCTCCTGTACGCGACCTCCACGGCGTCGATCAGCGTCTCGTCCTCTCCCTTCAAGACGGTCCGGGCGTCGAGGCAGCACGCGTCCTTTTCTATGTGTGCGATCACTGGCGGCTCGCCGTGACGCAGCGCCGCCGCCAGTCGTGAGGCAGGTCCAGTCAGCGCGAGGAGCATCGTGGGGAGTCCGTGTTGCGGCAGCGAACCTCCGCCGACGGCGGAAATTCCCGGGACCAGCGTCACGGCCACTCCTCGTTCCGCGAGCTTGACCGACCACATCGCCGCACGGCGCCGAACGTCCTCCTCCGACGCCCGGATCATTCGCTCGACCGGTATCTCGTCCAGCCGGCCCGTCACGCGCTGACGCAGGGTGGCCTCGAGCGCGGCCAGAGTCAGCTTGTCGATGCGAACGGCCCGGGCGAGCGGATGGCGAGCCATCTTTTTGACAGCCGCCGCTCCGGCCTCGCCCCGGCCGAGGACGATGCCGGCCTGCGGCCCGCCGAACAGCTTGTCGCCCGAGAAGGTGACGACGTCTGAGTGCTGGAGCGACTCGGCGACTGTGGGTTCGTCGTCGATTGGCTGCGCGGCGCCGCTGCCGAGATCGTCGATGAGGAGCAGCTCATGGGCATGAGCGACCGCGGCGAGCTCAGCCAGCGAGGTCGTTTCGGTGAACCCCTCGACGCGAAAATTTGAAGTGTGAACTCGCAGGAGCGCGGCGGTGCGCGATGTGATCGCCTGCTCGTAGTCGTCTTTTCGGGTCCGGTTGGTGGTGCCCACTTCGACCATGCGCGCGCCCGACAGGCGCATCACGTCCGGCATCCGAAACGAGCCGCCGATCTCCACCTGCTGGCCGCGCGAGACGATGACCTCCTTGCCTTTGCACAGCGCCGTCAGCGCCAGCAGGATGGCCGCCGCGTTGTTGTTGACGACGAAGGACCCGTCGCATCCGAACAGCTGCGTCATGAGCCCGGATACCAGGGCGGCGCGCTCGCCCCGGCGCCCAGTGTCGAGCTCCAGCTCGAGGTTGCTGTAGCCCGCGGCGACGGCCAGGGCATCCACCGCGGCGCGCGACAGGGGCGCACGGCCGAGGTTGGTGTGAAGGATCACCCCGCTTCCATTGATGACTCGTCGCAGCCGCGGCGCGACCGACGCGCGCAGCGTCGCGCCGACGGTCTCCACGCGCTCGGCCTCGCCTAGCTCCCCTCCGCTTCGCTCAGAAGCAACCTGCTTGCGGAGCACTTCCACTACACGCGCATGCCCGAAGTCTTTGACGAGCTGCGCGTAAGCAGGCTCGTTGACCAGCCCGCCTATCGCAGGGGGCAGGGATGAAGTCCGTTGAACCCGAGAATCCCGTATCCGCCGCATCCGCCTAATGAGATTAGGCTCGCGGGCAGGTAGAAGGGGATCATCACCTTCTCCAGCAGGTTGACTCCCTGGAAGATCTGGAACAGAAAGATCACGACGATGCATCCCATCCAGATCTGCTGCCGTCGCGTGTTGACCTGGAAGAAGAATCGTGGATTGCGATTCCGAAAGACCGCCTCGACGATCGCCCAGCCGTCAAGACCGGGGATCGGCAGCAGCTGAAAGGCGAAGATCGACAGGTTCAGGAACACGATCACGTAGACAGCCATCCCGATCAGCCCCGGTGACAGGTCGAGCGAGGGGTTCATGCCGGTACGGATCAGGATCCGCAAGACGAAGCCAAGGGCCACGGCAACGATCAGGTTGGCCGCCGGACCGCCGAGCTCATGAAGGACGTGCTGCATGGTCGTGCTGATCCGGTTTGGCTGCACTGGGACGCGCCGGCCCCATCCGACGAGCGCAACGAAGACGGCGATGACTCCGAGCGGATCGAGGAAGCGCCTTGGATCGAGCCTGAAGTAGCCGAAGTACCGCACCGACCGGTCGCCGAGGATGTAAGCGGCCACCGCATGGCCCATCTCATGCACCGGGATGGCGATCAGGAAGGCGGGCACCAGCAGCAGCGCCGACAGGATGAACGCGACGAAGTTGTTCAATCGATCGGAATTTTGCCGACGCGCTTCGGCGCCCGCTTCCGAGCGGGCGCGCGGCGGGAGCCGCCAGGTGCGGCTGGCGTAGCGCGGCCCCGCGCGCCAGGCGTCGCGCTGACCCTGTGCTCGTAGATGAGCATGAGCGCCGTGATCAGCTCACGCTGCGCGTTCAGCAAGTGCACCTGAGCTCGTGGGGGAACCATGTCCGACAGCAGGTGGCCCACCCGCGACCCGAGCTCGTTGATCAGCTCGATGACGTTTTCGCCGTCGCGGCTCATGACTTCTTCTCCTTTGGTGCGGGCTTCGGCTCGCGACGTGCGAATCGAACTCGCAGCTCGCCGTCTCGGATCGTCGCGCTGCTCGTATCACGTTGAGCCAGAACACGTGGCAGCGAGATTTCTCGCCGGTAGTTGCCTATCGTCACGTACAGCTCTCCGTTGTGCCGGTTCAGGTCGACCGCCGAGCGGTCGGCGAACGGGACCTTGAGCGTCAGCACGTAATCGGTCCCGTCCTTGTCGATACGCTGCGGCATGGAAGTCGTGAAATGTTCAGAGGGGTCGCGCCGGCCATAGGTTTCCTGCGCCATGCGTAGAAGCATCTCCTCGCCGACCACCTCCTGATCGAACAGCGGCACGTTGAGGATCGGTATCCCAACAAACGACTGTTCCACCTCGACCTGGTAGCGCTTGTGTATACGCTGCCACTTCTGGAACAGCTCGTCATGGAGCTCACCAGGCAGCAGGCGGTTGACGATTACCGCGTCGGTGGAATAGCCGAACAGGCTGAGGTAGGTGTAGGCCCGCTTGGCCTCTTTGACCACCATCTTCTCCAGATTGAGCACGATCCGCACTGTGGTCGTGGATGAGTCTGTAAGCACCTTACGCATGCCCCCTAGGTCGAGGAGCAGGTCTTTCAGCGACGCATAGATCTCATCGGATGGCAGCGGCATTCCCATCATCGGTTGCAAAACCGGCCGCGCCACACGCATTGCGCGACGCGACCACGGATAGATCTTGTCGAGCCACCATTTGGCCGCATCCGGAAACGTGAGGAGCTGCAGCGTTTCACCGGTCGGCGCGCAGTCGACGATGAGCACGTCGTGCTCTGCCCGTTGCGCGTAATGCTTGATCCACATCAGCGAGGCGACCTCGTCCATGCCGGGTGGGTTGGCCACCTCTTCCGCGACGACCTCGTCCAGGCCCTGCGTCGCGAACACCTCGACGGCGTACTCATGCAGCTTCACCCAGTGGCGCTGCATCTCGTGCAGCGATGAGACTTCGTGCGCCCACAGGTTGTTGGAAATCTGCGTCAGGTCAGGACCGAGCTCGACCTCGAACGAGTCGCCCAAAGAGTGCGCGGGGTCGGTGCTCATGATCACGGTTCGGTAGCCGGCCCTCGCGCACTGGACGGCGGTGGCGGCAGCCACGGAGGTCTTGCCGACGCCCCCCTTGCCCGTGAACAGAATCACCCGCACGGGGTGATCTTACGTTGGCTCTGTACCCGAGCTTGCGGCGGGCTGGCGACCCTGCTCTACATGCTCTGTGACCAGCGACTCCACGTGCTTGAGGATCGTCAGGGTGACCTCGGTGTTGCGCTGGATCGCCTTGAGGATCTCGACATTCTGTTCGTCAGCCTTGTCTGCTTCGTAGGCAGCGTGTTCGAGGGTGAGCCGGTCCTTTTGTGCTTGGCGGTTGCCGGCGAGCAGCAGCACGGGGCCCGTATACGCAGCCTGGACGCTGAACAGCAGGTTCAAGAGGATGAACGGGAATGGATCCCAGTGATTTACGAACCCGACGATGTTGAGTGTCAGCCATAACAACACAGCGCACGTCTGGACGATGAGGAACGTCCAGGAGCCGATGCCCGACGCGATCTTGTCGGCGAGCATCTCGCCGAACGTCGCCTCGTCGTGATGAAGGACGTTGACCGGATGCTGATGGTCGTCCGGGTTCAGCTTGCGATGCTGCAGCGTTTTTTTGAGGGCAGACTTTCCGGACTCGCTGGTTCTGAGGGACATGGCGAAGCGAACTCTAAGGTTTGGTTCCCGGCGTGTCTATTTTTTAAGCGCTATTTGACTATCAGCGGGACCGCGATCGACCCGATGCCCAGAAGCACCACCATCGCGGCTCCGACGACGGCCAGGCGCACCAGGTCTTTCGTGAAATACGGAACGCGGTCGAGCGGGATGGACGGATCGGCCGACTCGATCAGGTAACGACCACCGCGCAGCTTGGTGACCTGGTTGCGCGCCCCGAGCGACATCTCGACGGAACGAACCAGCATCTGGTCGCCGCCGACGCGGGCCTGCGACACGCTTCGAGCCGGTGAGGCCTGCGCCGTCGCCGATGAGGTGGCGCCCATGCCAGGCGTCAGCGGACCTGGCGGCCGCAGCGGCGGCCGAAACTTTCCCTTCTTTCTGTTCTTGCCCTTGCGGCTCATAGGGATAGAAGTCTAGGAGGAGACGGAACAGGCAGGCGGATAGGGGGAGCTAGTTCTGGGTCGTGGGGTGCGACTTGGGGTGCGTTCCGCCTGCCTGTCGTTGGGCCGAGGGACTCAACCGAGTGAGACGTTGGCTACGATATGTTGTGTCCCGCGTGCAGTTATAACCCCGAATGTAGTTGGTGTCAAGGCCTTAACAATTATTGGCCTCAGACTTCTGTCGTCAGCTCGGCGTACTCCTCTTCGCTGATCAGATCCTCGAGCTCCCGAGGATCCTCGAGGCGGACGCGAAGCAGCCATCCGGCAGCATAAGGCTCGCCGTTGACCAGGTCAGGGTTCTCGAGCGCCTCACCTGCGTTGACCTCGGGCACATCACCTGTGACCGGCGCGTCCAGCGGGGACGAGGCCTCTTCCGATTGAAGCACGCAGGTTAAGGTCTCCGCAAGTCGTCAGGCCGCATTCGAGTTAAACAGTCCAATGAAAAACCTGCTGCTCGTCCTTCTGGTAGGTCTGCTTCTGTTCCTCGCGTACCGGCTCTATCAGATCTTCTTCATGGGCGGCTAGCGGATTAGGCGCGCCAGACTTTCTACCGCCCGACGCGGAAGAACACGACGTCGCCGTCCTTCACCCGGTATTCGCGACCTTCTATACGCAGCTTTCCCGACGCACGCAGGGCTTCCATCGATCCTGCAGCGACCAGCTCATCGACCGAGGTCACCTCGGCGCGGATGAAGTGCTTTTCGAAATCGGTATGGATCTTGCTCGCCGCGATCGGCGCGGGCGCGTCGCGTTCGCATGGCCACGCGCGCACCTCCGGCTCTCCGGCGGTGAAATACGTAATGAGCCCGCCGGCCTCCCAAACAGCGCGCGCTATACGCCCGAGCCCGGACTCATCGATCCCGTATCCGGCGCGCATCTCAGCCTGCTCGGCCGGATCGAGCTCGCCCAGCTCGGACTCCAGACGAGCCGACAGCGTGATCACGGGCGCGCCTTCAGCCGCGGCGAGCTTGACGACCTTGGCGGCCGGCTCCCCACCGCCTGGCAAAAGCTCGTCAGCGGCGTTGGCCACATAGACCGCCGGCTTAAGCGTCACCGGAAAGATGCCGAGCAGCATGGCGCGCTGGTCTGGTTCCAGAGTCAAGGTGCGCAGCTGCTTGCCGGAGTCGAGGTGCTCTTTGGCGGCAGTCAGAATCTCGTGTTCGTTCTGGGCGTCCTTTCGCCCCGCCCGTGCCTCCTTGGCCACGACGTCGAGTCGTTTCTCCACCGACGCGAGGTCGGCCAGGACAAGGTCCAGCGCGAATTCCTCCAGCTCGGCGGCAGGATCTGGTTGGGGTCCGAAGCAGCGAGCGACCTTGACCAGCACATCCGCCTGGCGAGCAAAGGCCACGCGCTGAGCGCGGCTGCCGGGCGGCGTGTCCTCGACCCGCACTTGCGCCGCTGTCGTTTTGAGCGGGTTGACCGCTTCCGCAAGCCGGCTCAAACGCGCATCCGGCACGTCAACCATCCCCACCCCGTCTGCGCCGCGTCCCGCGGTGAGAGCACTGAAAAGCGTGGTCTTGCCCGACCCCGCCGGGCCGACGATGGCTACGTTGACCGGCATTAGAGGTGCGGCAGGGGGGCCGACCGAGAGATTCGGTGACCAGGGGTCCCTCCCGCGGCTTCGCCGCGGGGACCCCAGTGGACGGGCTGAGCATCGCAGCGAGCGCATCCGTTGATGCGTGAGCGAGAAGCGGAGGCCGCAACAACGCGGACGGGCCGCATGGGCGCCGAAGATCCGGTTGGCATCCGCAGTCGCACCTCTTTAGACGAGATCCAGCTCGAAGGTCTTGTGCAAGGCACGGACGCCTTTCTGCACCTGGTCGCGCGCCACGAGACAAGTGATGCGGATCTCCGACGTGCTGATCATCTCGATGTTGATCCCGGCCTCGGCGAGACTCCGAAACATACGGCCCGCGATGCCAGGTGTGCCGAGCATGCCGGTGCCGACGATGGACAGCTTGGCCACGCCGGCCGCCGACTCGACCTTCTTCGCGCCGATTGACTTCGCCGCCGCCCTGACGAGCTTCTCCGCTGCTTTGAGGTCCGACTCGGCGACCGAGAAGGTGAGGTCCGTGCGGCGTAAGCGCCCGATGTTCTGGACGATGACGTCGACGGAGATCCCGGCCGCGCCGAGCGGCTCGAAGATCGCGGCGGCGACGCCTGGGCGATCAGGAACGCCGACCACCGTGATCTTTGCGACGTTGGTCTCCTCCGCGATTCCTCTGACGCGTTTTCTCTCTTCCATCGGTACTTGAGCGACGATCATGGTACCGACGCCCTCATGGAAGCTCGACCGAACGTGAATGGGAACGCTGTAGAGCTCACCGATCTCGACCGCCCGCGGATGCATTACACGCGCACCAACCGCGGCCAGCTCCAGCATCTCGTCGTACTGGATGTGAGCGAGTTTGCGAGCGGTCTTCACGAGACGTGGATCTGCAGTGAAGATTCCGTCGACGTCGGTGTAGATCTCACACGACTCGGCATTCAGCGCGGCGGCCAGCGCAACGGCGGTCGTGTCCGAACCTCCGCGTCCAAGAGTTGTGACCTCGAAGTCTTCCGTGACTCCCTGGAAACCGGCAACCACCACGACCTTGCCGTTCCGCAGCGCTTCGAGGATTCGGTCTGGCTTGATGTCCTGGATCCGAGCTTTGGAATGAGCCGCGCTCGTGCGCACGCCGGCCTGGAGGCCTGACAGGGAGACGGCACGAACGCCCATCCCCTCCAGGCACATCGCGACCAGCGGCGCGGTGATCGTCTCGCCGTTGGCGACAAGCATGTCGAGCTCGCGTGCGGGCGGCTCAGGGTTGACGCTCTGGGCGAGCGAGATCAGCCGATCGGTCGTCTGCCCCATCGCCGACACGACAACGACGACCTGGTGTCCTTTCTTTACCGTGGCCGCGATTCGGCGGCTGACCCGCCGGATACGAGCGGCGGTGCCCACCGAGGTACCGCCGTACTTCTGGACGATCACAGCGTCCGGAACATGCCCTTGTCCGTGATCTGTGTGACCATCCCGCGCCCGCGTTTAGGGAAGGAAGTTTGCATCGCCTTGGCGATTCGGGCAGCCTGCGAGGGGGCGCAGAACGCGAACACGCTCGGCCCGGCGCCGCAGATCGCAGCGCCATAAGCACCGGATGCCTCGGCGACGCGGATGACTTCCGCAGTCCATGGGTAGAGGTGCAGCCGGTGGGGCTGATGCAGCCGGTCGCGGAGCGCCTCGCCCAGCAGCGACGGCCGCTTGGACACGATGGCGCGCACCAGGAGCGCCGTCCGCGCGGCATTAAAGGAGGCGGTTTCGAGTGGAACCGAGTCCGGCAGCACCGAGCGGGCTTTTTCCGTCGCGAGCGGCTGGTTCGCGACAAACAACGCGATCCCCCAGCCCGGATTGGGAAGCTTCTCGTCGAGGTGCTCGGACACTATGCGAATTCCTCCCGAGGCCGACGCCGCAACGTTATCCAGGTGTCCCTCGTCGGCGCCTGAGTCGATGACGTGGCTCTTCACATCCCAAGGGCTGCTTAGCGCTGACGCGGCGAGCCTGGCCGCGGCGCTGCTCCCGAGCCCCACTCCGAGCGGGATCTCGCTCCGCACCCGACCTTTCATGCTCAGCCGCGTGAACGGATTCTCATGCGCCGCCAGGTAGTCGGCGCCCTCGCCTTCGTAATTCCACGCCGGAGTTTCAGCTTCGGTGGCCTCGACCTCGAGCCACAGGTCGATCGCCATCGCCATGCAGTCGAAGCCTGGGCCGATGTTGGCGATCGAGGCCGGGACTTTTATTCGCATTGCACTATCACTACAGCTTCAAGACCTTAGCGAGTGTGCGCGCGTCACCGTCAAGTTCGATGGGCGGCTCCACGTTCTTGAGCGCCGCGTCGGGGTCCTTGAGACCCGAACCGGTGAGAACGACGACCACGGTCGCGTCCTTTTCGATCTTTCCGTCGCGGACCAACCTGAACAACAGAGCCAGCGGTGCGGCGGAGGCCGGCTCCGCAAACAAGCCCTCGCTGTTGGCCAGCGTGATCTGGGCGGAAAGGATTTCAGTATCGGTCACCGCCGCGATCATGCCGCCGGACTCGTCTCGCGCCGTCGTGGCCCCTTCCCAGGAGGCCGGATTGCCGATCCGGATCGCCGACGCGACGGTCGTCGGATTGGCGACTGGCTGGCCGGTGACGATGGGAGCGGCGCCTTCGGCCTGTGCGCCGACCATGCGCGGCAAGCGGGTGGCCCGCCCGGCGGCGTGATACTCGCGGAAGCCTTTCCAGTAAGCGGTGATATTGCCCGCGTTCCCGACCGGCAGCAGGAGGTAGTCGGGCGCGTTGCCGAGGGCCTCGACCACCTCGAAGGCTGCGGTTTTCTGGCCCTCGATCCGGTGCGGGTTGACGGAATTCATCAATGCGACAGGGTAGTGGCTCGTGAGGTCACGAACCGTCTCCAGGGCAGAATCGAAATTTCCCTTGAGCGCCACGACCTTTGCTCCGTACATGAGGGCTTGCGAGAGCTTGTTCATCGCGATCTCGCCAGACGGGACCACGACAATCGCCCGAAGTCCCGTGCGGGCGGCGTATGCGGCCATCGAGGCGGACGTGTTGCCGGTGGATGCGCACATCAGGACCTTGCTTCCCGCCTCCAGCGCCTTGGCCACCGCGACGACCATCCCGCGATCTTTGAAGGAACCTGTCGGGTTCAGGCCCTCGTACTTGAAGTAGAGGTGCTTCAGCCCGAGCGCCCGTCCGACATTGCGGCTGGGCACCAGGGGAGTCGATCCTTCGTCGAGGTCGACCTCCGGAGTCGAGGGGCCGATGGGCAGATGCTCGCGGTAGCGAGCGATGACTCCCAATTTCTCTCGTTCTAGAAGACGCGAATGAAGGACGACACGGCACGGACCGGCTCCAGGGCGGCCATCTTCGTTCGCGCACGCTGAAGGCTGGCGTCAGGCGATGGATGCGTTGTGACGACGAGCTCGACTGTCTGGTCCTGCGACCACGCGTCCTTTTGAATGAGGCTCGAGATGCTGACACCCTCATCCGCGAATACGTGCCCGATGGCGGCAAGCACGCCCGTCCGGTCATCCACGCGGATCCGGTAATACGCCCGCGTCACCACCTCGCCCATCGGCACGACCCCAATTCGGTCATCGAAGCTGAAGGACGGCCGGCTCTGCACGCCCCGGCGGATGGACCGCGCCAGGTCGATGAGATCACCGACGACCGCTGAGGCGGTGGGCCGGCCACCTGCGCCCTGCCCGACGAGCAGCACCTGCCCGACCAGGTCGCCTTCGACAAAGACGGCGTTTTCGGCGCCCTCGACCCGAGCCAGCGGGTGGTCGAGGGGGATGAACGCGGGGTGCACGCGAGCCTCGACCCGGCCCGGATGCCGCTGCGTGTGGGCGATGAGCTTGATCGCGTAGCCAAGCTCGCGGGCGTAGCGGAAGTCCACAGGCTCGACGCCTTCGATGCCCTCGCGATAGATCTCGTCGGGGCGCACCTTGATCTCGTAGGCGATCGAACCAAGGATCGCGAGCTTGTAGGCGGCGTCGTAGCCGCCGACGTCATCCGTTGGATCCGCCTCGGCGTATCCGGCCGCCTGCGCCTCGCCCACCGCTTCGGCAAGCGACAGCCCGGCGGCCGCCATCCGGCCGAGGACGTAATTGGTAGTCCCGTTGATGACGGCAGACACCCGCTCGATCCGGTTCGCCTGCAGGTCGGTCCGAAAGGCGCTGATGAGCGGGATCCCGCCTCCAACCGCGGCTTCGAAGTAAACGTCGACGTTCCGTTCCGCGGCCAGGTCAAGCAGCTCTGGGCCGTGCTTGGCCATCACCACCTTGTTCGCCGTGATGATGTGCTTGCCTGCACGAATCGCACGCTCCAGGTAGGTGCGCATCGGCTCGTCACCCCCGGCAAGCTCCACCAGCACGTCGATCTCGGGATCCTCCAGCAGGTCCGCCGGCTCGGTGGTGATCAGCTCTGGCGCGATCTCGACTGAACGCGCCTTCTTGGGGTTTCGCACGAGCACCCGTCGCAGGCACAGCTCTACGCCCGCCCGACGGGAGAGCTGCTGCTGCCAGGTCAACATCCGCTCGGCGACCTGGGAGCCAACAGTGCCCAGCCCGATCAGGCCGATATTGAGCGGATGGGAAGCGGAAGCCACAGTGCAGCTATTCTCCCTGCCGTGGCCTTGATCCTGCGCGAAGCCGACGTCCAACGGGTCATTGAGATCGACGACGTGATCGCCGCGGTCACCGCCGCGATGAAGGAGCTTGGCGAAGGCGTCGCCCAGAACGAGCCTCGCCGCCGGGTCTTCGCGCCGGGAGGATTGCTCAACGTAATGTTCGCGTCCTATCCCGGCGGGCGCTGCACCGGGCTGAAGGCGTACACGGTCGCCGACGGGCACCTGCGCATGCTGGTCATCCTCTTCGCTCTCGATGGTTCTCTCGAGGCGATGATCGAAGCGGACTTCATGGGCGCTTACCGAACAGGCGCAGCGACTGCGGTCGCCGTGAAAGCGCTCGCCCGTCCCGGGCCCGCCACTGTCGCGCTGATCGGCACCGGGTGGCAAGCCAACACCCAGGCGCTGGCGTTGTCACGGGTAATCGGGATCAAGGAGCTGCGAGTCTTCAGCCGCGACTTCGAACGGCGTTCTGGATTCGCCAAGGAGCAAACCGATCAGCTTGGGGTTGAAACCATAGCCGCGGGCAACGCCGAGCTGGCGGTGCGCGGCGCCGACATCGTCATCACCGTGACTTCAAGCAAGTCGCCAGTAATCGAAGCCGAATGGGTCGAGCCCAATGCTCTTGTCGTGGCGGCGGGTTCGAACTGGCATAACAAAGCAGAGATTCCAGCCGACCTGGTCGCGAGGGCTCAGACGGTCGTGGTCGATCAGCTCGCCGCCGCGCAGCTCGAGAGCGGGGACCTGATCGCGGCCCATGACGCCGGTAAGTTCGATTGGAGCCGCGCCGTCGAGCTCGGGGCGGTGGTGGCCGGCAAGTGGCAGCGCCAGCCGGGCCCGGGGATCACCCTTTTCGAGTCACACGGGCTCGCGCTTTGGGACCTGGCCGCGGGTCGGCTGGTTGTGGAAGCTGCTCTCGAGCGAGGCCTAGGGGACGAGGTCCAGCTTTTCTAGAGGATTCCGACTACCGGTGGATGTGGGCGTCGGTCGGGGGCGCGAGAGCGCCCAGCTGCAGCGCCGAACCGATCAGGTAGGCCGCAATGAGGATGACTACAAGGGCTGCGCTGGCGGTTGTGTAGACGACCCACGGCGAGGGTCCCGTGCCCGCCAGCCTGATCAGGATGTCCGTCCAGTCCGGACCCCGACGCGGGGTCCAGGTCTCGACTTCCGCCCGGACCATCCGGGCGACGTCGACTTCAGAGGGCGAACTGAACCCTCCCGGTGTGGGTTTATCTTCCACGTAGGGCACCTTCATTACTCGAACGCCTGGTGTCCGATTCCTGGTCGCTCGCCATCGCTTTTCTCATTATCGCGACGGCCTTGGCGATTCTTGAGGCCACCGTCCCGGCCGGTACCCCGAGCACTGCGGCGATCTCTTCGCGCGTCATGTCGTCGTAGTAATGAAGGACGACGGCGGCGCGCAGCTTCGGGCTGAGAGCCGCCATCGCCTTGCCGACGACGTCGCGAGCCTCCGCCCGGTCGTAGTCCCGGCGGTCCGGGGCGACGTAGAGGCGGGCGGGCAGGAACCGGGCCAGCTTCTGGCGGCGGAGGTGGGAGATCGCGAGGTTGATCCCGATCCGGCGCAGCCAGGCGCCGGGCGGGGCGGTCGGGGTATAGCGATGGCGGGCGCGGTACGCGCGCACGAACGTCTCCTGGGTGAGGTCCTCAGCCGCCGCGGCGTCCAGGACGACAGCTCGAATCGAACGGTAGACCGAGAGGTACTCCTGGTCGTACAGCTGCTTGAACTGCGTGGCAGGATCGAGCTCTTTCGGCTTCGGAACCTCTGGATCCTCGGGCACGCGACTAAGTGTGACGCTCACGGCCGGCGCTCGGCTAGCGCCCAGCGGACCTGGTCAACCACGGAATCGGGTGTTTGATAAATGTCGCCGGCGGTGAATCGCAGCAGCCGATAGCCGCAATTGATGAGCCGGTTCTGCCTGCGGTTGTCCTCAGCCAGGCTTTCCCTGTGGACGCCGCCGTCATACTCGAGGATGAGTCTGTGCTCTGGGTAAAACAGATCGGGCCGGCCGAGTGGGCGCCCCTGCTCATCCTCGAGTGAGACCTGGGCGCGTGGGCGCGGGAGGCGAGCCATAACTAGAAGCATCCGCAACCGTGTTTCCATTGGCGATTCCGTCGCGGGCTCAGCGCGACCGCGCGCCGCAATCGAGCGGCGCCTTTGGCGCCTCGAGCTGCTTCGCAAAAGGAGCGGAGTTTGGTGAGGCTGACGATTCGTCGATGGAGAGCCATGTCGAGCGCCACCACGCCGTCGACTAGCGGAGTGCGACTGCCGAGGTCAACGGCCGTACGCAAGCCGGAGGTGACCGATAGGCCTCGCCGTTGAATCACGTCTCCCCTCAAAAGAGTCGTCCGCTGAAGCTTGACTCCGGCGCGACTTGAAGCGTGGAAGTCCTGGAGTATCACCTCAACCGGGTTGACCGGTGGCAAGTCAAGACCATGCAGCCAACCCGCGGTGCGGCCCGAGAAAACCGCCGCCGGCATCCGGCGGGCGACTGCGATCAATTGCTCCATTGGGCCAACTTCGAGTTTTGCCCACCGGTAAAGGCCGCGCTCGACACGGAGCCAGCTGGCGCCGGCCAACTGCTCTTTGCTCAAGCCGGCGAGTCTGGCCTCTTCGACGGTGAAAATCCCCGATCTCAGTTCGAGAGGGATGGACGGTTGTCGACCCACGGCCCCAAAGGTTTGCCGTCTTCGGGTTGCGATGCAACCTCGCCTGTAAAGACCGCGGCCCGATTCCGCGCCAAAACCGTGGAATTCAGTGTTTCGAAAGAGGCGTAACGCGCGGGATGTCGCTCCCGACGCTCCAGCTTGGTGGGCGACCCGGGACTCGAACCCGGATGGGTTACCCCACACGCCCCTCAAACGTGCGCGTCTACCAGTTCCGCCAGCCGCCCGGCTGCAGCCGGATGATTTTACCCGGCGTTGCCGGCACATGCCTTCGCCGTGCCCTGAGCGAACCTCGCCGTCGATGACGGAGAAGGTTCCTTCACGTCCTTGCGATAAGACGGATGAATTCGCCGCTGCGGCTGCTTAACTTCGCTCGACCAGATGAATGTGTGGACAGGGTGGAACCGCCGGCAGAGGACCTTCGCCATCCTGGTCGCGGCAGTCGCACTCGCTTCCGTGCTCTACGCGCTGAACATTCGAACTGTCTTCGTCGGACCGCGTGCGGTGACTGCGATCGACGACATTGGAGAGGGGGTTGCGGCGGCGCTCGCCTCAGCCGCGTGCGTGTGGGCCGCCCGCCGGGCTAGCGGAAGGGACAGGCTCGGCTGGGCTCTGATGGGCACCTCGGCCGCCCTCTGGTCGGCAGGTGAGGTTGTCTGGTCGATCTACGAAGTCGGAATGGGCGTAAAAGTGCCGTACCCGTCGCTGGCGGACGCCGGATTCCTGTCGGCGGTGCCGTTTGCGATCGCTGGCATTCGCTCGTTCTGGGGCGACGCGCGCGGTACGTCTGCCCGCTGGCGCGTGTGGTTCGACGGCCTCATCGTCTCCATCGCCCTAACCTCGACCGCATGGGGTTTCGGATTGCGGGCGGTCTGGGACTCCGCCTCGACGACCAAGTGGCTCGATCTTGCGTACCCGGTCGGGGATATTCTCGTCGGGACCGTCCTCATCCTCGCCATCCGGCGCGCATCGCATCAGCAGAGGGGCAGGATGGCTTTCCTCCTCGTCGGGGTGGCGTGCTACTCCATCGCCGACAGCGCGTTCGCATATCTCACCGCCCAGGGTGCGTTCGGATCAGTGGGCAGCGTGCTCGACACCGGTTGGTTCGCGGGGTTCCTGTTGATCGCGCTGGCGGCTCTATATCCAGACGCTGCTCCAAAGACGGCGGCCGGGCAGGCGCCACTCGACCTGTGGCAGCTCGCGCTGCCGTGGATGACGTTGCTCACGGCGACCGGGGGCGACCTCTATTCGGCCCTGACCGGTCACGAGAACCTCTTCCAGACTTCCTTGACCGGAATCCTCGCCGTGCTCCTGACGGTCAACATGATCCTGGAACGTAAGGAATTCCTCGAAATGCTGACCGACATCGAGACCACCCGCACCACGCTGAACCGCGAGTTCAAGACGGCGTTGGTAGGCATCCGGCAGATGAGCGACCAGGTGAAAGAAGCAGACCGCGCGTACGACGAAGACGTGCGCGTGCTCGCCGCCAACATCCGCGGCCAGGCGGAGCGGCTCGATCAAATGCTCGACAGGATGCTTTAGGCGGACCGGCGAAGTTCGCGTGGGAGGTACCCGCGGCAAGACTCGAACTCGCAACCTCCTGATCCGAAGTCAGGCGCTCTATCCATTGAGCTACGCGGGCGCTGCCCCATGGTAGGGCGGTCAGCCGACAGCGTATCGCTGGTGGTTCAATCCCCACGCCGCGTAACGCACCAGCCCGACAGCGCGATAACGCCGGCGTCTGGCGGTCGTCATCCCTGACTCAATGGCCGCTCGAAGGGCCTCAGGCGACTTGCCCGAAAACTCGGTAAAAGCCCGGCCGACCGCGTCGAGTATGTGCGCATCCGAGGAGCCTAGCTCCGCAGCACCGAGGCCAAGATTCAGGCGGCGCGCCAGCTGATTGACCAGATAAAAGCCGGGGGTCGCGTTCTCGACCTCGATGGCGTCGAAGTCGAGCTCAGCGGCGAGCCAGCCGACGCCATGCACGGGCCTGGCCTTCGCGCGTCGCTGCGTGCGCCAGAACGGGTGGACCGCGATCGCCAGGCCGCCCTGATCGTGGATCGCGTCCAGGGTCGCGGCGGCCGACATGCCCGGACGCACCTTGCGCTCGAGGTACAGGGCGACGATGTGCCCGTCACGGCTCGACACCTCCTCACCGACGATGACGTGAAACCGCGCTCGCTTCGAAGCGTGCTCCCGCGCGCGCAGCGCGCCGTCGATGGTGTCGTGATCTGTGACCGCGATCACGTCGAGCTTGGCCCGCCGGGCCGCGTGTTCGACAAGCTCTTCGGGCGTCGGCCAACCGTCGCTGGCGGTCGTGTGCATATGGAGGTCGGCCCGACCCGGAGCAACCACTGGTGTGCATCCTACCGCCGAGGGCTTTACCATCGACCTTTCAGGACCTTCTCATCGACTTAGCTAGCTGGAGGTGTCGGCTTTGGAAGGCTTGATGCAGGACTACGAGCTCTCTCTTCAACACGTGCTGTGGCGACTCGAACGGCTGCACCAGAAGAAAGAGGTCGTGACCAAGCGAGATGACGGGGTGCACCGGACCACTTACGGCGAGATGGTCCCGCGCATCAATCGCCTGGCCGGCGCGCTGAAACGGATCGGAGTCAAACCCGGGGACCGCGTGGCCACCCTGGCGTGGAACAACAACCGCCACCTGGAGCTGTACTACGCCATCCCATGCATGGGGGCTGTCCTGCACACGTTGAACCTGCGGTTGTTTCCTCAGCATCTCGAGTTCATAGTCAATGACGCGGAAGACAAGGTTTTATTTGTCGACCAGTCGCTGCTTCCGCTCCTGAAGCCTCTGATGGGCAAGATCCCGAGCATCAAGCAGATCGTGCTCATGAGCGAAAGCACCCCGGCCCCCACGGCGGCGTCCGCCAACGGGCTGGCCGACATGCTCGACTACGAGACCCTGCTCGCTGCCGAGAGCGAGACCTACCCCTGGCCGAAGCTCTCTGAGCGCATGGCCGCGGCCATGTGCTACACGTCAGGCACCACGGGCAATCCCAAGGGGGTCGTGTATTCGCACCGCTCGCAGTTCATCCACACCATGGGTGTGCTGCAAAAGGACAACCTTGGGGTCTCAGAGAAGGATGTGGTGCTTCCCGTGGTACCGATGTTTCACGCCAACAGCTGGGGACTTCCGTACGCCTGCGGCATGGCCGGCTCGAAGCTCATCTTTGGAGGGCGCTTCTCGGCCGACCCCAAGTCCATCGTGGAGCTGGCTGAGCAAGAAGGTGCGACCTACCTCGCAGGAGTGCCTACGGTCTGGATCGCACTGACCGCCTACATGAAGGAGACTGGAAAGCGCCTGCCGAAGGTAACCACCGTGGTCTGCGGCGGCTCGGCTGTCCCGCGCGCGCTCATGGAGTCAATGGACGCCGTGGGCCTCCGCATCTTGCACGCCTGGGGCATGACCGAGACCTCCCCGCTGGGCAGCGTCGCTCGTGTTCCGGACGGCCTGGATCCTGAAGCTGAGATCAGCCTGCGCTTGACCCAGGGAAGGGTCGCGCCCGGAGTCGAGATCCGGATCAGCGACCCGGCAACCGGCGAAGAGCTGCCGTGGGACGGGGTCGCCTTCGGTGAGATCCAGGTCCGCGGTCCGTGGATCGCTCGCGGCTACCACAACGGCTTCGACCCGGAAAAGCTGACCGAAGACGGATGGTTCCGCACCGGAGACGTCGCGAAGATCCGCGCTGACGGCTTCATCGTGATCGTCGACCGCACCAAGGACGTGATCAAGTCGGGCGGCGAGTGGATCTCTTCGGTCGAGCTGGAGAACGCCGTGATGGCCCACCCCAAGATCCAGGAAGCGGCGGTCATCGGTTTGCCGCATCCCAAGTGGGACGAACGGCCGGTTGTCTTTGCGGTGCCGAAACCGGAGTTCAAGGGCAAAGTCACGCAGAACGAGGTGATCGACTTCCTGCGGGATAAGGTGGCGAAGTGGTGGCTGCCGGACGAGGTGCGGTTCATCGACGAGGTGCCCAAGACGTCGGTCGGCAAATTCGACAAGAAAGTGCTGAGGATGGACGCGGCGCCAATCCACGCTGAAATCAAGGAAGAGGCCAAGAAGTGATGGCGCGCATCGCCGCGCGCGAACACACAGTCGGAAGAGATCAGATCCATTTCAAATGGGACAACTCGCTTGCCCCAGCAGTCGAGATCGCGCCCGGCGATGTCGTCCACTTCGACACCGAGGAGGTCACGGCCGGACAGCTCAAAAACGGAGACCCGGCGTCGAAGCTCGCCACTTTGAACTTCGACCGGCTTTATCCCCTGGGCGGACCTGTCTACGTGAAAGGCGCCGAGCCCGGCGACGCGCTCGAGGTCGAGATCCTGTCCCTGAAGCCAGGAGCCTGGGGATGGACGGCTCTGCTGCCGGGCCTAGGCCTCCTGGCCGCGGACTTCCCCGACCCGTACGTCCGTTACTTCGAGCTCGGCGACCGCAAGTCGGCTGAGCTGCGCCACGATATCCACATCCCGATCGCGCCGTTCTGCGGCACGATGGGAGTTGCCACAGATGAGCCCGGGCCCCACGATGTGCTGCCGCCGACCAAGGGAGCCGGCAACGTCGACACGCGGCACCTGACGGCTGGAACCAAGCTCTACCTCCCCGTTTTCGTGCCCGGCGCGCTCTTTTCAGCAGGCGACTGCCATGGCGCGCAGGGAGACGGCGAGGTCTGCGTTACCGGGATCGAATGCCCGATGACGTTCTCACTCCGATTTGGAGTGGTCAAAGGTGCCTCGCTTCGGCCCTGGAGCTACCACTTCCACACTCCGGCAGGCCCTCTTCAACCGCGCAGCGACGAAAAGGGCTACCACGCAGTCTGCGCATTGGGCCCAGACCTGATGGAGAACGCCCGCAACGCGGTGCGCGACACCATCGCGTGGCTGACGGCCGACCACGGGCTGAGCCGCGAGGATGCCTACATCCTGTGCAGCCTGGCCGGCGACCTCAGGATCAGCCAGATCGTCGACCAGCCCAACTTCGGCGTCTCCTTCTATATGCCGCTGAGCGTCTTCGGCTAGCCGGGGCCGCCGCCGGCGGGACGATCTCCCGTCACAGGGATGGAGAGCCGCGCACCGTCCGGCATACTGACCGTCCGGTGTTCGAACCTTGAGTACCACCCAACTAGGCCGTTATCCGATCGAAGCCGAGCTCGGGCGCGGGGCCATGGGCGTTGTCTACAGGTCGACTCATCCGCGGCTCGAGATCCCGGTCGCGATCAAGGTCCTGGCCGAGCAGTACTCGAGCGATACGAGCTTCCGTCAGCGCTTCCACCGAGAAGCAGCCACCGTTGCGGCGCTGAACCACCCGGGCATTGTTCGCGTCTATGACTTCGACGAGGACGGTCCTGTGTTGTTCATCGTCATGGAGTGGGTCGAAGGCCGCTCCATGCGTTCGTGGCTCGACGAGTACGGACGCTTCAGCGTCGACGTATCAGTCGACCTGATCCAGCAGCTGCTGTCGGCTGTGGGCGTTGCGCATGACTACTCGATAGTGCATCGCGACCTGAAGCCCGACAACATCCTCATCTCCAACCGCGGCAAGACCAAGATCCTCGACTTCGGCATCTCGAAGCTGGTCGACGACAAGCACCGCCTGACCGCGACCGGAAGCATGGTCGGCACCCCCGCCTACATGGCGCCGGAGCAGGTCAAGGGCGAAGCCGTGGATGCCACCGCGGACATCTACTCGCTCGGCATGATCCTTTACGAGCTTCTGCATGGCGAACCGCCGTTCACCGGCGCGCTGCCGGCGGTGCTCCACTCGCAGGTCTTCGACAGGCCGCGGGCGTCCACCGCCATTCCCTCGCCGATCATGGAGATCATCTGGAAGGCGACTGCAAAAGATCCCAGCCAGCGCTTCCAGAGCTGCGAGGAATTCTCGGGCGCGTTCCACTACATGCCAAAGCCGGGCGCCGCGCAACCGCCCGTCGAGGCGATCTCGAATGAGCTGGCGGTCGACGAGGAGGTGGAGCGGTCGCCCGCCCCGCCAAGGACCGACGGCAAGAAGCCGGCTGGTGTGTGCACTTACAGCGACTGCCAGGAGCGCCGCGGCTGGGCGTGCGCCTACAAGGACCTGACCGGCCGCGAATGCAAGAGCTGGTGGTGCAGGAGACACATCCAGTTCATCGAGAGAACTCCCTTCTGCCCGCGACACGCGAGCGTGATCCGAGCGCTGGCGCCCACCGCGAACACGATCTTTGAGATCAAGAATCGCCCGGCCGTCGACGATCGTGCCCTGCCGCTGGCGGCGCTCGTCGCAGAAGACATCGACAAGGATGTGACCGAACTGGTCCGGCGTCGCTACCAGAACCGCAAGGACATCACGCTCGCGCGCGATCGCACCGTGCGCCAGACCTGGTCGGGGCGCAACGACGTCGCGTGGGAGCGTAGCTGGGCGGCGCTGAAGAGCCAGGGCTACCTGGTCCGGATTGCTGTGCGCGTGGCCACCGACGAGCCGGACACTGTCCAGCTCTTGATCGGCAACACCGTCGTGTTCAAGGAGGTGCCGGACTGGATCAGTCGCCGTCGCGAAGGTGAGCCGCCCGACCACTCAGACCGCGCGCGATTCGGCAAGAAGATCTTCGGCGCGATCCTCGAGCACGTAGACCAGCCGCAACCTGTGCCTTCGGCTGTACCTGCTCCGAGCCACGAGATCGAGCCTCCCCCACCGCCCGAGATCAACCGCAATCTGATCGAGGGCATGATCCTGCGGGTGGCTTCGTTGGCGACGCGAATCACCGGATTCGAGGTTGCCGACCAGCTGGCCCTGCCCTTCGCGTCTGTCGAACCCAGCCTGAAGTCTCTGACGAGTTCGAACTTCCTGGACGCGCTCGGCCTCGCTCCCGAGCAAGGTCCGTGGTTGGGCCGGCCGCTCTCCGAGCGGATGGCTTACGCAATCACCAAGCAGGGGCGCACACGCAGCGAGCAGATCGGCAACTCGGGTACCCGCTACGTGGGTCCGGCGCCGGTCTCACAGCAGGAGTACAGGGCGGTCCTTGCCGAGGCGGCCAAGCCCGGCACGCTCGACCTGGTCAAGGTCAACCTGGTGCTCAGCGGCATCGAGCTGGCGCCCGGCGTAACCGAGGCAGTTCGCGCCGCCGTCAACTCCCGATCGTCGATCTTCATATATGGCGCACCGGGCAACGGCAAGACGACACTGGCGCGGCGGATTCCAAGCTTGCTCGGCGGGCCGATCGTGATCCCCGTCGCGCTCGACATCGGCGGTGGCGAGGTCATGACGATCTTCGACGGCGCAGTGCACCGTCTCGAAACCAACCAGCCGGCCGATAAGAGGTGGCGGCGCGTGGCGAGGCCCCTCGTCCAGGTCGGCGGCGAGTTCCAGCTCGACATGTTCGACCCGACCTGGGAGGAAGGCAGCCGCACGTACGGCGCTCCGCTGCAGGTCAAGGGCAACGGCGGCGTCCTGCTCATCGATGACCTGGGCCGCCAGCGCGTGTCGCCGAAACAGATCCTCGACCGCCTGCTCGTGCCCCTCGAGCAAGACACCGACTACATGAACTTGACCGCAAGCGGACGCAAGGTCGAGGTGCCCTTCCGGGCGCAGCTGGCGCTGTCCACGAACTTGAGGCCGGCCGAGCTGCTCGACGAGGCCTACCTGCGCCGGCTCTCCTACAAAGTGCTGATGCCGGATCCGACCTGGGAGATGTGGTGCCGGATCTTCGAGCGCGAGCGAGAGCGGCTGACCATCCCAGCGGAACCCACCGCGTTGGACATGATCTCCGCCCTGTACAGCGGCCGGCCGCTGCGCGGCAACCACCCGCGTGACCTCCTCGAGCGGTTGGTCGACGTTTCGTCGGCCCGCGGCGTGCGGCCTCAGCTCACCCCGGAGCTGGTCGAGGCGGCCTGGCACACGCTGTTCATCGCGAGCTAGGCTCCGCCTCGAGTGCAGCAGACGCCCGGCGGACCAACCGGTTACTGGTCGCCGGACTGGATGTGGTGGTGGGACGGCCGGCAATGGATTCCGGCCACGCAAGCCCCGATCCCACCGCCCCATTTTGGAATGCCGCCGCCCATCTTGCTCGCGCCTTCGCCGGGGCTGCGTGCCTTTCTTCTGGTGGTTCTCGTCATCGCGTCCGTGATCTGGGGGCTGTTGACGGTGTTCGGCATCCTTGGCGAATCCCAAAATTTCAGCAGCGGTCAGTGGAATGACTTCCACAGCGGGTTGGTGTTCTTCGGCATCATCGCCGTACTGTTCCTCATCTCCCTCATCGCCACCGTCGGCGTCTTTGCCCGCACGTCGTGGGCGCGTTGGGCAGCCATCGCGGCGGGCATCGCATCCTGCTTGACGTGCCTCGGCCTGATCATCGGTATCCCGATCCTGGTGGCGGCTGCACGCGCCCCGGGGTTGGCTAGAAAGCCGCTTACCTCTTAGCGGCTGCGCGCGCGGCCTTGAGCGCGCGCGTGATATCGCCCGGCGACAGCAGACCGACCAGCCCCCCTCCGTCCATAACGAGAATCTGGCCGTCGTCCGCGGGCGAAAAACGATCGAGCACGGCGGTGACCGGCTCGCCAGGTGACGCCTTGGCGACTTCATCCATGCCGGTGCCGACGTCGCGAACACGCTTGACGTGACGTTCTTCGGGTGGCACTTGAGCCAGCCGCGCGAGGGTGACGAGACCGTCAAGCTCTCCATCGAAGGTCTTGATCGGATAAGCGGTTGCGCGCTGCATCGGAACGTAAGCGCGCATGAACTCGTCGACGGTGATCCAACCCGGCGCGGCGGTCGGATCGCGGGACATCACGTCTCCCACGCGCAGGCCGCTCAGGGCGCCGCGCAGGAGCACCTGAGACTCCTCGCTGCGTGCGGCCGACATGAGGAACCACCCGAGGAAGATCAGCCAGAGGCCACTGATGGCGCCGCTGATGAAGAGCGACAGCAGCCCGAGCCCCATCATCACGAACGCACAGATCCGTCCGAGCCGGGCGGCGCCCGACGTGGCGCGATACTTGTCGCCGCTTCGTTGCCACAGCCAGGCACGCAGCAGGCGACCACCATCGAGAGGGAACGCGGGGATCAGGTTGAAGAGCAGAAGCATCGCGTTGGTGCCTGCCAGCCAGGCGATGCCTCCTTCGACGAGAGCCGGCCCGCCGGTCGCGTCAAGCGCGAACGTCGCGACGCCGAACAGGATCGCGAGGACGAGGCTGACAACCGGCCCGGCAATCGCGATCTTCACTTCGGACCCAGGAGTCGCAGCATCGCCCCTCAGGCGCGCAACGCCGCCGAAGATCCAGAGCGTGATGCCATCGACTTTCACGCCGAGCCGCCTGGCGACGATGGCGTGGCCCATCTCGTGGCTGAGCAGCGACACATAAAAGAGGACGACTGCGATGAAAGACACGAGCCAGTAGGCGGACTCCTGCTGGCCGGGCGCCACCGAGGGCAGGACCTGCCCCGCCAGGGTCCACACGATGAGGACGAACACTATGGCGAGGCTCCAGTTGAGCCCCACCTCGATCCCCGCGATCCGTCCGATTCGGACGCTGGCGTCCACGAGGCCATGTTAGAAGGCGGCTAACTGGCCCTCGGTATACTTTGCGGTCGATCGGGAAGTGCGCCCTGCGCGCGCCCGGCCCGCGGAGCGGCGGTGGCGGAATGGCAGACGCGCTAGTTTCAGGAGCTAGTGTCCGCAAGGACGTGGAGGTTCAACTCCTCTCCGCCGCACCATCCCAATCGAACGGGCCTGGCAATTTTCTTGACAACGCGCGGCCAATCGATTCGACTGAGCCCCGCAGTGTCGGTTGCGCCCTACGACCAAATCCTCACGCTGTACCGCACGCTCCTCGTTTTCGCCACCGTCGCGGTGCTCATCCTGGGTGTCGGCCTGGTCGAGTTCGTGTACTTCGAACCACCTGGGCAGACGACCGGAAAGACGGCTCATATCGTGGGCGTACTCGAGTACGACCCGGCGACGCGCACGACCAAGGGGCCCGACAGGACAACCTTCGCTCGAACCGACGAATTCGCAGGCGTGGTCGACTGGTCTCAGCTGCCACCCGACCTCATGGTGGACGCGCGCTGGTTCAACTCTTTCGGCAGCATCGTCGGTCGAGTCGGCCCGGGCACCGCAGCTGAGCTCGGACCGCAGAGCACGGTTCCGGTCATCGTGCCGCCCGGCCTGCACCACAGCCTGCCGGGTCATTACACGTTTGTCGTCGAGAGGTTGAAAGACGGGCAGCCCGTCGAGGTGCTGGCCCGGCGCATCGTGCTGATCGAACGTTAGTGAGCGCTCACGCCTACACGACACCTCCAGCGGCCAATCCGCATTCGAAGCTGCGTCCAAGTCGTTACTGGATCGCCGCAGTGGTAGCCGGCGTCGTGGTGCTCGCGCTCATCGCCAGCTCGCTCCTCAACTACGTGTACCTCGAAACAATCCCCGCCCGTGCCTCGCTGTACGGCTTGCTGGCGGTCGCGCTGGTCGCGCTTGGCACGTTCATCGGTGTGAGGGCATTCACGCGAGATCGTGCCAGCCGCCGCAAACATCTCATTCGCGCCGGCGTGCTTCTGGGGCTTGGCGTTCTGCTGTGGCTGCTCGTCATCGACGTCTTCGTCTTCACGCAGTCAGCTGGTCCCACTGTGGCTGCGATCTGCGCGCTTGCATGCCTGCCCACCACCGCGTTCGGGCTGCTTGTCGTCCGGCGCATGGACCGCAACGAGAAGGAGCCATGGCGTCTGGTGCTCGTCGCAGCCGCGTGGGGCGCGATCGTCGCGACCAGCCTTGTCATCTGGGGCGAGAGCCTGTGGGACGCCACTGCCCAACACACTCTGGTTCCGGGCCCCGGGCTTGACGCCTCCATCGCGTTCTCGGCCGGTCTGCTCGAAGAGCTGGCCAAGGGAGCCGCCGTGGTCCTCCTCTTTCTCGTTATGCGAGATGACTTCGACGACGTCGTCGATGGGATCGTCTACGGGGCGGCGGTCGGACTCGGTTTCAACTTCCTGGAGTCCGTTGCTTACATGACGAACATCTACTCGATATTCAATCCCGAGGGAATCGGCTGGGAGGCGGCGGGCATTCAGTGGTATGCCAGGCAGGTGCTCGGCCTCTTTTTTGGTCACGCGACATACACCGCTTTCATCGGCGCGGGGCTTGGGGTGGCGCGTCAGCTGCCGCATCTGCGCCAGAAAGCATTGGCCATCCTCAGCGGATTCCTGATCGCCATCGCTGGGCACTTCGCTTGGGATGCGTGGCTCACGTTTTTCCCAATCGACCCCGGTGTGTTGGGCCTGCTCGAGTTCCACCTACGCACCTTGATCATGACCGGGCCCTTCACCGCCGCTGTGATCGCCTTGCTGCTCTTCGGGATCCGGTATGAGGCGCTGGGACTCGTGGACCAGTTTCGTAAGGAGGCGGCGAGTGGATCTGGGACCATCCTGATGGACGAAGTGCCGGTTCTCGCGAGCCCCTGGCAGCGCCTCAAGCAGCGCTTGCTCGCCTTCAGGCGCGGTGGGTTCAAAGCGTATTTCGAGGTCGCGCGCCTCCAGTCCGCGCAGCTGGATCTCGCCATGGAGCGCTGGCACCGCGAACGAAAGGAGATGGATACGCCGATGGAGGCCGAGGCGGCCCTGAGGCAGCGCGTGCTGGAGCTTCGACACCAGGTCCCAGCTTCCTAACCCGGTCGGGTTGCGGCGCGTGCTGACCGCTCGGAGGTAGGTGGTTCGAGTCCACCGCGGCCCACTCAAACTTGACCGGCTTTCCATAACGCGAACCGACGTCGTCGGAAGCGGTAGGTTGGCATGTCGCCCTATCCCCGCTGTCGACCCCGACCTCGATCACCAACTTGAGCAGTCGCGTGAGTGTGGAAAAACCGACGCGCGGAAGCCGATTATTCGGCGACACGGCACAACCACCCTCCCGCCAAATGCGTGCCATCTGCGAACTGGGCATCGATGGTTCCGTAAAAAAGACCCTTGACCGCATCGGCGCTTGTAACCGTGACCTCGCCCGATCTGGCATTGATCCGGTTCCCTGCTCCGGTCGTGGCGTTGTTTGCGACACTGAGGGTTAATGGGGTAAACCCGTACTGCTGGAGGGGCGACGTGGCGCTGTAGGTGCCCCCGGACGATCCCTGCGCGGCTATTGCAAAAGCCACTCGCACGACGCGCCCATTCGACAGGCTCATGGCGTTGGTTCCGAATATCAGCGGCGGTCCGAAGCCGCATCCGCGGCCACTTCCAACGATCTCATGGCCCGTTTCGGTCGCCAGTGGGCCTTGAAGCTGGAGTGTATTCGAGGCTGGTGGAGTTGACGCGGGAGATGGCGTCGGCGAAGCGGCCGACGGCGTCGGCGACGACGTCGCTACGGAACCGCCCGTGCTACATCCGGCCATCCCGAAGACCAGCACCGCCAATCCGGCTGCCAATGGTGTCCGCACTGCTCTGCAGGTGAAACGATTGAATTGCAGATTCGGATATGGCCTACATGCGAATCTTCGGACCCCGAACAGTGACCCCGGGTTGGTTCGCGTTATGGAAACTACGGCCCACCACAGTCGAATCGGCAATGCAACCTCACAGAATGGAGCCCGAACGTCGTGAACCACGGGCGCAGCATCGGCCCGAGCGGGCTCGCTATCTCACGGACTGCGGACGCTTACCCGTGAGCTAGAAGTGATCGACACCCTCGACCTTCCGTAACGCGGCTCAGTCACCTCGTCGTTTGTGGATCGACAGTCGATCGCTCGGCGGGGTCGGTCGCCTTCTACCGGGAAGCAGCGCGCGCGTGTTGGTGGAGGCGATCCAGTCGCGGTAGCGCTCAGGGGACCAAGCGCGCTGCAGGACGAGCATGTGATAGACGGCCAACGAACTAACAGTCCAAAGGATGTCCCCGGCTTCCTCGACCGATAGCTCTGGTCTCATCCCACCGAGGTTCTTCAGCTGCTCGGCTATACGCCTCATACCTGTCAGTCGCTGGGCCTCCAGTTGGTTCCAGACATCCGCGACCTCGGGATCCGCCGCGGCAGCCTCCATCAGCAACCGATACAAGGGGCCGGCTCGGGCATGGATCCCAGGCTGCGTGGCGGCGTGCAGCTCGAGCACGCGGCGCGGATTTTGCTCCGCGATCATCGCTCGGACCACAGGACGCTCCTCGGGCGCGATGGCGGCGCGGGCGGCACCTCCGGCAATCGCAGCCTCCACCACCCCTTTGAACAAGGCCGCCTTGCTGCCGAATCCCCGGTAGATGGTCTCCACCGCCACTCCCGCCGCCGCCGCGACGTTGTTGATCGTGGTGCTTGCGTAGCCGCCTTCCAGGAAGAGCTGCTGCGCGGCTTTGAGGATGTCCAGGTGAGTCTGGGCCGCCTGCGCCCGACGCCGAGTTGAGTCGTAGCGGCGAGGTGGCTTGACACGCCGACCATTCGGTGGAATACTCATAACTCCAATACAGTCCCGTTCTCTCGAATTCTACGCGAGCCGCTGGGACGACGGTAAGCGCGTCATGGTCGGGGAGGCCGAGGGGGATCTGATGTTCGCGGTGGTGGTTCAAGAGAGCGGAGAAGCTGAGCGGGTGCGGGGAAGCCGGGACCATGTGGAGGCAAAAGTCGTGCCTCAGGTGAGGAACGCTCCCGGGATCGTCTCAGCAACCTTTACGACCGATGAGGGCGGAAGGACGCTGAACTTGTTCGTCTTTCAGACAGAGGATGCGGCACAAATGGCTGTGGAGTGGATACGCAGCGCGCCGCGACCCCCGTTCATGCGCCTTGAGACGGTCGAGTTGAGAGAAGTCCTGGCTCACTTCTAGCGGCGGCGACTCGGTCATGCGTGTCGGGCGAACTGAGATTGATTTCTTGACCGACTACCGTTATCTGGTTTGCGTTACGGAAACTACGGCCCACCGCTCCTCCGGATTGCGCCATGTGGTCCGAAATGGTCGTCTCCCAGGCTCGGGTCCAGAACGCGATCGGTTTGGGTCGGTGGGGACGTCGCCCGAACTCCGCTTTCCGGGTCTACAGTGGGGAGATTGAGTCAGTAACACAGAGGTGAATGCCATGTTCGGGACCATCGCCAAGATGAAGTTGAAGCCTGGCGCGTACGACAAGTTGGCGGATCAGATGAAGGGTTTCGAGGAGAGGCAGGTCAAGGGCTTCCTGTTCAACGTGGTCTACCGAAGCCAGTCGGACCCGAACGAGGTTTGGCTGGTGGTCGGCTTCGAAGACGAGGCCACCTATCGCGCCAATGCAAACGATCCGCAGACCGACGAAATGGCCAAGCAGTACCAGCAAATGCTGGTCGGCCCGCCGGAGTGGCACGACGGCGACATCATGTCGATGACACGCTCTGAGGACCGAGCTTCAACCTAGAAGCGCGCCAGCCACCACACCGGGATTCAGCCATTTCGGTCGAAATGGTCGGGTCCCATACGTTGGATACAGCCGTTCCTGCCGACTTGGTCGTGTTCACGCGATTGCCTAGCGCACAAAATGGGGTATCCAGGCGCGAATTAGCGGGCGGGAAGGCGACCCCAGACAGCCCGGACCGCCGCAAGAAACAGCAGCATCGCTCCGGCGGCCCACGTGATGGCGGAAACGATCGGGTCGCTGAAGTCCGTCCCACTGAGCACGGAGTGGAAGAACATCAGCGCGAACGCCAGGTAGGAGAGGCGGTGCAGCCACTGCCACAGGGCGTTCCGCATCTGACGTTTGAAGTACGCACTGACCGTGACGATCAGAAGGATGTCAACCGACAGCGCGCCCAGTCCGATCCCAAGCGTGCCGTAGCTGGAATGAAACGGGAACACCACGTCCAGCAACCCGATGCGAGCGGTCTTATCGAGCAGCAGTGACAAGAGGTGTACGGCGGCGAGCGGCATCCACAGCACTGTCGTGTATTCGTGAAGTGCTCGGAGCGTGCGGTTGCTGCCCAGCCAGTCGAGCACTGCGGTGCGCAGCGCGATCCCGCTTACGAGGGCGATGGCCAGCGCCGCATATGAGCTGAGTCCCGCGACTCTCGCGAGGACCCAGTAGAACTGGTCGATCGTCATGTCAGGGGCTTAGCCACCACGCGAGAGCGTGTGCCGCGCAGTAGACCGGCGCCAGCTCGGGGCCGACCAGCAGCGCCGTCTTGGCGACGACCTCCGCCTCCAACCCGCTCGTGGCGACGACCGAGACTTCTTCGAGGCCGGTTTTCGCCGGCACTCCCGTGCGTGGGTCGATCAGATGGTGGAGCGCACCCCACCTGCGCCGGCGCACACTGCTGGTGGCCGCACCCTGGTCACGAAGCAGCACCGTCACGCCGGCAAAGCCGACCGGCCAACCGGAGCCGGCCGGTCCCGGTCCGCCCGCGCTGAGGTCGCCACCGAGGTTGGCCAGCGTGTTCGGCCCCAATGATTCACACAAGCGGTCGGCCATCCAGCCTTTGGCGATGCCACCCAGGTCGATGCCCGCGCCCGGCTCGAGTCGCGCAGCGCCGGTTCGGACCCTGAGCACATCCGGCAAAGCGGACAGCGGGCGCGCATCGGACACGGTTGTCGCAGGCAGACTCTCGGCGAGCGGTCTTGTGTAGCCGATCGCGCTCATCGATGGCAATACCGCAACGTTGACCAGGCCGGCGCTCGTCTCGAAGGCTCGAAGCGACTCGCGCAAGAGGGCCTCCAGCTCGGGGCTGACGTCAATCCAACTTCCAGGTGTGGCATTGAATCGGGACAGCTCGCTGTCGGGCGAGAAGCGCGTCAGGCGTGCCCCGAGCCGGTGCACCCAGAACTCGCCCTGCAGCAGCTGGCTGCGTGAGAGCCCTACAGCGAACAGGCTGCAGCTGGTCCCGAGCGCTTGAAAGTGATGAGCTTCGACCCGCGCGTCAGGAGGCATAGGTCGAGGTCACCGGCCGCCCGCCGCCGGGTTGAACCGAGGGTCCAAGCGTGGGGCCGCCGGCTCGAGCAGCTTTGACGACAGTCGGCTGCAGCGGTGCTGCCGGGTTCTTCAGATGGGCGGTGACATAGGCGGACGACAGCAGCGTCGCCGCGAGGGTGAGCGCGGTCGCCCCCGCCCTCAGGACGACCGTGCGCATCTCAGACTGCGGCGACAGGCGCCGACAGGAAAGGAATCCGGTCGAACGACGCTCCGAGGATCTGGTTCGAGCCGGCGCCCAGGTGACCGGCAAGGATCTCCTGGTACACCGAGCGAAAGTCGACGGAGTAAGGCAGATTGCCCGTCTTGTCGAGGCTGGTGAGGCTCGGTGCCTCGCCATACAGGCCGCCCTTGACCGGGTTGCCGATCAGCAGCAGCGGTGCCGCCGCACCATGGTCGGTGCCTCCGCTCGCATTCTCTTTCGGACGGCGGCCGAACTCCGACCACGTTGCGATGAGCACCTTGTCCGCCATGCCGTGCGCAG
The DNA here is from genome assembly GCA_035300725.1 of Candidatus Eiseniibacteriota bacterium. GTDB lineage: Bacteria > Chloroflexota > Dormibacteria > Dormibacterales > Dormibacteraceae > Palsa-870. The sequence goes on along the minus strand of DATGVE010000147.1, from coordinate 3,784 downwards.
CCAGGTCCTGGTAAAAGGCGCCGACGGCCGAGTCCAGGTATCCCATGAGGTCATCGTGGCGGTTGAGCTCGGTGTAGTGGGTATCGAAGCCGCCCAGCGTCACATGCAAAAGCTTGACGCCCGTCCCGGTGACTATCAACTCGGCTGCCAGCTGCAGCGCCGCCGCCAGCTGGTTCTTCGACGAATAGACAAGCTTCACCTTGTCGCTATAGTCGGCCATCGGGTGGTAGGTTGCGGCAGACGTGCGCAGCGTGGAAATCGTCTCGGTCGCCGTCGCCATCGCTGTGTCGAACAGCGCGCCGTAGATCCCAGGGGTGCCCTTGTACAGAGCGCCGACGGCTGCCTCCACCTCGCTGCCGCCACTGAACCCGAATGTTTTCTGGTTCTGAATCACCGTCATCGTGGCCTGCAGGTCGCGCAGCGCGCCCGGAACGTTGGTCGTGCCGCATGCGCATCCGGTCAGCGGGTGGCCGTTGGAGTCATACGCGGTCGCCAGGGTCCGCCCCAGCCAGCCGTCGACCTGCCTGCGGGTCGGGTCGCCCGTCTCCCAGATCCGGATGGACTCGAAGTGCGAGAAGGTCGGGTTGGGGTAGCCGACGCCTTGAACGATCGCGACCTTTCCCTTGTCCCACAGCCCCTTGATGGCGCCGAGGTTGTGGTTCAGACCCCACTGAGTGTTGACCGGTAAGGCCTGCGAGACCATCGAACCGGAGAGCTTCGGCCGCAGGTCGTGGAGTGCAGGATCGGCGAGCGGCACGACTGTGCGCAGGCCGTCATTGCCGCCGGCGAGCTGGATCATGACGAGGATGTTGTCGTTGGCGACGCCCTCTTTCTTGGCCGCGTAAACCGCGCGCGCGAAGGCGTCGGGGACCGCCGCATACCCGGCGGCCAGTCCGGCAGCTCCCGCTCCGAACACAAGGCCAGCCTTCAGAAAGTCACGCCGCTTGAGCTGGTTGATGCCGATCTCTCTGGTCATTTCTCCTGCACCTATTTGAGTTGAAATTCCGGGGATGCGAGCGTGATGAACCAGCGCGCGCGATCGTCGGTCGCCTGGTTCAGAAGTTTTGCGGTCTGCGCGCTCAGCACCCCGTCGAGGTGTGTCTGCGGCGCGTTGGCAGAGCTGGGTATGGACTTCTTCACCTGGTTCATCACCGCAGTGACGAAGTTCACCCGCTCGACCACAGTGTTGGAGGAGATCCACGAATCGTTGGTCGGCCAGCCGTTCACGTCAGGAGGGTCGAAGAGTGACTGGCCCATCCCGGAACCTGCGCCGGCGACCAGCTTCGAAAGGTTCGGCGCGCCGAGCGCCTGCCCGGCATGGAGCATGAACTCCGTCGGCGTCTTGACCAGGGTCCTGTAGCTTTGCCCGGCATTGAACTGCGGGCTGGTGAACACCGCGTGCATCAACGTCTTCATGTCGTACTTGCTGCGACGGAAGGTGTCCGCCAGGCTCTTGACATAAGCAGCATCCGGCTGGGCGGTGACGAAATGTCGGGCTACCTTGCTCGCTATGTACACAGCGGTTGATGGCTGCGCGAGGATGCGATCGATCACTCCTTGCGTATCAAGCGGGCCGCTCTTACCGAGAAACGTGACGCTGCCGCTGAAAGCGCGCTTGGGGTTGAGCACCCCCGCCTTCTGCGCCGCGTAGACCGGGTATTTGCGCGTCACATTGTTCGCCTTGTCGACGACGACAGTGGCGTAGGAGTCAGGCTGCGGCAGCTGCCATCCGGCGAGTGCCTTCGCGCTCTGCCTCACATCGGTCTCGGTGAAATTGCCCGCGCCCATCGTGAACAGCTCCATGAGCTCGCGCGAGTAGTTCTCGTTGGGGCTCTGTCCCGTGGACTGGGCGAGGTCCAGGTACTTCAGCATCGCCGGGTCTGACGTGACCTGGATAAGCATCGACCGCAAGTCAGTCATCGACATTCGGCGCCACGTGAGGTTCTGCCAGTACATGAAGTTTTCGTCGCCGACCTTGCGGTAGTCACTGGTGAAGTGGCCGTGCCAGAAGAGCGTCATGCGCTCGCCAAACGGCGTTGCTGTGCTGAGAATGTGATCGAGCCACCACTGCTGGAGCAGCGCGACGGAGAACCGTCCTCCGGGAGTGCCCGCCGCGGCGAGCACCGGGGGCTCGACTGGCTTCGTCTCGAGCAGACGGTCGACGGTCTTTTTGAACCCCTCGGACAGAGCGGACTCGAGCTGCGCAGCCGTATATCCGAAACTCGTCCGCCGCAGCATTTGCATGACTCGCGCTCCCTCTGAACCGAGAGGCGAGATCCAATCCATGGTCCCATTGCTTGGCCTGCCGATGCCTTGCATCGACCCCCCCAGCAGGCGGACCGCGCCGACACCGACTCCGGCCGCCAGAGCCGCGGCCAGCGCCTGGCGCCGAGTGAGGCCCCGACGCACCGGGAGATCTATCGCAGCGACCTTTTCACGACTTGGCGCAACACTCATGCCCCCATTCAATCCCCCGCCACCCCGCATGACATCAGCCGGATGTGAAGAATTCGTAATGGCGCAAGGAAGATGGATGTAGAAGCGGCTAACGCCGCCCGATGCCGGGGTCGGACCGGAACCTACGAGGTCTGGTACGTGACCATCAGCGAGCCTGCCAAGCGCCAGGGCTACTGGATCCGCTACACCACCTTCAACCCGGCGACTGGAGTCGAAACTGAGGCACACAGCGCGCTGTGGGGCTTCTATTTCGATCACGAGAACCCGAGCACCAACTGGGGCGGAAAAGCGACGTTCCCGCTCGAGTCTCAGCAGCTTCAATCGCGGCCGTTCGTGCTTCGGATCGATGATGCGATGCTCGTTCGCAACGGCTGCTCGGGCCAGATCGAAAGCGACCGCGGGCGGATGAGCTGGGACCTCCGGTGGGACTCGCGCGAGCAGCCTTTTCCGTTCATGCGCCCCCCGTGGCACGTGCTTTCGTCTGTGGCCAACATCGGCGTCCAGCCCGCGATCAAGGTGTCCGGCAGGATCGAGGTCAACGGCAAGACGAACTACCTCGAGCATGCACCGGGCGGACAGCACCACACGTGGGGCACGCGTCACGCGCTGGAGTGGAACTGGGGTTTCGCTTCGGGCGACGATTTCTGGGTCGCGGGTGCTACGTCGCGTGTGCGCTCCCCGTTCGGGCTTCAGCTCATCGGCACGCCTTTGGCGACGCACGCGCGACAGCAGCGCTTCGTTTACAACGATCCGGTCCACGTGCTCGGTACGCGGGGACCGATCGCACCGGAATCGTGGACGGCGCAAGCGAAGCTGGGGCCCCGGCAGCTGCACGTCGCGGTGACGCCGAGACCGTCCGACCTCATCGGCGTGAACCTGTCCGATCCGCGCGGCGGGACGCGAGTCGTCTACCACACCGAGGTCGCCGACCTGGAGATGCGACTCACGGAAGACGATGAGGTCCTCGCCCGAGTTCGCCGCCCCGCGTCGGCGGCCTTCGAGTACGCGTCCGAATCGCCCATTCCGGATTTGCCAGTTCTGATCTAGCATCTGTCGCCGGAACTCTGGCAAATGCTAGGCTTTGCGGAGCAATGCCTAACTATCGCCTCGGACAGGCAGCCAAGATGCTCGGCATCAGCCCGGACACTGTTCGACGCATGGTCGATGACGGGCGCCTCACGGCCGTTCGCAGCTCCGGCGGGCAGCGGCTGATCGACGGCGCCTCTCTCGCGCGCCTCGCGAAGCCCAAGCGGCCGGCCAAAGCCGAAGTTTCGGTCGCCCAATCCGCGCGCAACCGATTTCCCGGCATCGTCACTCGCGTCATCAA
>DATGVE010000146.1:0-40199 GCA_035300725.1 Candidatus Eiseniibacteriota bacterium | reverse complement strand
GGTCACGGTGATCGAGGCTGGACCGCGTTTTCTGGGGTTGGAGGAGCCCGAGGCGGGCGCTGCTTTGCGTCCTCACCTGGAGGAGGACGGCATAACGTTGATGGTGGGCGACGCGTGCGAGGCGGTGGAGAAGCAGGGCGCCGGTGTGGTGCTGCACCTCAAGTCGGGCGCGATAGTCAAGGCAGACCGGCTGCTGGTCGCGACGGGGCGGCGGCCGAACTTCGAGGCGTGGCGAGAGTCGGGGCTCGCGCAGACGGAGCGTGGATGGTTGAAGGTCGACCCCTTGACGCTCGAGGCACATGCGGACGTTTACGGCGCGGGCGACATCACGGGCCTCGGCGGGTTCACGCACCTCGCGTACTACCACGGGCAGGTCATCGCGCGACGCTTGCGGGGAGAGGACGCGCGGGCTGATCACACGGCGGTGCCACGCGTCACGTTCACGGATCCGGAGGTGGCTTCGGTGGGGCTGTCGGAGGCTTTGGCAGTGGAGCTCGGTCTGGACGTTGTGGTCGCGGGTGCCGATCCCGCGGAGGCGGCGCGGGGTTACATCCACGACTTCCACGGTGGCGCTTTGAAGCTGGTCGCGGACCGCAAGCGTGGCGTGCTGGTGGGGGCGACCATGGTCACACCGCGGGCGGGCGAGATCCTCGGAGAGCTGGTGCTGGCGGTGAAGCTGGGCACGCCGGTGCGGGACCTGGCCGACGTCATTCACCCGTTCCCGGCGTTCAATCGCGTGCTTGGCGCCGTGCTTGGTGATCTCGCCGCGAAGCTGAAATAGGCCGGGAGTTTGGCGCGCGCCGCGTTTTTTGAGCGGTTCGCTCCCAGGCGTTTCTGACCAGCTGCCGGGCGAGGTCTGGTCCGACTCCGGCGAGCCGGACCCTGACCCACCCGAAGCGCCCCGTATAGGCGGAGGGGGCGAAGGTCTTCGGATCCATCTCGACGAGGGCTGCCTGGTCGTCTGGAGTTGCCTTCACCGAGACGAACTCGCCTTCGGGCGAACCCATCGCAAAGATGCGGTCCCTGACGCGAAAGGTTGCCTCGCCCCACGTCTCACGTTCCGCGGCCTCGGGCATTGCGAGACACAGGCGGCGGAATTGTTTGTAGGTCATGTATGCACCACCTCAAATGTGAGGCGTGCCTTGAGTCGCGTGAGCGCCGCGAGGACCGGCGCGCCGAGTGCCAGCACCATGACGGCGTTGCCCACAGCGCGGAAGGTGTCATAGGCGAGCGAGGTGAGGAGGTAGTAGCGCCCGAAATTTAGCAGCGCGGTGATGGGTGCCATTCCCGGCTCCCAGCCGAGAGTCGGATTGCCGCGATAGGCGGGCACCCAGCCGGAGACGTCGAGCAAGGCGCCGAACACCCAACCCATGATCGCGCCGACGCCGGCGAGTGTGATGAGGTCACGCCAGTTTGGGGTCGTGCTTCTCCAGTGTCCCGCCAGGCCGGCGGCCACGCCGACCCAGCCCAGCCCGAAGATCTGGTACGGGACCCATGGTCCGACTCCGCCGCCGGCAATGGCCGAGACGAGGATGGACAGCGCGCCCGCGAGAAATCCGAAAGACGTGCCGAAGACGTAGCCGGAGCAGAGCACCAGAAAGAAGATCGGGTTGAACCCGCCGATGCCTTCGATGACGGCGAGGCGGAGCGCGGTGTCGATGGCGGCGATCGCGGCGAGGAGGGCGACGGCGCGGGAATCCAGCTCGCGCGTGCCGGCCTCCACCAGCAAGAGCGCGGTGACACAGCCGACGGCGAGGGCCCAGGCGGGGGTGTTGGCAGGCAGCCCAGAGCCGATGAAGGGCCACGCAAAAAGGGCGAGGCCCGCAAGTGAGACAAGGCCGACTGGCAGTGCTTTTTTCACGTGGTCACTGTGCCGCCGGAGACTTTGAGGACACGATCGGCGAGCGCTGTTCGGAGCTCTGCGTCGTGAGTGGCGAGGACGATAGCTGACCCGCTTTGTTTTAGGTCTGTGATGAGTCGCATCAGTGCGTCGCGCGAGGCGTCGTCCATGCCGCGAGTGGGTTCGTCGAGGAGGACGAGTGCTGGGCGCCCAGGCAGGACCGCGGCAAGCGCCGCTCGTTGCCGTTCACCTGTGGAGAGGTCGCGAGGGTAGCGGCCGGCGACGTGCTCGAGACCGAGCTGCTTGAGGATCACCTCCGGGGCGTCTGATTCGCCGGCCCTTTCGAGGGTCATCGCTATTTCTGCGCGCAGGGTCGGGCGATGAAGCAGGGCGGTCGGGCTCTGCGGCAGGTAGGCGATGCGTCCGGGTCTTCGTTCGACCTTGCCACTGAAGGGTGCAAGCGCGCCGGCGATGAGCCGGAGCAGCGTCGTCTTGCCACCGCCGTTGGGCCCGCACAGCGCCACGACCTCGCCCTCGTGGCCTGCGCCGTCGACGTGGTCCAGCACGAGATGGCTGCCGAAGCCGGCCGTCACGCCGGTGAGAGACCACGCGACGGGACCAGGGTGGGATGGGGTTGGTCGCGCACTCGCGTGGTGTGTGGGCGGGGTGGGCGGGCCGGTGGTCACGCGCCCGTTGTCGACGGTGACCAGCGCCGCGGCCTCTGGCAGGAGGCGCTCGAGGCGGTGCTCGGCGATCACCACGGCTCGACCCTGCTGGACCAGGCGCACGGTCGCGTCGAGCACCATCGCGGCTCCCTCCGGGTCCAGCTGCGACGTGGGCTCGTCGAGGACCACCAGGCGGGGCCGCATGGCGAGCGCCGAGGCAAGTGCCACGCGCTGGCGCTCACCGCCGCTGAGGGTTCTCACGCGCCGTCCGGCCAGGTGCGAGATGCCGGCGGCGTGAAGCGCTTCTTCGACGCGGCCGACCATCTCGGGGCGCGGCATGGCGATGTTCTCGAGCCCAAACGCGACCTCGCGGTCGACCACGTCATAAACCGTCTGCAGCTCGGGGTCCTGGAAGACGAAGCCCACGGTGCGGGCCAGGCGACGAGTGGGCGTCTTGATGACGTCCATTCCTTGCACCTCGATCGATCCCGCGATTCGGCCGCCGTGGAAATGTGGGACGAGGCCGTTGAGTACGCGCAGCAGCGTCGACTTGCCGCCACCTGATGGTCCGGTGATGACGGTGAGGCCGTCCTCGAATTCCTTTGTCACGTTGGTCAGTGCCGGGTTCGTCGAGCCGGGGTACCAGTACGAGAGGTGAGTTATGCGCGCGATCGCCATGTCAGTACAGGGGTGAAAAGGAGGAGGCAGGCCGCGAGCGGAGCGATTGTTATGGCGGGCGCGTGGAGGGTCGGGTATGGATACCAGTCAGCTGCTCTTGCGGCGATGAAGGCGATGACCGCGGCCGACGACGTGGCGACGAGGATCCAGTCGGTGTTGCGCATCTGTGTTGCCCTGAGCGAGGTGCGGGGTCCGGAACCGAAGCCGCGCGCCTCCATCGATTCCGCGAGCTGGATCGATCCTTCAACGCTGGTGAGCACGACCGGGACGACGACCTCGGCCCAAGAGCGAGGGCCTCTTGGTCGCCAGCGGCGTAGTCGCTGCGCTTCGCTGACCTGGACGAAGGATGAGGCGACCGAGGGCACGAGGTTGAGCGAGGCGGCGATTGCCGCGCCGGTGCGCGAGAGGGCGGAGGGGAGCGCGTCCATCACGTCGTGCGAGGCGAGCATCAAAGAGAAAGGCGCGGCGGCCGCGATGGCTGCCGCGACGGTGATGCCGCCATTGACGCCGGCGGCCAGGGCTTCCAGCGTGTAGGGCCCGCCGAGCGCGGGGATCTGGTCGGGCAGTTGGAAGAGAGTTGTCGTGCCGAGGTGGGCAGAGACAAAGTTGAGGGCTGTGGCGAAGGCGGCGATGAGGACGATCGCGGTGAAGAGGCCGCGCATGCGGTGGAGGCCGGCGCCGGCGGCGAGCGATGCGATCGCCGCCGCCAGCACCAGGACCTTGTAGGCGGGGTTGGTGGTGAACAGGACTATGAAGAGGCACGCTGCGGACCAGGCGGCGACGGAGCGTGCGTTCATCTTGTTTATTACGGCTTGGCCAGGGGTGGCGGAGACGGAGAGGGCTCGTAGGCGATGTAGCGCCAACCCAGCGCGTCCTTGTCGTGAAGCATCACCTTCGGGTCTGCATAACCGGTTTGGGCCACGGTCCAGGTCCCGGCGGCCTCGATGAACATGGACCAGTTGGGTCCGCTCGTGGCAAAGCATTTGTCGTACTGCGCGGGCTCGTTGTCGATCGAGCAGATGGCCTTGCCGAAGCTGAAGGTCTGGGTCTGAAAAGTGATGCCGGATTGGTCCATCAGAGATTGACCGTCGATAGTGTCGCCGGCAAAGCCGACGCACTTCTGCAGCGTGGTGCCCGAGCTGTGCTGGACGACGACGTAGGCGCGATGCAGGGCGCTTGCGTTGACACACGAGATCGCCGGACTTGCGGAGCTGTTGGTTGGCGTGCCCCCGCACGCGATTAGAACGAGGGCCAGTATCGCGCTGGACCCGAAGAGGTGCTTACGCACAGCGTTTCCTCCAGGCGGTCTGCCTTTCCCGAACGCGAAGCTTGAAAGCCGACCGCCAGGAGCTTCCGTGCCGTTTCGCGCGGACGGGTTTGCCTTGCAGGCGTTCAGGTCTCCTGGCTCGCGGATCGCCGCCTTCGTCTCGCCTTCCCGAAAATCCTTTTGTCGGACCTTCAGTGGTGTTGTCTGGACGAAGGCTCCCCGCTCACAGTTGCGCGACAGCTCCGGCTTCGTACCGGATTCCCTTGGTGCCCTGCTGAGATCTTAGCCATTTGTGCTTGTGTGGTTTGGCTGGTCGGCTCGGGTCAGCTTGAGGTAGCCGGCCTCGCGTTGGGCGGGCATCGCGAAGTGGAAGAGGTCGGCAGTCAGGGCAAGCTCGAGGTCGGTGGGTGGGAAGCCGGGGGTTGCGCCACTTAGCAAGCGGGCGTAACGCTCGCTGTCTCTCAGGGGCTGCAGCAGCTGCTCGGCTTCGAGCTCGTCGAGCTCGTCGCCGCGGATGATCGCCTCCATGTAGCGCGCGCACGCATGGTCCTCCGGATGGTCGGCGGACGCGATGAAGGTGAGGTGTGTCGGCGTTGGGACTCTTAACAGGCAGGCTTGTACTGTCGCGCGAGCCACCACGAGACTGGCCGCAAAGATGTCCATACCTTCTGCGATTGCGGCAGCCACCTGTGTCCCGGCCGACGAGCGCTGGACCAGGACTCTGCCTTTCAGATCGGCCGCCTTGATCTGCGTCGGCGAGTTGCTGATGGCGATGCCGGGGATCGGCAGCCCGTTCTCCTCAGCCGATATGAGCGCGCCGGGAATGCCGGCCGCCATGGCGACGGCCTCATCGGTAGCCGTCACCAAGCGGCATTCTCGGGCGCCGCCCGCGAGCGCGTACGCGCTGACGGTGAAGGAGCGGAGCACATCGATGACGACTGCGATGCCGCGTGCATGTCGCGCGCCGTCGAGGCCCGTCACGTGGATGACTTCCACGCGTAGATCGTGAGGGCTATTGAAGGGCGCGAGCATGATATCGGGCGAAAGTGTCATCGCCGGATGAGCCGCGGCGTCCTTTTGGCTTTGAGCAGATCGCGGACTGCGGTTCGATGCGCGTCGTCGGTTTGCGTCTCGAGCCGGGTCAGAAAGTGCCCGAGCATCGCAACGCGATCCCGGTCGCGGTCATCGTCACCGAGGGGCGTCTTCACTTTGACGATGGGGCCAAGTCGGGCGAGGTCGGCGCGGGCGAGATGCTCCTGATCAATCCGGGCGAGAGGCACACATACCAGGCGGATATCGAGACGTCAGCCTATCTGGTGTTCGCCGGACTCCCAGGTGTTCGGAGCCGGACGTGGAGCTTGCGGCGCAAGGAGTGAGCTTTGCTTGCTGTGGGGTTTGCTAGGGCGAGTTCCACAGAGCGATAAGGCGATGGCCGTCATCGCGAAGCACGCTCAGCGTGGCCACGTCGAGCATCAGGCCCGACGCAACGATGAGGTCGGCGCGGATCCACGCGGCGCCCGTTGCGCGCAGCGTGTGCCCGTGGGAGAAGGCGAGCACGCGACCGCCTGACTTGCCCGCCAGGGCGATGAACGCCTGCACCCTCGCGTATATCTGCGTTGGAGTTTCGCCGCCCGGGGACCCGTCCATGTAGAGCTCCCAGCTGGGATTAGCTTCATGGATCTGCTTGGAGGTCAGACCTTCGTAGTCGCCGTAGTCCACCTCTCGCAGGAGGTCAGCGATCTGGGGACTCGCGAACCCCGCGAGCTCGGCCGTTCGCCGCGCGCGTTGCATCGGACTCGAGTAGACGGTGTCGAAGGTGAGCGACGCGAGGCGTGGGCGGAGGGCCTTCGCTTTCTCCTCGCCGCGCGGCGTCAGAGGTAAGTCGGTGTTGCCGGTGTGGCGTCCGTTGGCGCTCCATTCGGTCTCTCCGTGGCGGACGAGGTAGACCTCGAGCGTCAGGCGGGTTTGCCCATCATCTCGGGCCGGCCCGAGCGGAGCGATCGGCTGGCACTCTCGATGACGGCGCCGGCGCGGACGCGTTGACCCGGCCTGACGCACACAAGGCCGACTGCCGCTTGCCCACCCTGCTGCTTCAGCGCTTCGTTCACCGCCGAGAGCACTCGGTTGGCGGCGTGCGCTGTTCCGGCCACATCGGTGTCGGGAAGGATGGCGAGGAGCTGCGGAGGATTTCGGCCGATCACGCCGGGCGTGTCGACATCTCTCACGGTTCCCGCAAGCGCCGCGGCCATGAGCTTCAGCGCTTCGTCTGGGGAGCCCGCGCCATTGGCCTCGATCAGCAGGACGCCAAGGTTGCGTTGATAGCGGTGCGCGCGGGCGAGCTCGTCCTCGAGCACCGGACGCACGAAGCGATCGTTGAACAGGCCCGTGGTGCGATCGACGATGTGGAGCGGCTCCGCCTGCGGGTCGTCGACCTTGACGCCACAGGACGGGCAGAACACAGCGCCGTGGGGCAGTGGCGAACCGCAAGCCTGGCACGTCTGCCCCTCCGGCCGGCGGCGGAGAAAGTCGCCAATCGGCATTCGGTAAAGCCTATCAGTCACGTTAATCGGCGCCTTGCGGGCCCTTTACAGCCAGGGTTGACCTCAATTCGTTCGAGAACTAGCTTTGGTGCAGGAGTGCCGGTTGGGGGAGGGGCCGGAAAGAAGGGAGGGCCCGCCAGAGGTCTGCGAGTTTCGGTCAGCCCACCGCCGCTGCGGCGGTTGTCAGCCAGCTCTCCGCCCACTCGGACACGGCGCCCAGCACGGGCTCAAGGGCTCGCCCACGGGATGTCAGTCGATAGCTCACACGCACAGGCGGACCCGGGTCGACCAGCCTTTCGACGATGCTTTCGGTCTCGAGCTCGCGCAGCCGCTCGGTAAGAACGCGATCGCTGATGCCCGGTATGCCGGCGAGCAACTGGTTGAAACGAGCGGGGCCTGGAAGCAGCGCTTTGACGACTGCTCCCGTCCAGCGCTTACCAATCAGTTCGATAGCCTTCTGAAAGGATGCGCTGTAGTCGAGACCCCCTCCGACCATGGGGAGAGATTCTATGCGCTATCGGAGCTCTTCGAAAGCAAGGGTCAGGTGTTTTCCACAAGAAATTTTTTTGTCGATATTTTTTCGGTCTGGGATAGTGGTCACCCATGGACGCTGCAGGCCGAGTAATCGTGGTCACCGGCGGGGCTCGGGGCATCGGTCGTGCCCTGGCTACCCGGTTTGCCCGCGAGCGCGCACAGGCCGTGGTAGTGGTCGACGTCGACCTCGACGGTGCGTCCGAGGTCGCCGAGGAGATCGGCGGCTCGGCGATTCATTGCGATGTTTCGCGCGAGTCGGAGGTCGAACAGCTCATCGATCGGGTGCAGTCGGAGCACGGTCGTATCGACATCTTCTGCTCCAACGCCGGGATCGCGGTCGGCGGTGGTCCGGAGACTCCAACAGATCAGTGGCAGCGAATCTGGGATGTGAATCTCATGAGCCACGTCTTCGTCGCGCGGTATGCGCTGCCGGCAATGCTTCAGCGAGGCGAGGGGTACATCCTCGGCACCGTTTCCGCGGCCGGCCTGCTCAACCACGTCTTTGCCGCCCCGTACGGCGTGACCAAGGCAGCGGCCCTTTCGCTCTTCGAATGGCTCTCGATCGCCCATGGCGAGCAGGGGATACGGATTTCATGCCTCTGCCCGCAGGGCGTGAAGACCGACATGCTCGCAGCTGAGCGAAGGGAGGGCCTCGAGTTCCTAACGGCGGGCGCACTCGAGCCTGATGCAGTCGCCGAAATAGTCCTGCAGGGCCTGCGGGACGAACGCTTCCTCATCCTTCCGCACCCTGAGGTCGGCGAGTACTTTCGTCGCAAAGCGGACGATTACGACCGCTGGCTGAAAGGAATGCGGAGGCTTCGAGCCAAAATTATTTCCGCCTCCAGCTGAGTGCGCCGTCTCTCTTTAGTCGCGGGCATCGTCCTCATCGCCATCGCTTTTGGGGCAGCGACTCGAGTCGCCAACACGCGCGAGGGCCTCATCGCCGAGGTCATCACGCTGCTAGCAGGCCTGGCCGGGATGACCCTGGTGTTCTTTGGGCTGTTCGCAGGCGCCCGCCCCGCATCAAGGCCTTCCGTGCCGCAGCCGCGAGCGCCGGCACGGCCACCATCCGCCAGGGACTTCGCTCTCGGGGTGGCCGGCCTTGGGATTGCCGTCGTCCTCATCGGCGGATGGGGGATTTCGGCAGGCTGGCAGTGGGCCGCCTTGAGCGTGGTGGTGCTGCTCCCGATGATCGTGGGCAGCGCTGTTCTGTGTATTCGATTCCTGCGCGCGCGCTAGGTCACTAACTCAGCGCGAGGATCTCGCCCACCAGATAAAGCGATCCGCAGACCAGCACGTTGCCCTTCGGCCCGGCGAGCTCTCTCGCTCGCTCCAGGGCCGCTGCGGCCGGCCGGGCAGCTTGGCCGCCTTCGCCGTACGTTTCAGCCAGGAGGTCTGCGGAAACCGCATGGCCCGCAGCGCTGGCCGGTTCGGTGAACACCGCCGCGTCTGGTTTCACGGTTCGCAGCGCAGCCAGCAGCTGCGTTGGATCTCGCTCGCTGAGCATGGCGAAGACCGCGACCAACCGCTCTGTGCCGATGAGCCGGCGCAGAGTTGCGCCAGCCTTCACCATCGCGGCCGGATTGTGGCCGCCGTCCAGGATGACTCGAGGTTGGACCGCGACGAGCTGAAGACGACCTGGCCAGCGCGTCGACCGGAGTCCCTCGCGGACCTGATCGTCGGTGACCTCGCCCAAGAGGTGGGCAGCCGCGACCGCGAGGGCGGCATTGGAAGGCTGATAGTCCCCCACCAGCGGCAGCTCGAGGTTCACGTGCTCGAAGCCTGGGCCGGTCACGCGCAGGTCATGCCCGCCCCATCCGCGCGATGTGGACTCGACATGAATGTCCCGACCAAGGCTCAATACCGGCGCGCCCGCGGCGCGTGCATGCTCCTCGACGATTGAAAGTGCCGCGCCCTCGCATCCGGTGACGACGTGGTCGCCCGGTTTGATGATCGCCGCCTTCTCGTGAGCGATCTTCTCGATCGTGTCCCCAAGGTATTTCTGGTGGTCGAGGTCGACGTTGGTGATCACCGCCACTCCAAGGTCCAGGGCATTCGTGGCGTCGAGACGGCCGCCCAGCCCGACCTCGCAGACCAGCCGGTCGATCCGCGGCGCGAGGTAATCCAGCGCCATCGCGGTCAGCATTTCGAACTCGGTGGCCTGCCCCATCTCATCAGCGACCGAGTCAAAGGCCGGCATCAACGCTTCGAGTGTCTCGACGAACTGTCCTTCGGTGATTGGCCGGCTGTTCACCTCAATGCGTTCGGTGTACGAGATCAGGTGAGGCTTGGGCATGAAGCCGACCCGGTGGCCGGCCGCTTTGAGGATGGCTGCCAGGCACGCCCCGGTCGAACCCTTCCCGTTAGTTCCAGCGATCAGCGCGCCTTTCAACCCGCGGTCGGGCTTGCCGATGCGATCGAGGATCGCTCGTGTCCGCTCGGTGCCCAACTTCATGCCGAAGCGGCCGTGCTTTGAAATGTAGGAGAGGGCCTCCTCGTAGGTCAAAGTGGCCGGCGGCGGACCTCGGCCTCGTAGGTGTTCTTGATCAGCATCGCGCGCGTCATCGGACCCACGCCACCTGGATTCGGCGTGAGCCAGCCCGCCACTTCCTCGACACCTGGTCCGAGGTCCCCGACCTGCCGGCCGCCCGACCAGTTCGTACTGACATCGACGACCGCTGCGCCCGGCTTGATCATTTCCTTGGTAATCAGGCTTTCCTTTCCCGCTGCCGCGACCAGGATGTCGCCGGTCCGGGTGTGGCTTGCGAGGTCCCTGGTCCGCGTGTGGCAGACAGTCACAGTCGCGTTGCGCTTCAGTAGCAGCATGGCTGTGGGCTTCCCAACGAGGTTGCTCCGGCCGACCACAACGGCATGCGCGCCTTCGATCTTGACGCCTCCGTGATCGAGCAGCTCGATGATTCCGGCCGGAGTGCACGGTCGGACCCCGCCAGGCAATCCGAGCGCCACCAGGCCAACGTTGACGGGATGGAAGCCATCGACGTCCTTCACCGGATCGAGCGCCAGGACGATTCGGGGCATGTCGATCTGGGCGGGCATGGGCTGCTGGACGAGGATCGCGCTGACGTTTTCGTCCGAGTTGAGACGCGCGATCAGGTTCAACAGCTCGTCGGTCGTTGTGCTGGCGGGCAAACGGTGGTCTTCGGAATCGATACCGACCTGCTTTGCGTTCTTCTGCTTCAGCTCGACGTACTGGGCAGACGCAGGGTCACCGCCGACGAGCACCGTGGCTAGCTTCGGCCGCGGGCGGCCAGCAGACACGCGGGCAGCGACCGCTTGCGCGATCTCCTGGTAGATCTGCTTCGCCACGGCTCGGCCATCCAGAACGCGAGCCGTCACGCGAGACCGAGCTCCTTGCGCGCCGCATCGGCGACCAGACGCATGACCTCGCGGAGGTCGCGGCCGGACTGGCGCGAGATCAGGCGGCAGTCTTCGTACTCCGGTGCAACATCAACCGCCTTGCCGCCGAGCTCCTTGACCTTCACGCGGGCGCTTCCGAGCGGGATCTGGATTTCGATGATCCGCCGCTGCGCCGTTACGCGATGCGCGTTGGTCATGCGCACGCCGAGCGTTGTGGAGTGTTCAAGGAGATTTTCCGTGAGCCGCGCCACGAGCTCCGGAGCGGACATGACCGTGATGAGATGGCCGGCCCGGCCTTTTTTCATCAGCACTGGCGTAACGCTCACATCCAGCGCGCCCGCTTCCATGAGGTCTTCGCACAGCGCCGCGATTAGGTTGGGCGCCATGTCGTCGACGTTCGTCTCGATGAGCGTGACACCCGTTGCGCTTTCGACCTTCTCGCCGATCCAGACGGCTAGCGCGTTGCCGGGTGTATCGCGGGAACCGATCCCGTAGCCGATCGACCGGAGGGACATCGCCGGGCGCTCGAATCTCGCGCCGGCGGCAAGGATGGCGGCTCCTGTGGGAGTCACCAGCTCGCGGGTCTCGTCGGTCGCAACGAAAATCGCACCGGTGCCCTCGAGCACGCGAACGCTGGCGGGCGCGGGGAGCGGCATCGCGCCTAGGCGACCGCGAGGTACCGGCAAAGCTGACGAGAAAATCTGGTTGACCTCCAGGCTGTGGAGCAGCCAGAAGGCCCCCATCAGGTCGACAAGGGTGTCCGCTCCGCCGAGTTCGTGCAAGTGGACCTCGTTCTCCGGCAAGCCATGAAGGCGGGACTCGGCGCGTGCCAGGCGGTTGATCGCGTCGAGGACCGGCGCTTTAACACTGTCTGGTGCGTCGGCCTCCTCGATCACCGCGCGCAACGCTGGCACAGTCCGCTCGACCCGATCGACGGTGTCGACGATGACGCGACTGCCGCCGACGTGGCCTCGAGTCTCGTGGCGCACCTGGATGCTCACCTCGTCGCCGAGCCGGAGTGCTTCGATCGCGGCGTCCAGCAGAGCACGGTCGGCGCCCGAGTCGAGCAGAGCGCCCAGGGTCATGTCGCCGGAGATGCCGGCGAAACAGTCGAAGTAGGCGATTGTCATGCGCGCGTCCTATTAATACGGACAGCGGCCGCGTCGAGTGGCAGCATGCTTTCGGGGCGCTTGGCGACCCGGACGGCGACGGCGCCAACCTTCGGAAGCTGCAGCACGCGTTCCGCGATCTTCGCGGCCAGTGACTCGAGGAGCTTGTGGGATTCGCCCTCGATGACGTCCTTGGCGATGGCCCGCACCCGCGTGTAGTCGACCGTGTCTTCGATCCGATCGGTACGTCCGGGCTGGCTCAGGTCGCAGTCGACCTCGACGTCAACCCGAAATTCCTGCGGTTTCTCCCGTTCGGCCGCCCGGACGCCGTGCCGGCCCTGAAATGACATGCCCTCGAGAAGGACGCGATCCATGTCGCAATTGTGGGCTGAAATAAACTGGCTCCGTGGCGAAGACAAAAGTCGAGGTGCGGCCGGCGACAGCCTCAGACCTGTCCGCCGTCAACGACATCTACAACCAGTACATCGCTGAAGCGCACTACACGTTCGACCTCGAGCCGTGGACGATGGATGCGCGCCGGGAATGGTTCACTCACTACGGCACCACCGGGCGCCACCGGCTGCTGGTCGCTGTTGGCGAGGGTCGGGTGATCGGTTATGCGTGCAGCAGCCGCTACCGGCCAAAGGCGGCTTACGACGTCACCGTCGAGACGAGCATCTACCTCGACCCCGAGTCGGTAGGCCGCGGCGCCGGCTCGCGTCTATATCAAGAGCTCTTCAAGATCCTCGAAGGCGAGGACGTGCATCGCGCGAATGCGGGGATCACGCTCCCGAATCCAGCCTCGGTTGCCCTGCACGAGCGTTTCGGTTTCAAGCGGATCGCCCTTTTCACCGAGCAAGGTCGCAAGTTCGGGCGGTACTGGGACGTCGCGTGGTTTGAAAAGCATCTCGACGGTGAATCTGGGAATCAATCTTGACCGCGTAACGTTTTAAGGCGAGATGGCCCAAGCACGTACTAACCCGTGGCTCGTGCTCGTGGTTTTGACCACGGGGTTTTTCATGATCATGCTGGACACCACGATCGTCAACGTGGCGATCCCGGCCATGAGCGCCGGCCTCAAGACCACGCTCGACCAGATCCTGTGGGTGCTGAATTCCTACATCCTGGTGTACGCCGTGCTTCTGATCACGGCGGGGCGCCTCGGAGACCTATACGGACAGCGGAGCCTGTTTGCCCTCGGTCTCGCCATCTTCACGATCGCGTCGGGTCTGTGCGGCTTTGCGCAGGACGCGAATCAGCTGATCGTGGCGCGCATCCTGCAAGGAGTGGGTGGCGCACTGCTGACGCCGCAGACGCTCGCCATCCTCACCACACTGTTTCCGCCCGAGCGCCGTGGCGCCGCATTTGGAATCTGGGCAGGCGTCGCCGGTCTGGCCACGCTGGCCGGACCGACGCTCGGAGGTGCCATCGTCACGTACATCGATTGGCGCTGGATCTTCTTTGTCAATGTTCCGATCGGAATCGCAGCGCTGGTTTTGACCTTTGTGATCATCCCCGACGTGCGGCCCGGCCGCCGGCACGGCTGGGACATCGTTGGCACCTTCCTCGCGACCGCCGGCCTGTTCGGCCTCATCTTTGGGCTGATCGAGGGCGAGCGCTTCAACTGGGGTCAGATCGGCTCGACCGTGGTCACCATTCCCGAGGTGATAGGCGCCGGTGTCGTCCTCCTGGTGGCGTTTGTGATCTGGGAGCGATACCAGCCCGAACCGCTAGTTCCTCTATCGCTCTTTGAGGAGCGGAACTTTGCAGTGGCCAACTGGATGGCCGCGGCGATCGCGTTTGGAATGATGAGCCTGTTCCTGCCCATCGTCATTTACCTGCAGTCTGTGCGCGACTTTTCCGCTTTGACCGCCGGACTCACGCTGGCGCCGATGTCGCTGACGTCGATGTTCGTGGCTCCGGTCGCAGGACGGATGGCGGATCGCATCGGCGGGAAGTACATCCTGCTGACCGGGATTCTCGTGTTCGCGATCGGATTCGGAACGATCACGTTCGTGGCGGGGCCCGACTCGACGTGGATCAACTTCCTCGTGCCTGCGATCGTTGCGGGCGCAGGCATGGGCATGACCTTCGCCCCGATGACCACCGTTGCCATGCGCAACATCTCGCCGCGGATGGCGGGTGCGGCGTCGGGCGTCCTGAACACGACCCGCCAGGTGGGTGCAGCGGTGGGCAGCGCTGTAGTCGGTGCTCTGCTCCAGAACCGGCTCGCGGTCACGCTGCACGACCAGGCGGTGAGTCACGCGGCTGCACTGCCGGCTGCCTACCGCGACCAGTTCGTAAAGGCCTTCAGCTCGGTGGCCGCCAATGGTTTCCAGATCGGGACCGGCCAGAACGGTGCGGCGCTGCCGTCGGGACTGCCGCCAGCGGTGGCGACGCAGCTGACCTCGCTCGCCCACCAGGTGTTCGTCAGCGGCTACATCGATGCGCTCAAGCAAACGTTGGTTTTGCCGATCGCCGTTCTGGCCCTGACTGCGTTCTCAGCCTTGTTGATCAAGCGACGTGCGCGGCCAGTTGAAGTCGAGCAAGGCGAGCCTGTCGCTGGGAAAGCCGCGGCCGCGAGCTAGAGGCGACCGCCCGAAATAAGCTTCAGAACGGATAACAACACCGCGGCGCCGATGAACGCCACGATGATGCTTCCCCAGAAACCCACGGTGCCTGTGACGTGGAAGATCGCCCCCAGGAGGAAACCACCGATCAAGGCGCCGGCCACACCCACGACGATGTCAGCGATGCAGCCAAATCCACGGCCGGCCACCACCCTCGCTGCGATTGCGCCGGCGATGAGGCCGACGATGATCCAGGAGATCCACGATCCGGGATCGAGGGTCACGTCTTGCGCAACCAGTCCGCGATCACCTGGAAGACCTCCTCGCTGCCCAGGTCGTTGAACGGTTCATGCAATCTTCCTTCGAAAACCCGCAACTCGCTCATCGACCGCGCTTGTGCGTGCAGGTCGCGGCTGCCGGCGGGGTCGATTAGATTGTCATCAGACCCCGCGAGGATCAGGAATGGGATCTTGACCTGGCCGGCTCCGGCGACGATGTCCCTGGTGGCCTGTTGCCACTCGGTGTACAGGCGGCTGGACATCTTGCCATGGACCAACGGGTCATGGTTGTAGGCCTCGGCCACCTCGGGAATCCGAGAGAGGAGCGAGCCGTGCGCGGGGGCGTCCAGCGCGAACCTCGGCATCACCTTTGACATTGCGTTCCCGAGCGTGATCTTCCAGCCGGGCACGGCGACCTTCAACTTGAGCGCAGGGGAGGAGACGATGAAGCGTTTGCTCTTGGGCAGCTTTCCAGCTAGCACCGCGCTGAGCACGGTCGCGCCCCCAAAAGAGTGGCCGAGGGGAACAACTTCGGTGCCGGCGATCGCCTCGATCTGCTTGGCGAAGGCGGACGCATCGTCGGTCCACTGGGACCACGAATCAACGTAGCCGCGCTGGCCGGGACTATTGCCGTGGCCCCTCAGGTCCACCGCGTACGTGCTCATGCCGTGCGCGGCCATCCCTGTAGCGAATCGCTCGTAGCGGCCGGAATGCTCGCCGAAGCCATGCACCACGGCGAAAGTGACGTCGGCGCCAGGCATTGGCCAGGCCCGGAAAGCGAGCTTTGTCCCGTCTGCCGAGACGACTGTCCCTGCGATTGCCGGCGGGCTCTCAGCTGCCAAGGTGCCCTAAGCCTCTGAGGATCTTGAGCGCTTCTTGCTCAGCCTCCATGA
This sequence comes from Candidatus Eiseniibacteriota bacterium, assembly GCA_035300725.1. Lineage (GTDB taxonomy): Bacteria > Chloroflexota > Dormibacteria > Dormibacterales > Dormibacteraceae > Palsa-870. The sequence goes on along the minus strand of DATGVE010000146.1, from coordinate 24,447 downwards.
GCGTCGGGGCGTAGGCGCGGATGCCGCACAGCGAGTAGGCCCACTCCGGACTTGGCGGGGCCTGGGAGTGAAGTCGAAACGTCGGTGGATAGAAAAAGATGCGCTCGCCCAGAATCTTCTTGATCACGGGTCGTTTGGCGAGCACGTCTTCGAGTGCCTGACCGTCTGGCAAGCGGCCGGATTGGAATTCGAGGCGTCGGAGCTTGGCGAGCGGGTGATCCTCGTCTCTAATAGACGTATTGATTCCGTACTCGGCGCTGAGGTCCCTCATGAAGATGGCGATCATCAGCGCGTCGGTCTCGTCACCGGCCATCTTCACGAAGCCGGCGGCACTGACCTCTGGCTCGTGGTTTCGAAGGTGGCGGAAGTACTCCATCTCAAAAAAACCGCGTGACTGCGAGCTCGCCACCCACGGCGGATTGCAGCGCCATGTGCGTGCCGCGGCAAGAGACTCGAACTGGGCGTGGACGCGTTCGAGGCGCTGCTCGGGAAGCCTATTCAATCGGTAGTGAAGAACTCGCGGCACGGTCGGAAATAAGCCTACCCGTTCAGGCTGGGGATCGAACCTTCGCACGCCCACGACGCATGGTCTCTTCCTGCCAGGGCGGCGCCTTCACCTGGACCGCCAGTCGTTCGGGGCCCGCTGCGAGCAGGAAGTCACCGCGCTGAGCGGCTTCGAGGTATGCCCGCTGTCGCACGCTCAGATGAAATGTCTCCTGCAGCTTGGCTGCCTCGCCCGGCCGTTGTGCCCCGAAGAAAACGACGGCCGGATTCGTGGCCACTACCGTTCCTTGATCTGAGCTCAGAAGATCGCCTGGGTTCTGGGTCGCGAAGACCAACGAGCCGTCGTACTTCCGGATTCTTCGCGCGAGGTTGACGACGAATCGGCGGATGGTCTGATCTTCGAATAGAAGTCCGAGCTCGTCGATGATGAGCATCCGGCGGTGATACTTGCGCTTGATTCGTGACCACAGCGCTTCGGCCAGCAGGAAGTGCACCGGAGCGATCATCTCGTCGCGGAGCTCGCGCATTCCGAAGGTGACGATCGGTGCTTCGAGATCGACGTTGGTCGGCGCGCTGAACATCTGGCCGAGGCTCCCGTGAACCCAACGATTTAGGATCGTGGCCACGCGCGAGCGTTTTGGCAGCCGGTCGGCTACGTCGCGCAATACCGGTTGATCGAGTTGGCCGTAGGTTGCGCGGACGGCGCTTTCCAGCAAAGCCCGTTCTGCCTCGTCAAGTCCTCCGCAGATGGTCGAGCAGAGATCGACCGCGTCGGCGGCGGCTGGTCCGAGCCACGCCTCGTCTCGGTTGTCGGAGGGCCGCAGGTCAAGGACGTTGAGCGCGTGTCCCGAACCGAGGGCGAGCTCCACGTCAACACCGCCGAGCGTTCTGGCCATCTCGCCGTACTCGTGCTCCGGGTCGATGACGTACACCTGAATGCCTCGGCCAAGAGCGCCGAGCGCGAGCGCTGACAGTAGGTAGGTCTTGCCGGCACCGGAATGTCCGAAGACTCCGATGTTTGCGTTCGCGTAGCGTCGCTGGTCGAACGGGTCGACCAGCACAGGTGCTCCCGTCGCAAGGTTGCGGCCGATCACGAACCCGCTGGGCTGTTGCAGTTCGGGCTCGAGCCAGGGAAAGAAGGTGACGAGTGCGCTCGTATCCAGCACACGCTTGCGCTCCAGGCGATCTAAGCCCAGTGGCTGGGTGGCGAGGTAGCCGTCGAACATGCGGAAACTGCAGGGTTGGAGCTGGCAGAGAACTGCCCGAGCTGCGGACTCCACCCTGATGGTTCCGGTCTCCAGCTCGTCCAGCGTCGCGGTTGTCAAAGTTAGGTAGACAGCAACGTGGAAGGCCTTGTCCTGGCTCGAGGCCAACCGGCGCTGAAGATCCTCGGCGTTCGGGAGGGCGCCCGCAAGAAGTGGATCAGGCGACCCCGCGTCGTGGTTGATCAGACGCGTGGCCCTCATGTTTATGAGTTGGCGCTGCAGATACTCGACGATCCAGGCGACTGGTAGCGGATTGACGTGCCAGGCCAGCCGCACATTCAAGCCGGGAGGGATGAGCCGGAAAAGCCAACCGGCCTCGAGCTCCGTGCCGGGCAGGCGTTCCACATACCAGGTTCGACTGTGGCCGCGAGGGTGCTGAAAGCGGTTGGCAAGCTCCTTGCCAAAGCAAGTTTGGATGTTGGGTGCGGAGACGTCGAACGGCACATCGATCTCACGAAGCAACAGTTCCAGACGCTTGGCCTGCGCTTCTGAGGTGATCAGCGCCGTCTCAAATCGATGCGAAGAGGGTGACTGCGCTACCTGATCGACGAACGCCACGTCTGCTCCGCGCATTTCATCGAAGTCGATCGGCGATGCTTGAGCGGAACTTTCCGTGCCGGAACCTGGAACGGCTTCGATTAGAACCTGCATTGGACCGTCCAGTCCGTCGAGCATGTGGCGAAACGAGTTGATCCAACGCATACGATCGGCGTCCGCAGCCCCGGCAAAACCGAGCGACCCGGTTTTGAGGAGCGTCTTCGTGGGCGGTCCCTTCCACAGCACTGACGGTGGACGAGAAAGGACTCTGAACAATCCGAGATTCACGTCTGGGATCACGTTGCGGCGGCGAGAGTCTCCGTGGGATGGCCTGATGACGGCTGCCGAGAGGCTTTTCGTCGAGGCGTTCGCAGCCATGACGTATTCCACGTCACTTGATGTGATCTAGCGACGAAGAGCACGATATCGACCAACCAGAGGTCCGCCGATCGGCCTTTCCAGCGCCCCCAAGAGGCGACGCCGCCGATCCCAATGGCCAGCAACGCAGCGCCCCCGCGCACCACTGTGGGCGCCCACGGCGACGACCAAAGCGTAAATCCGGAGACCAGTGCGACGACCAGGTACGCCAATCGCGTGGGTGTCAAACCGTATAGCAACCTGTCCTCGAGGTCGACATCGAGCGGAACCCGCGCAGCCACGTGAGGCAACATAGCCTGGGCGCCCGACCACAGAAACCCAGGTTGTTAATGGCCCGCGTTCCTTAGAATCGACTCTCGGCTCTCATCTCATCGTGCTCGCGTAGCTCAACTGGCAGAGCAGGGGACTCTTAATCCCAAGGTTCAGGGTTCGATTCCCTGCGCGAGCACCACTAGAAATGTGCAAGTTCGGCTGCTAGGCGACAAAACGCCTTCGGGCTGTGCTACAGACCTTCGGCTGATTCGCTACAGCTACTTCGGAACCTTCGCGACACTCCCCGGCCATGAGGGAAATGAGCGCGGCTGAACAGAGGTACAAGGCGGTCCTGGCTGTAATCGCGACCAGTCGCACGGTGACCGAGGTGGCAACGGGATTTGGGAGTCAGCCGGCACACGATGCACGTCTGGCTAGCGCGGCTGTCTGGATAACTATTATCCCCGCGGCGTTGGGCTTGCCACAAGCCTCGGCCGCCGTGCGAGACTGCGCTTCCAAAGCCCGGTTCTTCGGGTGAGACGAAGGAGGTGCGGCCTCGCCTAACGACCGCCGTCCCTTAGCCGACTACTACTTCGTGCTCGGCGTCCCGCCTGACGCAACGGAGACGGAGTTGCACGCCGCCTGGCGGCGGCAGCTCAAGTACTGGCACCCTGACCGAGGCAACCATCCGGACGCGCTCGAGCATGCGAAGTTGATCAACTTGGCGCACGACGTTCTGACCAACAGCACCAAACGCGCGACATACGACCGACAGCGGGCAGCTGTTGGCTGGCGCCCATCCGCTTCGGCCCCGTCATATGGCCGCCCGGTCCAATGGAGGGCGGTAAGCCGCGAGGGCCCGCCCCGCGCGCCGAAGGATTTCGACCGGCACGGTTTCGTCGCGCGCCTGGAGGAAATGATGAGCCGGGGCCGGCTGATGATTGAGAAGCGCAAGGACCTCGCGTCGGCGTCGAAATGGGAGGCGCAGACTCAAGCCTTGCTGCGAGATGAACTGGGCGACCACGCGTATGCGAAGCGCTTCGAAGTTGCACTGAGCCAGCCCCGACCCGAAGGCCTGGTGGCGGCGTACGGGGTGCTGTGGGCCGCGTATGAGGATGCGCTGAAAGGCAATCTGAAGCCGGTGGTGAAGGAAAAGCGCCCGTCCTAACCGGGTACCTAGGCGCCAGGGCCCCCGTAGCTCAGTCCTGGCTGAGCCACTTGGATCGCCGGAGTCGAAAGGGCCTGCAGCGCTGACGTCTGGAGCAGTGTGCGAATTGGCCCGGCGAGTTTTGACCGCTTACCCGGTGCAGGCTGTAACACTTCCGGGCGCTCTGTGACAGTCAATCGCCTCTTGGTCCCAAGGTTCAGGTGTTCAATTCCCTGCGCGAGCACCATAGTTTTTCGAACGCCCGCGCGACGGAAGACGCGTCTCACTCCTTGTTTGCCGCCGTAGTCAATCTCATCCGCCCATGCGATAGTGCGGGCGTGCTGCGCCGTCGCGCCTCGAGCGTTCTGCTCAGTCTCCTTGCAGCAACAGCTCTTTCGTTGTGGCCGGGCGCCACCGAGGCCCACTACGAACGACCCACCAATCCTCCGGACGGAACAGGGAGCGTCCCCGCCTATCGCGTTTCCAGTGCCCATCTCGTCATCTGTAAGGACGACGCTGCCGACTTCGAAAGGCGGATCGCCGCCTTCCCGACCCAACTCCGGGACTACAACCGCACGTTGTATGCGGAGTGCCTCGCGAGCGGGTATCGCGACCTCCAGGCAGCCGTGGACCACGTCGGCGGTCCCGGAATGACGATTCTCGTCCTGCCCGGCGTCTACTTGGAAGAACCCAGTCTTGCGCCACAACCGGACTCCTGCTCCCACTTGCCCGCACCGCGAAAGTCCAGCTACCAGATTTTGAGTTATGAGCAGCAGAAGGCCTGTCCCCATCAGCAGAACCTGGTCGGAATCTTCGGTCGCACCAATCTCCAGATCGAGGGCACTGGCGCAACGCCTTCGGATGTCGTCTTCGACGCTCAGTTCCGCAAACTCAACGTGATTCGAGGCGATCGGACGAACGGCCTCTACCTGCGGAACTTCACCGCACAGCGGTCGACCTTCAACGCCATCTACGTCCTCGAATCGGACGGATTCGTCCTCGACCGAGTCGTTGGACGCTGGAACACCGAGTACGGCTTCCTATCCTTTGCCGCCGACCACGGCCTCTTCACCCGATGCGAGGCCTACGGCAACGGCGATTCAGGTATCTACCCGGGCGGCACGTCCGACATCAACCGCGGACGTGGCTCCAGCGTGCTGCGATACGCGATCGAGGTGACCGGCTGCCACAGTCACGACAACCTCCTCGGGTACTCGGGGACCGGGGGTGACTCGGTCTGGGTCCACGACAACGAGTTCGACCACAACACAGGCGGCGCATCGATGGACAGCCTTTTCCCAAACCATCCCGGCCTCCCCCAGAACCATGCTCTGTTCGAGCACAACCTCATCCACAGCAACAACTCCAACTATTACCCGAACGTCCGCGACGGGACTTGCGCCCGCCCATACACGCAGCAGGGCATCGAAAGAGGCGTCGTCTGTCCGGCTGTTCCGGTACCTGTCGGCTCCGGGATTCTCGTCATCGGAGGCAACTACAACCTCTTCCGGGAGAACTGGATTTACGACAACTGGAAGATCGGTTTTGTTCAGACCTGGGTTCCGGGTCTGGTCCGCAACGACTTCACGTGGTCCTCGCAGGGAGAGACGTCCCATTTCAACACCTACCTCGGCAACCACATGGGCACCAGCGCTAACGGCGAGCGCCTGCCGAACGGGCTGGACTTTTTCTGGGATGGCCAGGGAGAGGGCAACTGCTGGCAGACCGCCCCAGGCGACGCGGTCGAACCGCTGGCCTTCCCCGCCTGCCCCGACGGAAGCCCGCACCGCCTGATCGCCGACCCCAACAAACTGGTCCTCTTCGTCGACTGTGCCGGCTACGACCTCCCAACATCGACCCTGCCGGCGGGATGCGATTGGTTTGACACGCCTCAACGCCCCGGTGCCGCCGCGGCCTCGATCACCGTCCAGCTGCTCGCTCCCGCCCTTCAGCTTGCCCTGCTGGTATTTCTATTTGCCTGGCTAAGTCGCCTGAGAGACCGGCGCGGACCGCTCGCACTTGCGGCGGTCGCTGCCCCGGCGTTGGGCTCAATCCTTCTCCTGCTTGCCGCAGTCGAGCAGTTCTACTACATCGCCGCGCCCGGCGTCGCGATGCTGGGGATCGGCTGGCTTGCAGCCGTTCCGCTGATGCCGACCAGGCGGCTCGCCATGTTCACCGTTCTGCTCGGGGTCGCCGCACTCCTCGAGGCCGTCGACACCCGCGTCGTCCTCCTGCCTCTTCCGGTCGGACCTGTCTGGATTCGAGTGGTTCTCGAGATCACATGGATCGCCTGGACCGCCGCGGTATTTGTCAAGTCAGGCGCTTTCCATTTCACCTGGCCCGCCCTAATATTCAAGCGCTGAGCATCCGGCTCGTCTGGGGGTAAGTCGATGAAACGGGGGTGTGGACTCATGCGCCTGCGTACTCTTTTTGCCATTTGGGCCGCCGTCGGGTTGTCGGTCGTGCTCGCCATTCCGGCTTCTGCAAGCGAGGCCGTCGTTGTGAGCCCGAACCACATGCATGGCTGGTTCTTTTTCAACGACAACACCAACGGACCTGGCGCGGGTCACATGGTCTCGGGGCCCGGCCGCCCGCCTCTGGGCTCGGGCAGCGCAGAGATCGGTGTCGCCAACGCCGATGATCGCCAGGCGCTCGGCACGAATACCTTCAACGGAACCAAGCTGGCTGCCATCACGCACCTCAGCTACTGGACCTACGAGACCGACTCCAGCCACGCGATGCCCTTCCAGCTGAACGTGCGATACCACCCTGCCGACACCGGCTGGCAAGGACGCCTCGTTTTCGAACCAGGCAACGGCAACCCCGCACCAGCGAGCGGGATCTGGCAGCAGTTGAGCCCCATGCGCGGAAAGTGGTGGGCCAGCAAACCCACAAGCTCGGGCGGTTTGTGCGATCAGAGCCACCCGTGCACCTGGAACCAGGTGATGACCAACTGGCCCGACGCGTCCATCAACGGGACTCTCCTCTTCAAGGCGGGAGGCGGCTGGAACGCGTGGAAGGGAAACGTAGACGCCTTCATGATCAGAGTCCATGGTCACGGAACGAAGACTTACGACTTCGAGCCTTCCTGCGAGGCACAGGGTGACGGCGAGGGAAACGACAACTGCGACGATTGACCTGACGCGCCAGGCGCGGCCTACTGGTCCTTGCTCTGCTGTCGACTCTTGTCGAGGCGCATCCTGTTCATGACCGCCCCGAACAAGAGAAACATGCTCAGGAAGTAGGTCCACGTGCCCAGGATGAAAAGGAATCCGAAGCTCCGTCCGTATGTCGCCACCCCATGAGTCAGCTGGACATAGGTCGGAAACGCGAAGTTGAGCAGCTCGATGCAAACGCCGGCCGTCAGCGCTCCCGGCCACAGCTCCGAGAAGCGGCTCTTTCGGTTTGGAACGTACCGGTAGATGATCAGCAGCACCACCGCCATGACAAACGCGCCGATGATGAAACCGACGATCGTGCGTTCTGGCGCAGCGGCGATCGCAGTGCTTGCTCCGACCGACACCCCGACCGCGACCAGAAAGACACCCAGCATCGCCAGCCCCATCAATCGGTTTCGCCAGAATGACCGCGTGGCGGAGAGGTAGATCTGGTTCAGCGCGAACTCCATGGACGCAAAGAGGTTGGTCCCGCTCCACACCAACGCCAGAACAGACGCGACTGCCAACGTGCCGGCTGAGGACCTCGCGTGCTGGAAGCTCTTCAGGATTCCTGCTTGCTCGCTCGGTGGAAACGCGACCACGAGCACCTTCTCGACCGCGCCTTTGATCTCGTCCGATTGCGGAAACAGACCGACCAGCGCGATGAGTCCGAGGACCAGCGGAAACATCGACAGGAACGCGTTGAACGCCAGTCCCGCGGCATGATCGGACGCATGACTCGCGGCATACGCCATCACTATGTTCAGCGGCGGCCGCCGCCGCCACGTGCTCAGCTTTTGCGCGCGCAACCACCTCGCGCTCGCCATCGAATCGATTCGCACAGCGCACAGGGTAGGCCAAGGTGACAACGCTGCAGGGCGCGCGGGTGACGCTGCGCCCGCCCACCGCAGCGGACGTGCCGGAGCTGGCCCGGATCCGGACCAGCGAACAGGTGCATAGATGGTGGCGTGGGGGCAATGACATGACGAAAGCGGTAACCGAAGACCTCCAACAACCCGACGTCGAGACCTTCGTCGTCGAACACGAAAGCGAGATCGTCGGCGCGATCCAGTGGCAAGCCGAAACGGAGCCCGATTACCTCCACGCAAGCATCGACATCTACATCGACCCCGCCGTGCACGGCCGCGGAATCGGCTCCGACGCCGTGCGCACGCTTGCCCGGCACCTCATCGTCGATCGCGGCCACCACCGCCTGGTTATCGACCCAGCCGCCGACAACGCGGCCGCCATCCGCTGTTACTCCAAGGTCGGTTTCAAACCGGTCGGCGTGATGCGCCGTTACGAACGAGGCGACGACGGCGGTTGGCACGACGGCCTGCTCATGGACCTGCTCGCGGACGAGCTGATCAGCTAGGGCCCACCTGAGCCGTCACCGTCATCGCGCGCCTGCCTCAACAGCTCGAGCGCAAGGTCGTCGGCCCGGCCGGTCGCCCCGGAGCGGAAGGCGGCCACCGCCCCTCGTAGAGCCCCATCCCCAGAGCCTAGGCAACCCCGTCGCATAATGCCAGTGGTGGCCACTGCTCTTTCGCTCACTCACCTGGGCTCGCTGATGCGCGGCGTGCGCAGCGTGGACGAGGTCGGCGCCGACGAGCGCGCCGCCTCCCTCGCCAAGCGTTCGATCAAGAAGTCTTCCAAGCTCTGGGCGCTCGACCTCGCGGTCCGCTGCATCGACCTGACTACGCTCGAGGGCTCGGACACTCCTGGCAAGGTGACGGCGCTCTGCGCCAAGGGGATCCGGCCGAAACCCGGCGACGCGACCATCCCAAGCGTGGCGGCCATCTGCGTCTACCCCGCGCGCGTCGCCGATGCTGTCGAACACCTCAAGGGAAGCACCGTCAAAGTCGCCTCGGTCGCGACCGCCTTCCCGTCCGGCCAGAGCTTCACCTCGATCAAGGTCGCTGAAACCGAACAAGCGGTCCAAGCAGGCGCGCACGAGATCGACATGGTCATCGACCGCGGCGCCTTTCTCTCCGGCGACTACCAGCGCGTCTACGACGAGATCGTCGCCATCAAGGAGGCATGCGGAGACGCGCACTTGAAAGTCATCCTGGAGGTCGGCGAGCTCGGTACATACGACGCCGTAAGACGTGCCAGCATCCTGGCCATGGCCGCCGGTGCCGACTTCATCAAGACCTCGACTGGCAAGGTGCAGCCTGCCGCAACCTTGCCCGTGAGCCTCGTGATGATGGAATCCATCCGTGACTTCGTAAGAGAAACGGGAAGGCCCGTCGGATTCAAGGCCGCAGGCGGCATCCGCACTTCCAAGCAGGCGATCGCCTACCTCGTCCTTCTCTATGAGACCCTCGGCTCCGACTGGATGACGCCCGATCTCTTCCGCCTCGGCGCCTCCACGCTGCTCAACGACGTGCTGATGCAGATCGAGAAGGAGCGCACCGGCGTGTACCAGTCAGGCGACTACTTCACCATCGACTGATGGCGATCACCAAGAAGCAAGGCGCGGAGCTCGCCAAGCAGGTCTTCGAGTACGCGCCCGCCCCCGAAGCGATCGACCACGTCAAGATCCAGCCGCGCTACGGCCTTTTCATCGGCGGCAAGATGGTCGAGCCCCACAGCAAGAGACATTTCCCGACCATCAACCCCGCGACCGAGAAAAAGCTCGCCGAGGTCGCCGAAGCCGACGAAGTAGATGTCGACCGCGCCGTCAAGTCCGCAGACAAAGCATTCGAGTCCTGGTCGCACCTCGCCCCCTCTCAGCGCTCCCGATACCTGTTCCGAATCTCGAGAATCCTCCAGGAAAGAGCAAGAGAGCTCGCCGTCGTCGAAACGATGGACGGCGGCAAGCCCATCAAGGAATCGCGCGACGTCGACATCCCGCTCAGCGCCGCCCACTTCTTCTATTACGCAGGCTGGGCCGACAAGCTCGAGTGGGCGTTCCCCAACCGCAAACCCAGACCGCTTGGCGTCGCAGGCCAGGTGATCCCCTGGAACTTCCCGCTGCTGATGCTCGCCTGGAAGATCGCACCTGCGCTCGCCGCGGGCAACACGGTGGTACTCAAGCCGGCCGAAACGACACCCCTCTCCGCGATGCTTTTCGCCGACATCTGCATGCAGGCCGAGCTGCCGCCTGGAGTCGTGAACATCGTCACGGGCGCCGGCAAGACCGGCTCGCTCGTGGTCAGCCACCCTGCCGTCAAGAAGGTCGCCTTCACCGGTTCGACCGAGGTCGGAAAGCTCATCCAGCGCAACCTCGCCGGCACCGGCAAGAAGCTCACCCTCGAGCTCGGCGGCAAGGCCGCCAACATCGTGTTCGAGGACGCGCCTCTCGACCAGGCCGTCGAGGGCATCGTCAACGGGATCTACTTCAACCAGGGCCACGTCTGCTGCGCGGGGAGCCGCCTCCTGGTCCAGGAGTCGATCGCCGAGCCCCTCATGGAGAAACTCAAAAGGCGCCTCTCGACGCTGCGCCTCGGCGACCCCCTCGACAAGAACACAGACATCGGCGCGATCAACTCACGCGCCCAGCTCGAGAAGATCCAGGGATTGGTCGAGTCAGGCGTGGCAGAGGGCGCCGAGCTCTACCAACCCGAGTGCAAGCTGCCCGAGCGAGGCTTCTGGTTCCCGCCGACTCTCTTCACGAACGTCAGCCAGTCGTACCGCATCGCGCGCGAAGAAATCTTCGGCCCTGTCCTCTCCGTCCTCACCTTCCGCACGCCGGCCGAGGCCGTGGAGAAGGCGAACAACACCCCTTACGGATTGTCGGCCGGCGTGTGGACCGACAAAGGATCGCGCATCCTCTGGATGTCGGAAAGATTGCGCGCGGGAGTCGTGTGGGCGAACACTTTCAACCGCTTCGACCCGACGTCACCCTTCGGCGGCTATAAGGAATCGGGCTTCGGCCGCGAGGGCGGAATCCACGGTCTCGCCCCATATCTGGACCTCAACTGATGGAAGTCCGCAAGACGTACAAGCTCTATCTAAACGGAGAATTTGTGCGCTCCGAGTCCGGGCGCGCCTATCAGCCCGACGGAAACGTCAACGTCCCCAGAGGTTCGCGCAAGGACCTCCGCGACGCGATCCGCGCGGCGCGAACAGCGTTCAACGGATGGGCAGGACGCACCGCGATGAACCGCGGCCAGATCCTCTACCGCGCCGCCGAGATGCTGGACAGCCGCGCCGCGCAGTTCGCCGAGCTGCTTGGCGGCGGCGCCAAGGCCAAGCGCGAAGTCGAACAGGCCGTCGAGACTCTCGTCTGGTACGCCGGCTGGACGGACAAGCTTCCACAGATCGCCGGCACCGTCAACCCTGTCGCAGGGCCCTACTTCAACTTCACGCTCCCCGAGCCGACGGGCGTGGTCGGCATCGTCGCGCCCGAGGAGCCCGCACTCGCCGGGCTGGTGCGGCGCATCGCGCCCGCCCTGTGCGGCGGCAACGTGGTCGTCGCCCTCGCCCCAGAGTCAGCACCCTTGCCCGCGCTCACTCTCGGCGAAGTGTTCGCGACCAGTGACTTTCCCGCCGGCGTCGTCAACGTGCTCAGCGGGCAGCGCAAAGAGCTCTTGCCATGGCTCGCCTCGCACATGGACGTCAACGCGATCGACGTCGCCGGCTGCACCCCCGACGAAATGAAAGCCGCCGAGGCCGCGGCCGCCGACAATGTCAAACGCGTGATAAAAGTCGCATCCGACGAGTCCAGTCCCTACCTGATCACGGCCTTCATGGAGATGAAGACTGTGTGGCATCCCATAGGGGTCTAAAATCTAAGCTGCATGCCTGAGGTGCTGACGCTGCCGGCTCCGCTCCAGACCTCTGAAAAAAGCGCGGAGACTCCCCGCAACGGCAAGCCGATGATCAGCGCAGCCCGGATCAAGCGTCGCGTCCGCGAGCTTGGACGCCAGATCTCTGAGACCTACAGGGACATCGACACGCCGCTCGTGATGGTCGTCATCCTCAAAGGCGCGACGGTGTTCGCTGCCGACCTGCTGCGCAGCCTCACCATCCCTGCCGAGCTCGAGTTCGTGCGGGCTTCGAGCTACCACGGCGGCACCACCAGCAGCGGCCGGCTCCAGCTCGCGCACATGGTCGACGGCCCGCTGGTCGGCCGCCACGTGCTGCTCGTCGAGGACATCGTCGACTCAGGCCTCACAGTCAATGTCATCGCCAAGCGCATCCGCAGGATGGGTCCCTCATCCCTGAGGATCGCCGCCTTGCTTGACCGTCCCGCGCGCCGCGTGCAGCAGGTCACCATCGACTTCTGCGGTTTCGTCATCCCCGACCGGTTCGTGATCGGCTACGGCCTCGACTACGCTGGCCTCTATCGCGAGCTGCCGCATATCTATTCGCTGACATAAGCGCGTATCTCGGCTGGAGGAAAGCCGAGCTTCACTCTCATCTCGATGGCGCGGTGCGCACCTCGACCGCCGATGAGCTGGCAGGTCGCAAGGGACTTCGGATGGTGGCTCCCGACGATTGCCCCAGCCAGGCCGACTACATCAAATACTTCGCCGACGCGATCGCCGTGATGCAGACTGAGGCGGCGCTCGAGCGAATCGCGTACGAGCTGTGCGTGGATTCGGCCGCCGAGAACGTCGATTACCTCGAGGTCCGCTGGGCGCCGCGCCTGCATCTGAGCAACGGTCTCACGGTCCGCCAGGTGATCGCCGCAGTGCTCGCCGGCCTGGCCTCTGCGCCAATCACCGCCGTCGCCATCGTTTGCGCCATGCGCGACCACTTACCCGAGGACAACGTCGCGCTCGCGCGCGAGGCCGGTCGCTTCGCGGGACGTGGCGTCGTCGGATTCGACCTGGCCGGCGACGAGGTTCGCTACCGGGCCTCGCCCCAGCGCCCTGCCTTCGAGGCCGCGCGCGCCGCCGGCTTGAGGCTCACCTGCCACGCCGGCGAGGCAGGCGACCCTGCGCATGTCGAAGAGGCGCTCGACCTCGGAGTGGAGAGGATCGCGCACGGAGTGATCGGCGCCAACGAGCCGCGCATCGTCGAGCGCATCAGGTCTGAGGGCGTGGTGCTCGATCTCTGCCCGACCGCGAATTGGAAGTGCAAGGCGGTGCCGAGCCTCGACCAGCACCCGCTGCCGCGCCTCGTCCGCGCCGGCGTTCGATGCACCATCAGCACCGACTCGCGCACCGTCGCCGAAACCACGCTCAGCCACGAGTTCGAGCTCGCTTCCGCGATGGGAATGACCGACGACGAGCTCAGCCTCTGCAACAAAACCGCGTACGACGCGAAGTTCGGCTAACCAGTCCCAAACAGCCGGTCGCCGAAGTCACCCAGGCCCGGCACGATGTAAGCCCGGTCGTTCAACCCCTCGTCCAGCGCCGCGGTGAAGATCTTCACCTCCGGGTGTCGCTCTTCGAGCACCTTCACACCTTCCGGCGCCGCCACCACGCAAACCATCCGCGTGTTGCGCCCTCCCGCGTCCTTGATCAGGTCCAGCGCCCGCGCCGCCGACCCGCCGGTCGCCAGCATGGGATCGAGCAGAAGCGGCACCTTGCCGACCAGGTCCGGCAGCTTCTCGTAGTAGATGCGCGCGACTGCAGTCTGTTCATCCCGCTCCAGCCCGATGTAGCCGACGCTCACTCGCGGCAACAGCTCCAGCACCGGTCCAAGGAGTCCCAGGCCCGCCCGGAGCACCGGAATCGCGACCACCTCTTGCTCGACCGAGATTGCATCCGCTTCCTTCAGCGGCGTCTGCACCGTGCCGTGCACCACCGGCAGGTCCGCGGTGGCCTCGTACACCAGCAGCGTGATGATCTTGCGCGCGAGCACCCTGAACTCTTCGGGTTGGGTCGCGCGGTCGCGCAAGCCGCGCAGGCTGTCGGCGACGAGCGGGTGGCTACTTACCTTTAGCGGCACGTGCGTCCTGTTCGATCAGAAGACGGATCGCGTCCACCGCGACCTTCAGCATGCGATCCATATAAGAAGGATCGAGATGATGGATCTCTCCCGCGCCGAGCTCGTCCACGCACAGGTTGATCGTGCATGCACGCAGCTTCCGGATGCGCGCCACAACGAAAAGCGTGGACGACTCCATGTCGTTGCCCAGCACGCCCGCTCGCGACCACATCTCCAGCTCGTCTCGCAGGTGCGGCCTCGGCATGGAGTCTGGCACCAGATCCGAGTAGAGCGCATCCACCGAGCGGATGATCCCGACGTGATGCCGCGCACCCGACGCTTTCGCGGCCGCCACGACTGCATTCACCATGTCGATTGAGGCCACGGCGGGGTATTCGGCCGGCACATAGCCGTTCGGAGTCCCCTCCGTGCGGACGGAACCGAGAGCGATGACGAGGTCGCCCATCTTGATCTCGGGCTGCGCCGCCCCGCATGTGCCGACGCGCAGGAACGTGTGCACGCCGAGCTCGCTCAGCTCCTCGACCATGATCGCCACCGCCGGCCCGCCCATGCCCGACGAGATCGTCGAGACCGGCACACCGCCCAGCGAGCCGGTGAACGTGCGGTACTCGCGGCTGAACGCGACCTCGCGGGCGTCTTCGAGATGCTTCGCGATCATCGGCGTGCGGCCCGGATCGCCCGGCACCAGCACGTAATCGCCGACCTCGCCCTTGGCGAGCCCGACGTGGTACTTCCTATTCATGCGCTGCGCGCGGCGTCGCCCACCCGCCGGGAATTCTATAGAGCCTTCAGCCCCACGAACTCGCAGGCTTCGCCTTGAGTTCGCGGGGACCCCTATCGCTTGGTCACCCCGTCCTTATCCACACGCGAGAGGACGTGAGGGGGCCGCTTGACCGGCGTCTCGCGCAGCCGCCATGCCTTCTCCAGCCGCGACGCGACGCGCTCGACCAGCTCCTCCGAGCGCGCATGCACGGTGACAAGCGGATCGCCAACGCTCACCCGTGCGCCCACCGGCGCTTCAATCACCAACCCCGCGGCGGGATCGACCTTGTCCTCTTTGCGCGCCCTGCCCGCGCCGAGCTCGAGACAAGCCAGCCCAACCTCCAGCGCATCGATCGACTCCACGTACCCTGCGGAAGAAGCGAGCAACGGCCGCTGAACCGGCGCCACCGGCAAGCCCTTCTCTAGGTTCCCTCCCTGCGCCTCCAGCATGCGGACGAAGACCTCGCGGCCCGCGCCAGAGCGCAGCGCGTCACCAGGATCCTTCTCGACCT
The DNA here is from genome assembly GCA_035300725.1 of Candidatus Eiseniibacteriota bacterium. Taxonomy (GTDB): domain Bacteria; phylum Chloroflexota; class Dormibacteria; order Dormibacterales; family Dormibacteraceae; genus Palsa-870. The sequence continues at coordinate 9,086 of DATGVE010000146.1, read as the reverse complement.
CGGCCAGCCAGCACATCTCCCGCGCGACGGTCAGCGAGACCTGCACCAGCTCCTCATCGCCATGACCCGCCAGCGCGTCGAGCGCCTCTTGCACCTCGAGCGCGTTGCCCACCGATCGGCCAAGCGGGTTGTCCATCGCGGTGACCAGCGCGATGGTCCGCCGCCCCGCGCCATCGCCCAGCAGCACCATCTCCGCCGCCAGCTCCTCGGCGGCAGCCACGTCCGGCATGAACGCCCCACGCCCGAACTTGACGTCCAGGACAATCGCGTCGGCGCCCGCGGCGATCTTCTTCGACATGATGCTCGACGCGATCAGCGGCAGTGACGGCACCGTCGCCGTCACGTCGCGCAGCGCGTACAGGGCTTTGTCCGCGGGGACCATGCGGGGCGACTGCGCGGCGACCGCGATGCCGATCTCGCGTACCTGCCGGATGAACCGCTCCGGCTCCAGGTCGACGGTGAGTCCTGGCACCGACTCGAGCTTGTCGAGCGTGCCTCCCGTATGGGCCAAAGCACGCCCGCTCAGTTTCGGCACCTTCACCCCACAGGCGGCGGCCAAAGGCGCCGCGATCAAAGTCACTTTGTCGCCCACGCCGCCCGTCGAATGCTTGTCGACCTTCACGCCCTCGATCCCGCTCAGGTCGAGCACCTCGCCGCTCGCGATCATCGCCTGCGTCAGCGCGAGCGTCTCCGCCCGGCTCATGCCCCGGATGCACACTGCCATCAGCCAGGCCGCCATCTGGTAGTCGGGAATGTCGCCCCGCAGGAAGCCCGACAGAAGGAGCTCGATCTCCTCGGCCGAGTGCTCGCCACCGTCACGCTTGCGGGCGATGACCTCGAGTGGATGCATTCGCGCCTAAATTACAGGTCTGGGCTACAATTCCGCGATCCGGGAGCGACCCGCTTCGAGGGAGCGGACCCCGCTTCAGTGGACGGGTTGGTAGTGAAGGGGATGTTGGTATGGGTCTTTCGCGACTTCGATATCTGGGCGTAGCCGCGTTGACGCTGGCGCTGCTCGCAGGGTGCGGTGGTACCGCTGCCCCGCCCGCCAAGGTTTACAACATCGGTCTGGTCACCGACATCGGAGGCCTCAACGACAAGAGCTTCAACTACCTCGCGAACCTCGGCCTCGAGAGGGCCAAGGCCGAGTTCAAGTTCAAGTCCAGCGTGATCGAGTCGAAGAGCGGAGACGACTACGTCCCCAACCTGACCAACTTCGCCTCCAAGAACTACGACCTCGTGATCGCGGTGGGCTTCCTCATGCAGCAGGCCGTCGGCACCGTGTCAGGGCAGTTCCCCAACGTCCACTTCGCGATCATCGACGGAGCCGGCACCGACGCCAAGTTCAACGACCTCAAGCACTCCAACGTACAGTCGCTCTACTTCAAGGAGCAGGACGCCGGCGCCATGGTTGGCGCCCTGGCCGGCCTGCTGGAGAAGCAGGGCAAGGCAGTCAAGAACAAGCACGTGATCGGCGCGGTCGGCGGCATCAGCATCCCGCCCGTCGACCACTACATCGCCGGCTACAAGTGGGCCGCGCTCCAGTACGACCCGATGGTCAAGGTCCTCATCGGCTACTCGAACGACTTCCAGGACCCGGCTAAGTGCAAGGGCGTCGCCACCAACCAGATCGCCGGTAACGCCGACATCCTGTTCCAGGTGGCAGGCGGCTGCGGCCTCGGTGTTCTGCAGGCGGCAGGCCAGGCGCACGTCTACAGCATCGGCGTGGACGCCGACCAGAAGGACGCCGACCCGTCGGTCATCGCCAGCGCGCTCAAGAAGGTGGACGTCTCCACCTACACGGCGATCAAGAACGTCGTCACCGGCAACTTCCAGGGTGGAGCGCTGACGTTCAGCATCGCCAACGACGGTGCGGGTTACGCCATCGACAACTTCCCCGGCGGGCTGCCCGCTGACATCAAGACAGAGCTCGACAGCTTCGCCGCCAAGATCAAGGCCGGAACGCTCACCCCTCCCGCCGACATCCCCAAGTAATAAAAGGAATCGGGGGGCGGGCATATGCCCGCCCCCACCTAACCGCCGCCGCCTGATCCAATAGGAAGGATCGTGGCAGCATCGCTACTCGCCTCCATGCGCCGGATCGCACGCGGGATGGCCGTACCCGTCGGGTCGGTCATCTTCGCCTTCGTCGTCGGCGGCGTCATAGTCGCGGTCACCGGCGGCGACCCGTTCGCCGCCTACCAGGGCCTGGTCTGCGGCGGATTCGGGCTCATCTGCAGCGGGGGCGAGAACCCGGCGCTGCAGCTGTCCAACGCCATCGTGTTCACAACGCCGCTGCTCATGACCGGCGTCGCTGTCGCGCTTCCTTTCCGAGCCGGCCTGTTCAACATCGGCGCGGAAGGCCAGCTCCTGGTGGGCTCCATTGCGTGTGTTGCGATCGGCACGCAGTTCAGCACCCTGCCCGCGCCAATCCTTCTGCCGATGGTGCTCCTGGGCGGAGCCCTGGCCGGTGCGTTCTGGGCGGGCATCGCCGGAGTGCTCAAGGCCACCGTGGGCGCGCATGAGGTGGTGACCACCATCATGCTCAACTACGTCGCCCAGTGGCTGATGCGGTTTCTAATCGTCGGCGGGCCGCTCCAGGCCCCTCACGGTTTTTCGGCCTCCGCGTCGATCGGATCCGGCGCCCGGTTGCCCACGCTCCTGCCGCAGGACAACAGCCTCATCATCTTCGGGCTGCCGTCAAGCGTCTTCCGGGTCCACGCCGGGCTGTTCATCGCGCTCGCAGCCGTCGCCCTCTTCGCTTTTGTCCTCTGGCGTACGCCCCTCGGCTACGAGATTCGCGCGACCGGCCAGAGCCAGCGCGCCGCCCGCTACGCGGGGGTGAGCGTGCCGCGCACCATCATCGTCACCATGCTCATCGCCGGCGCGTTCGCCGGCCTCTCGGGCGCGGTGCAGATCGCCGGCGTCGACCACAACCTCACCGACAAATACTTCAGCGACACCACCGGTTTCGACGCGATCGCGGTGACGCTGCTCGGTCTGGGCAGCGGCGTCGGCATCATCCTCGCTGCCATCCTGTTCGGCGCGCTCCACGCGGGCGGCGCTGTGATGCAGAGCGACGCCGGCATCTCGGGCAACCTGGTCCTGGTCCTGCAGGCCCTGATCCTGTTCAGCATCGCGGCCAACTTCCTGAGCACCATCAAGTTCCGGATCCCAAGGTTGAGCCGAGCACCATGAACTTCCTCTCCGACATCGGCCACCTGCTGCTCACCGCCGACCTGTGGCACGCCACGCTCGCCGCCTCGGTGCTGTTCCTGCTGCCCGCCCTCGGTGGCGTCATCTCCGAGCGCAGCGGCGTGGTCAACATCGCGATGGAAGGCATGATGCTCACCGGCGCGTTCTTCGCCGTGGTCGCCGACCTGGCCTGGCACAACCCGTGGCTCGGGGCGCTGGTCGGCGTCATCGCGGGCGGACTGATGGCGCTCATCCATGCTGTCGTGTCGATCCGCTACCGCGCCGACCAGATCGTCAGCGGAATCGCCATCAACATCTTCGCGGCAGGCTTGACCGTGTTCCTAGTCAACCGCCTCTACGGCCAGAAGGACGTCGGGCACGTCAGCCCGACGGAGCTCTTGCCCATCCTGAACATTCCGGTGCTCGACGCGATCCCATTCCTGGGACGCGTGCTGTTCCAGCAGAACGTCGTGGTCTACGTAGCGCTGGTCCTGCTGGTGGTGGTGCACGTCGTCCTGTTCCGGACCCGCCTCGGCCTTCGGATCCGCGCCGTCGGCGAGCACCCGCAAGCCGCCGACACCGCCGGCATCAACGTCTACGCCATCCGCTACAGCGCGGTGATCACGAGTGGACTGCTGTCAGGCCTGGCCGGGGCCTTGCTCGCGATCGGCGTCTCCAACACGTTCGTGCCGAACATGACGAGCGGCCGCGGTTACATCGCGCTCGCGGCGATGATCTTCGGCAAGTGGACGCCCGGCGGCGCCTTCGTGGCCTGCCTGATCTTCGGGCTCGGCCAGGCGATCTACGACGCGAACTCGATCATCCACGTCTCGCCCTATCTGCTGAGCATGCTGCCTTATCTGCTCACGCTCATCGTGCTCGCCGGCATCGTGGGCCGGAGCATCCCGCCGGCCGCCGACGGCGTCCCGTACGCACCGGGGTCCGAATGAGCGACACGAACGCGGTCGAGATGCGCGGCATCACCAAGGCATTTCCGGGCGTCGTCGCCAACAACAAGGTCGACCTCGAGGTCCGCAGAGGTGAGATCCTCGCGCTGGTCGGCGAGAACGGGGCAGGCAAGTCCACGCTGATGAATCTCCTCTACGGATTGCTGCATCCGGACGAGGGCGAGATCCTTATCGATGGCAAACCCGCCCACATCGGCGGACCGCGGGACGCGATCGCGCAAGGCATCGGAATGGTCCACCAGCACTTCATGCTCATCCCCGTTTTCACGGTGGGAGAAAACGTGATGCTCGGCCGCGAGCCGGTCTCCGGTCCGGGCTTTTACGACCATGGGCGGGCACGCAAGGAGATCGATGAGCTGACGAAGCGGTATGGCCTGCGCCTCGACCCCGACGCGCGAACCGGCGACCTCCCCGTGGGTCTGCAGCAGCGAGTCGAGATCGTCAAGGTGCTGTACCGCGGGGCGAACATCGTGATCCTGGACGAGCCCACCGGCGTGCTGACCCCGCAGGAGAGCAAGGAGCTCTTCTCCGTCCTCCGTGACCTGGTCAAGAGCGGCAAGACGATCATCTTCATCAGCCACAAGCTGCGCGAGGTGCTTGAAATCTCAGATCGCATCACGGTGATGCGCCGCGGCAAGGTGGTCGGCCACCTGGTCACGAAAGACACGACGGAGCAGGAGATCGCCACACTGATGGTCGGCCGCGAAGTCCTGCTGCGCGTGGACAAAAAGCCGGCCAAGCCTGGGGACGTGACCTTCAAAGTCGAAAACCTGACCGCCAGCTCCGACCGCGGCGTGCCCGCGCTAAAGGGAGTTTCCTTCGAGCTCCGCCAGGGCGAGATCCTGGGCATCGCCGGCGTCGAGGGCAACGGGCAGAGCGAGCTGATGGAGGTGCTGGCCGGCACGCGGCGCGCCACCGGGGGTCGCGTCCTCCTCGGCGACAAGGACGTCACCTCTTTCGACGCGCGCACCGAACGCGAAGCCGGCATCGCGTTCGTTCCGGAGGACCGGCGCGGGACGGGCCTCGTGCTCGGCTACTCGATCGCCGACAACCTCATCCTGGGCCGCCAGCGTTCGCCCGCATTTTCCTGGCACGAGCTCGTGCTGCGCCTGGCCGCGATCAAGGAGTGGGCCCGGCGCCTCGTCAAGGAGTTCGACATCCGCACTCCCACCATCGACACGGCCGCGCGCAACCTCTCCGGCGGCAACCAACAGAAGATCATCGTCGCCAGGGAGATGGCGAGCCGCCCGCGCGTGCTGCTTGCCGCCCAACCGACGCGTGGCGTGGACATCGGCGCTATCGAGTTCATCCACCGGCGCCTGGTCGCCGAACGTGACGAAGGCACCGCGGTACTCCTCGTGTCGGCGGAGCTCGACGAGATCCGCTCGCTGTCCGACCGGATCGCAGTGATCTACGAGGGCAAGATCGTGAGCATCGAACCCGCGGACGCGCCGGAAGATCGCCTCGGGCTGCTGATGACGGGCGGCGGCACGACTAAGGGCTAGAGCTCACCCAACCACCGACCCAACTCAGCAATCCCCTCGAGCTTATGCCAGCGCGATTTCGGCAGCGACTCCTCCGGCACGACCTCGTGATGCCACGTCACGGGGTACGGGATGTGCACCGCCCTCGCCCCAAGCGCAAGGACCGGTGCGATGTCGGATTTCAGCGAGTTCCCTACCATCACGAACTCCTCCGCCTTGATCCCTCGCCGCGCCAGGATCGTGCGATATGACTCGACGTTCTTCTCGCTCAGGATCTCGACGCCCGCGAACAGATCTGCAAGGCCCGACCGCGCGAGCTTGCTCTCCTGGTCGAACAGGTCACCCTTGGTGATCAGCAGCAGGTCGTAACTCCCATTCAACCCACGCAGCGCCGCTTCGACTCCGTCGAGGAGCTCCGTCGGCTCCATGAGCATCCGTTGGCCCCAACCCAGGATCACAGCGAGGTCCGAGGCGGGAATTTTCCCGCCGGTCAGCTGGATCGCCGACTCGATCATCGAAAGCGTGAAAGCTTTCACGCCGTACCCGTACATGCCGAGGTTCTTCATCTCGACCTCGGCGAGGTGCCCCTCGACGTCCGCATCAGGGACGTGCCGACGCAGGAGGTCGTTGAAGGCGGTCTGAGTCAACACAAAACGGGTCTCGTTGTGCCACAGGGTGTCGTCCCCATCGAGCCCCACGACCCTGATCGCCATGCGCCCGATTATCCGCTCAGGTACCCGGCGTTTTGACCTTCACCCAGTGAGCGCCCCCATCAACAGTTCTGTAGATGCCACCGCGATTAGTGCTGTAACCGACAAGCTCGTCGCCGAAGGCAATCACACCGGGCAATCCCGCTGCCGCCACGTAGTCACTGGTGAACGGGTGCCACGTCTTGCCCGCATCAGTGGTCTCTTGATCAGACGCCTGGTTGCCGATCTGAAGCCACCGCGATGTGGTCAAGAACGTGACGGTGTGGAATGCAATGTCAAAACTCTTGGCGAGGTAGCTCCAGGTTGAACCCCGGTCGGTCGCCCTGAAGATATACACACTCGCCGGCATCCACTCGCCCGGCTGCTCGCTCCACGCGTAGACGAGAAGGGTGGAGCCAAAAGCGCTGACCGGACCCGGCCGAAGGTACGTGCCCGTCTGCGTGACGAAGCCAGGTGGATCGGTCAGCGTGGCGCCGGCCCAATTCAGTCCGCCATCGAGGGTCCGGTAAATGATCGGGTGGCGGTTTGCGCCCCATGCGGAAATGTATCCATGCAGCGGGTCAGTGAACGAAATCCCCTGCTTGCATGTCTCCCCTCCAACGCTGTCGGACGTATACGACAGGTTCCACCCGTCAATGGGGACTTTTCGCCAAGTCGCGGCCCCGTCGGTCGTGTGCCAGATTTGCGCCCTCCCTTCGAAGCATTGAGGCTGGTTGGCGCCCCCGATCAAGAACCAGCCTTCCTGGGCGTTGAGGAACGAGAAATCCGCATTACCTACACGAGGCACAGGAGGCTGCGAACGCTCTTCCCATGTGTTGCCGAAATCGGTCGAGCGGTACAGACGGCCGTCCGCGACCCACGCCCACACGACGTTGCCCGACGGCGCGCTCAGCTGGTTGAACAACGGCACGTAAATCGGGACCTTCTGCACGATCGTTGGAGTCGGCGAAGGGCTCGTCACGATCACGGGCCCCTGATGCGACACGCGATTCGCGCCCCGCGCCATCAGCAAAATCCCTACTGACCCGAGCGCAAGGATGATCGCCATCGCCGCCGCGGCTGCCGGCATCGCATTCGTCGACGGACGCCCGTCTTGCAGAGCCCCGCTCAACCGCGCCCGAAACTCCGGCGACACCTCACCGCTGCGCGCCTCCAGCGCCCGCCGAACCTCACGTTCGTCCGGCGTCACGCGTCCACCTCCACCGCCATCGCGGGGCGCAGCGCCGCCAGCGCCCGGTGCACGCGCTGCCTCGCGCCGCCCGACGAACAGCCGAGCACCCGGGCGACCTCGTCCATCGGTAAATCCAGGTGGTAGTAGAGGGTCAGGGCGAGCAGGTGATGCCGCGGCAGCCGGTCGAGCGCCGCACCCAGGTCGATCCGCTCGGCCCAGCTCCGGTCGGACGCGACCGCACCCCCGAGCTGCCCCGCGTCACCAAACCGCAAAACCCGCCACCACCGGCCCCTTCGCGCAGACCGGCACTCGTTGGCCACTATCGCCAGGAACCACGGCCGCAGCTCGGCGCCGGTCCGAAAGCGACCGAGCGCGCGCCAAGCCTTCAGCGCCGCCTCCTGCACCGCATCCTCCGCCGCGCCTCGGTCTTTCAGCATCGTCATCGCGAGCCGGAACGCCGGGTCGAGGACGGGCGCCAGCAGCTCATCGAAGGCATGGCCGTCGCCCGCCTTCGCCCGCTCGAGGCGCACCGCCAGGTCCGAGTCCAAGCTTCGTACCGGTTCTACGCCCGAACCCGCCGGTCTGTTACGAGCCGGAACAAAACCGCCCAATTATTGGGTAGAGATGGAACATGGAAAAGCTGGACGGAATCCACCACATCAGCTCGATCACCGCCGACGCGACCAAAAACCTCCTCTTCTATGAAGGCGTGATGGGCTTGCGCCTGGTCAAGAAGACGGTCAACCAGGACAACCCGACCGTCTACCACCTCTTCTATGCGGACGAGGATGGCAGCCCGGGCGCCGACATGACCTTTTTCGAGTACCCCGGCCTCGTCCGCGGACGTGCCGGCGCAGGGATGATCCACACGATCGCGATGCGGGTCGGCTCGCCGAAGGCCCTTGACTTCTGGGCCAAGCGCCTGCTGGCAGCCGGGATCGAATCCACCCGAGAGGGCGATCGCCTTGGCTTCGAGGACCCCGAGGGCCTGGGCCTGGAGCTCACGGCCCAGCCCACAACCGACAAACCGCTGGTGGCCGAGCACCCTGAGATCCCCGCCGAGTTCGCCCTCCAGGGTTTCGCCGGCGTGCGGGCCTACTCGAACCAGCCCGAAGCCAGCAAGAACCTCCTCACCGACACGCTGGGTTTCACCAGCACCGACGCGACCTCATACGAGTCACGCGGATCTGGACGCGGCTCGTACTACATCTACGACAAAGCCCCCGCGGCACGCGGCCTCGGCGGGGCGGGCACCGTGCATCACATCGCGTGGTCTTCGACCGTGGCCGACCACTCAGGCTGGCGCGACCGCGTCAGCGCGGGCGGCGGTAGCCCGACGCCTGTGATCGATCGCTTCTACTTCCGCTCGATCTACTTCCGCGAGCCGAGTGGCGTCCTCTTCGAGATCGCCACCAAGGGCCCCGGATTCACCTCCGACGAACCGAAGGAGCACCTCGGCGAGAAGCTGTCGCTGCCGCCCGATTTCGAGCACCTTCGCGCGCAGGTTGAGGCGAACCTCACACCGCTGCCAAACCTGAGGCGTCAGGCGGCCGAGGCC
>DATGVE010000145.1:0-18374 GCA_035300725.1 Candidatus Eiseniibacteriota bacterium | reverse complement strand
CTCAAAGAACTGGGGTGCGTTGTGACGGCAGCCCACTTCGACCACGCGCTTCGCGAGGGTTCGGAGAAAGTCGCCGAGCAGGTGAGCGCGAGGTGCGCAGGTCTCGGCGTTGGACTGCTGAGCGAGCGCCGCAACGCGCCTATGCCACGGGGCTCAGTGCAAGCAGCTGCCCGCGTCCTTAGATATGAATTCCTGGAACGAGCCCGCACCAAGGCCGCCGCGGATGTGGTCGCGCTGGCTCACACGGCGGACGACCTCGTCGAGGGCGCCGTGCTTCATCTCATGCGTGGATGCGGGTTGGCGGGTTTGCGTGGGATGCCGGCGAGCCGCGGGGCATACGTGCGGCCGATGCTGGCGGTCTGGAGGAGGGACGTCACCGAATTCCTACGACAGCGCGGAGTCAGCGCGCACGAGGATCCGGCGAATGCGGACCTGAAGTACGCGCGGGCGCGCGTTCGACATCAGATCCTTCCGGCACTCGAGCGAGACAGGCCGGGCATCGGCCGGCGGTTCTACGCCGCCGCGCGGCAGGCCGCTGCCATGCAGGAGGCGATCGCGAGCGAGGCGCAGGAGGTGCTCGGCGCCGGAATGCTCATCGCGACCGACTTGGCCCGCATGACTGAGCCGGTCGCGATCGAGGTGATGCGTTTTCTGTACTCGAACGCGGGTGGGACGCAGCCGGGCCTGTCGCGCGCCCACCTCAGCTCCATGCTCAAGTTGGCTCGCGGCGGCCGGGGAGGACGCGGCGTCGATCTACCCGGCGGTCTGCGTTTTCGTATCGTGGGGCAGCACATGGAATTTGTGGCGCCTGCAAGCTCAACCGAAATCCGGCCTCGGCTGGACGTCAAGCACTGCAACGGGTGCAGTGATCCCGAAGCTGCCCATCTGAGACCAGGCCTCGCGTTGCGGCTGGGGTTTCGCCAGCCCGGCCTGCGCATGAGGCCGGCGGGCGGGCGGGGTTCACGCAAGCTGCAGGACATCCTGGTCGACGCTCGTGTTCCGCGCGAAGATCGCGACAAGTGGCCGTTGGTTTTCGCCGGAGAGCGACTTGCCTGGGTGCCTGGGATCGCGGTGGACGCCGATTTGGTCAGCGTCTCAGGCGCCGCGTCGCAGCATGTCGCAATCTCTCCTATGCCGGCCCGTTGGACGTCAAGAATTGCTAGTCTAGAAAAGCCGATCAGACCTCGAGGAGAGTCGAGTTGAGCCGTTTCCCGCGCTCCAGCCTGTTTTATTTCGCACTGGTCGTCGTGCTCGGCCTGGTGTTCTGGTTCACGTGGCAGTCGCTCCAGAGCGGTGGGAATGCCAACGACTGGCACTACTCGAAGCTGATCAGCGCGGCCCAATCCGGCGACGTCAGATCGCTCGAGATCAGCGGCACCGACGGAATCGCCACCGGCACTGACGGCAAGAAGCACAACGTCGTGCTGCCCGACTCCACCGGCAACCCCACATGGCTGACCGACCTCCAGAGCAAGGGCGTCGATGTCTGGTTCGACAAGAACAACAGCGGCAGCTATCTGCTCAGCGTGCTGCTCCCGAACATCATCCTCGTGATCTTGATCGCCGCCTTCATGTGGTGGGTCTTGAGACAGACCCAGAGCGGCAACAACCAGGCGATCTCATTCGGACGCTCGCGCGCGCGTCTGATCGCAGGCGACAAGCCCGCCATCACCTTCGCCGACGTCGCAGGCGTGGAGGAGGCGAAGCAGGAGCTGACGGAGATCGTCGAGTTCCTGAAGTACCCCGAAAAGTTCGTCGCCCTTGGCGCGCGCATTCCGAAGGGTGTGCTTCTCGTCGGACCGCCTGGAACGGGCAAGACGCTTTTGAGCAAGGCAGTGGCGGGCGAAGCGGGAGTGCCCTTCTTCTCGATCTCCGGCTCCGAGTTCGTCGAGATGTTCGTCGGTGTCGGCGCGAGCCGCGTCCGCGACCTCTTCGATCAGGCCAAGAAGAACTCGCCCTGCATCGTCTTCGTCGACGAGATCGACGCTGTCGGCCGCCAGCGAGGCGCCGGCCTGGGCGGCGGCCACGACGAGCGCGAGCAGACCCTGAACCAGCTGCTCGTCGAGATGGACGGATTCGACACGAACACTCACGTGATAGTGATCGCGGCCACGAACCGGCCCGACGTGCTCGACCCTGCGCTCCTCCGACCAGGTCGCTTTGACCGCCATGTGACTCTTGACCGGCCGGACATCAAAGGCCGGCGCGCCATCCTCGACGTGCACGCACGCAACAAGCCCCTGGACACGACCGTCGACCTCGACGTGCTCGCACGCCAGACGCCCGGCTTCAGCGGCGCCGACCTGGCCAACCTGATCAACGAGGCGGCGATTCTTGCCGCGCGCGCCAACCAGAAGGTGATCGGGATGGTTCAGCTGGAGGAGGCGATCGCGCGGGTGATCGCGGGCCCCGAGCGCAAGAGCCGGCGCATCTCAGACCATGAAAAAGAGATCATCGCCTACCACGAGGTCGGTCACGCTCTAGTCATGAAGGCACTTCCTCATACCGACCCGGTGCACAAGATTTCGATCATCTCGCGAGGCATGGCGCTCGGCTGGACGCTGAGCCTGCCGGAAGAGGACAAGTACCTCATCTCGCGCGACGAGCTGATGGACCAGATCGCCGGGATCATGGGCGGCCGTGTCGCGGAGGAGATCGTCTTCGGCGACATCACGTCCGGGGCCGAGAACGACATCCAGAAGGCCACGCAGATGGCGCGCCGGATGGTGACCCAGTGGGGGATGTCGGACAAGCTGGGCAACGTGGCGATGGGTCACCGCGAAGAGCTCGTCTTCCTCGGTCGCGACCTCGGCGAGCAGAGGAACTATTCCGAAGAGGTCGCGGCCATCATCGACGAGGAGATCCGCAGCATCGTCAACCATGGCTACCAGACCGCGACGGCGATCCTCACCCAGCAGCGCCACCAGATGGACGTGGTGGTCGAAAAGCTGAAGGTCGTCGAAACCCTCGATGGCAAAGAGCTGGACGAGCTCCTCGCCCTCGAGGCGCCCGAAGCACCCGCCAGCTCCACCGCCTCTTAGCACGCCAGCGCCCGAGCCGCTGTTCGTCGCCGGCCGCGGCAACCTGGGCCGCACGCTCGCGACGGCGTTCAACGCAGCGGGGCATCCGGCGCTGCTGACGCCGGCTCGACGCGGTCTCCCGGGTCTGGTCCGGAGCCTGGAATCGCTTCCCAACGCAATGGTGTTCCTGGCCGTCCCGGACGATGCGCTGTTGCCTTTTGCCGGGCGATTGGCGGACGAGGGCGGGAGGATCCCAAGGACTGTCGCCTTCGTGCACCTCAGCGGCGCCCAGCAGCTGAACGCCCTCGATCCGCTCCGAGCCAAACACGCCATCGGCTCGTTCCATCCCCTTCAGTCCTTTCCGGAACCGCGCCCGCCGGACTCCTTGCTTGGTGCCGTAGTTGGAGTCGACGGGAGCACTCCAGCACTGCTTCGCCGCCTCACCAGACTGGCTCGCGCCGTGGGCGCCCGACCGAAGCATGTGAGCGACAGCCAGCGCGCGCTCTACCACGCCGCGGCGGTGTTCGCCTCGAACTACGTCGACGTGCTGCTCGCCACGGCTGTCAAGCTGCTCCAGCTCGCCGGCTGGAGTGAGAAGGAGGCGATCGCCGGGTTGCTTCCGCTGACAGAAGGCGTGCTCACGACCGTGCGCAAGCGCGGGCCGGTCGGGGCGCTGACCGGACCGGTGCGGCGAGGTGACGTGAAAACCGTGGAACGTCACGTATCCGCTCTCGCCGAGCTCACAGGCTCGGCCGGAGCGTCAAGCGGGCCGCTCATGGTGGACCAATACCGTATGCTCGGTTTGATCGCGCTCGAGATCGCAATGGAGGCAGGCCTGGAGCCTGCGGCGGCGGAGCGGATGCAAAGGGCGTTGACCCAAAAGGCAGCGACCCGAAGGAGGCGGCGGCTGTGACAACGGTTCTAGACGTTCAGCGCTTCAAGGACGAGCATCGTCGCTTTGCTGTAGTCACCGCATACGACTACCTGAGCGCGAAGATCCTCGACGAGGCAGGCATTCCGATCCTCTTGGTCGGCGACAGCTTGGGAATGGTGATGTTGGGCTACCCGACCACCCTGCAGGTGACCCTCGACGAGATGATCCACCACTCCAAGGCGGTGGCGAGGGGCTCCCGCCAGGCGCTGCTGGTGGGCGACCTGCCGTTCATGTCGTACCACACCTCTGTTGAGCAGGCGATCGCCAGCGCGGGGCGCTTTCTGCAGGAGGGCGGCATGCACGCGGTCAAGCTCGAGGGTGGCGGCAGGCACATGGTGGAGATCACCCGCCGCCTGACCGAGCTCGGCATCCCGGTGATGGGCCACCTCGGCCTCACACCTCAATCCGTCCACCAGATGGGCGGGTTCAAGGTGCAGGGCAAGAGCCAGGCACAGGCTGCGCGAATCCTCGCCGACGCCAAGGAGCTCGAAGAGGCAGGCGCGTTCAGCGTTGTCCTCGAAGGAGTACCGAGCGAGCTCGGGACCCGCATCACGCAGGCGCTTCATATCCCGACAATCGGAATTGGCGCCGGCGCGGGGACCGACGGCCAGGTGCTCGTCTACCACGACCTGCTCGGTCTGACATCGGGGAAGGCGCCAAAGTTCGTCAAGCGATACGCCAACCTCGCCGAGGAAATCGGAAACGCGGTTCAGCGCTTCGCTCGCGACGTGGCGAGCGGCGAGTTTCCTGGGACTGAGCACACTTACTCGGCCAACGGCGCCGCCCCGGCGGTCAGCGCGGCCGCGCCCGCGAGCGCTGGAGACAGAGACGAGGTCAAGTACGGCGCCGGATAGCCATCTCGCCGTATTCGAATATCCCGACAAGATGATCGAGGCGTCACGGCACTGGCGCCGCGACGGCCTCGACATCGGACTCGTGCCCACGATGGGGGCGCTGCACGCCGGACATCTCAGCCTGGTCGCCGAAGCGCGCCGCGAGAACCGGGTCGTTATCGTCAGCATCTTCGTCAACCCGATCCAGTTCGGAGCCGGTGAGGATTACTCGCGTTACCCGCGCGATCTCGAGCGCGACGCTGCGTTGCTGCGCAGGGCCGGCGTCAACGCCATCTACCGCCCGGCCGTTGACGTGATGTATCCGCCCGGATCGAGCACACGCGTTCACGTCTCCGGAGTTGCAGATCCACTCGAGGGGGCCGCACGGCCCGGTCACTTCGAAGGAGTCGCCACAGTGGTCACCAAGCTCTTTGCAGCCGTCGAGCCGGACCGGGCGTATTTCGGACAGAAGGACGCGCAGCAGGTGGCGGTGGTGAAACGGATGACCCGGGATCTCGACTTGCGCGTGGAGATCTGTGTCGTGCCAACGGTTCGCGAGCCCGACGGACTGGCCCTGAGCTCGCGGAACGCCTACCTTGGCCCCGCGGAGCGCAAGGCGGCGGTTTGCCTGAGCTCAGCGCTGCGCCTGGCCGCCGAGGCGTATTCCAGCGGAGAGCGCCGGCCGGAACAGCTTCGTAAGGTGCTTCGGGCCAGGCTCGACGCCGAGCCGCTGGCGAGGGTCGACTACGCCGAGATCGTCGATCCTGAGTCGTTCCAAAGCCCGGGAACGCTGGCCGTGCTGGCCGTGCGAATCGGAAGCACGCGGTTGATCGACAACCACGAACTCACTCGACCTTTTCAGGGTTAGTGCGAAGTTCTGGGGTACAATGTGAGTTCGTATTGGCGGAGGCCGTTATGACGACCAACACCACATCAATAACTCTTAGGGGGTACGTCCGTTGTCCAATGAGTCTGGTGCTGTCCTGACCGAATCGAAGGAGGGGACCGAAGACTCAGCTTACGCGATGACCATGGAGGACTACCTCCACTACGAGGAGGAAGCCTTCAAGACCCCCAACCACGGGGACATCGTGGATGGGATCGTGGTTCGAGTCGACGCGGACGAGGTCCTGGTCGACATCGGCGCCAAGGCCGAAGGTGTCATTTCGAGCAAAGAGCTGGGCCTGCGCGGCGACCTGGATTCGGTCGGGCTCGTCGCCGGCGACCAGATCAAGGTCTACGTTCTCCAGCCGGAGAACGACGAAGGCAACGTAGTCCTCAGCCTGCGCCGGGCGCGGGCGGAGACCACGTGGATCGTCGCTGCTGAGAAGCAGGCCGACGGCTCGGTCATCGACGCGGACGTCCGCGAGCAGAACAAGGGTGGACTGATCGTCAACATCCTTGGCCTGCGAGGCTTCTTGCCCTCGAGCCAGGTAGCGCGCGCGTACGCGGGCAGCCTGGAGTCCCTGGTCAGCCAGCGAATCCCGGTGAAGATCCTCGAGGTCAACCGGAAGCGCAACCGCCTGATCGTCAGCCAGAAGGCCGCCGAAGACGAGGACCGCGCGCGCAAGCGCGAAGAGCTCTTCAGCCGCCTCCAGACAGGAGCCACGGTCAAGGGGACTGTGTCCGGAATCACCAGCTATGGAGCGTTCGTGGACATTGGTGGCGCAGACGGGCTGATTCACATCTCCGAGCTCTCATGGGACCGGGTTTCGAAGGTCACGGATGTCCTTCAGCTGGGCGATGAGGTCACCGTCAAGGTGATCAAGCTCGACCCCGAGCAGACGCGCATCTCCCTTTCCCTGCGGCAGCTGCAGCAGGACCCCTGGGAGAGGCTCGTGCAGTCGATGCCGATCGGCTCGATCGTGGAAGGCCAGGTCACGAAGACCAAGAAGTACGGGGCCTTCCTCCAGATCATGCCCGGGATCGAGGGCCTTCTCCACATCTCGGAGCTCTCGTGGGACCACGTGGAGCGGACGGAGGACGTGCTCAAGGTAGGGGAGACGCTGCAGGTGAAGGTGATCGGAATCGACACCGCCCGCCGCCGCATCTCGCTCAGCCTGAAGCAGCTCTCGGCTCCGCCGGCGAGCCTCGCCAACGGGCATTCAGAACCGCGGCCACGCGAGTACGACGAGACCGAGGACGAGTCCTAGAGGCGCGGCTAGCTCAGCTTCCCAGCGCCGCGAGGCGCTGCATCGCCGGAGAGTAATAAGGATCGATCTCCAGGGCTCGTAGGTAATGCCTGCGCGCATCGGCAGACCGGCCGAGCTGCGCTTCAGTGTCGCCGAGCTCGACGTAGAGGCTGGGCTCGGTCTCGCCGAATTCGGAGGCCCGTTGCATCTCGTCGATGCCTTGTGCCACTGATCCCTGGGCCACCAGGCCTTGTCCGAGCGCCCAGTGATAGCGCGCCTGCAGCGGATCAACGACCACCGACAGCTCGACCCTCCCCTGCCGGTACCACGCGTCCGCCAATATGGGAAAGGCGCCAAGCCCGACGGCGAGCACGGCCAGGGCAACCGCCACGCCTGTACGCCAGAGTGCTGGACCTTGCATCGCCGGAGCCTCGGCAGTGGAGGCGTTCAGCGCGGGCGACTCGGCAGTCCGAACGGCTGACCATGCCGTGCCGGCCAGGAGCCAAAAAGCGCCGGTGGCCGGAGCCCAGTCGAAGTTGAAAAGAACCCATATCGTGTAGCCGGCGCAGGCCGCAGCGAGCGCTCCGACGTCGGGTCCGAAACGCCACCTCCATGCCCCGCGAAACAGAATGACGAGGACAAGGCCGGTGGCTGCCAAGCCGAGCAATCCCTGCATGCCAGTGAGGTCGAGGGGTCCCGAATGTACGCGATCGAACGTCACGCCAGTCGACCAGTCGCCGCTCAAGAACCGACCGAACGCGAGCCCGGTTGCGTCTTCGCCCCACCCGGTCAAGGGTCGCGCCCAGATCATGTGCAGGGCGTCCTGCCAGAGATGGAGTCTCAGCGGGGCGGGGTCGTCGTTGAGGAGGCGCAGCGGCGACACCATGACGACGAGAAGAACAGCCAGCATGGCGGCTGTCGAAGCCACGGCGGCACGGACGGCGCTTCTGCCTTTGAGTGCGAAGACCAGCAGTGTCAGGCCGCCTGCGATCGCTCCGAGGGCGCCGCTGCGTGAGGTCGTCGCGACCAGGCCGCCTGCCATCACGGCCAGGCCCAGCCACCAGGCGACCATGAAGCGCCCGCCGTGCAATCCCCGCGCGATGGCCAGCGGCGCCGCCATCGCGATGAGAGCGCCCAGGAGGTTTGCGTTTCCGAGGTTCCCGTCCGGACGGAACCCAACATTCAGGGCCACCTGCGCTAGTGCCTCGAGGCACGCCACCGCGGTACCAAATACGAATGCAGGCACCACCCAGTCGCGGGAGCGCGGTTCCCGCGAAAGCCAGACGGGCAACGCAAGCAGTCCGAGGTAGGCGAGGCGGACCGGAAGCGACTCGTAACGCGAATACGAGCCAGCGAAGCTCAGAGGCCACGAAATGGAGAAGACGAAGGCGACGATTGCCGCGGCGGCCGCCGCAATAATCGGCCACCTGAGTCTCCCCAAACCGGGGCCGCCGGGCGTCAGCAGAGCAACTCCGGCGCCGAGGCACGCGCCCGCGATCACGAGCGAGGAACGAGGCAGGATGAATTCATCCACCAGGTTGGGTATAAAGGCTGTCGGCAGCGCCAGGGCGATGGCCGCGGGGAGATAACCACCGAGGCGTCCGAGAAGTGGCCTCATCGCGCCTCCAGCTAAGGAAAGCTAATGGTCGAGTTGGCCGTTATATTAGGTGCAGAGGTACCGCCGGGTACCCGAGCAACGTTGGAGGAGGTGCTGGCCCCACCCAAGCCGTAGGAACCCAGGAGGAAAGAACCTTGTATCCGTTTGAGAGATTTACTGAGCGCGCCAAGAAGGTTCTGACGCTCGCTCAAGAAGAAGCAGAACGATCGCACCACAGCTATATCGGTACCGAGCACTTGCTCCTGGGCTTGCTCCGCGAGGGTGAAGGCCTGGCTGCCAAGGTCCTCAACAACCTTGGCGTGGAAATCGGGAAGGTCCGCCAGACGATCGAATCCGTTCTAGGCCGCAATGAGCGGATCATCATCCAGCAGATCATCCCGACGTCGCGCGTCAAGAAGGTGATCGAGATCTCCTTCGAAGAAGCACGCCGGATGGGCCACAACTATGTCGGCACCGAGCACCTCCTGCTGGGGCTGTTGATCGAGGGCGAAGGCATCGCCGCTCATGTCCTCGAGGACCTGGGCGCCACGCTCGAAAAGGTCCGGTCCGAGATCGAGCGCCTGCTCCACGACTCGAGCGCGGAGACAGAGGCGGAGCCGGCTCCGAAGAAGCCATCCAAGACGCCGCTGCTCGACCAGTTCGGCCGCGACCTCACCGAGCTCGCGCGCCGGAACCAGCTGGATCCGGTCATAGGGCGCGAGATGGAGATCGAGCGCGTGATTCAGATCCTGAGCCGCCGAACCAAGAACAACCCGGCCCTCATCGGCGAGCCCGGCGTGGGCAAGACCGCGATCGCCGAGGGTCTGGCGCAGCAGATCAACATGGGCAACGTTCCTGAGTCGCTTCAGCACAAGCGCGTGCTGACCCTCGACATGGGCGCCCTGGTCGCCGGCACCAAGTACCGCGGCGAGTTCGAAGAGAGACTCAAGAAAATCCTCGACGAGATCCGGTCGAGTCGTGAGGTCGTGCTGTTCATCGACGAGCTTCACACTCTCGTCGGCGCCGGCGCGGCGGAAGGTGCTATCGACGCTGCCAACATCCTCAAGCCCGCACTTGCTCGCGGAGAGATCCAGTGCATCGGCGCGACGACTCTGAACGAGTATCGCAAGTACATCGAGAAGGACGCCGCCCTCGAGCGCAGGTTCCAACCCGTTTACGTGGACCAGCCGACGCTCGCGGAGACGATCGACATCTTGAACGGCGTGAAGTCGCTGTACGAGAAGCACCACCGCGTGACCATCACCGACGCGGCTGTGCATTCAGCTGCCGTGCTCAGCGATCGCTATGTGAGCGATCGCGCCTTGCCCGACAAGGCGATCGACCTGATCGATGAAGCGTCGGCGCGCGTGCGCATGAAGCTCACGACCACTCCTGACGACTTGAAGGAGCTGCAGAAGGAGATCAAGAAGTACCGGTCGGACCAGGACGATTCTGTCAACAAGCAGGACTTCGAGGCCGCGGCCAGCGTCCGCGACAAGGTCAAAAAGCTGCAAGACAAGCTCGCCCTGAAGGAAGCGGCGTGGCGAGACAAGCTCGGGGAGACCGTTCCTGAGGTCGGTGAGGAGCACATCGCGCAGATCGTGGCCGCGTGGACCGGTGTTCCCGTGTCCAGGTTGGTCGAAGAGGAGACCGCGCGACTTCTCCGCATGGAGGAAGAGATTCATAAGCGGATGGTCGGCCAGGACGAGGCCATCAAGACCGTCTCTCAGGCGGTCCGGCGCGCCCGCGCGGGTCTGAAAGATCCGCGACGTCCGATCGGCTCGTTCATCTTTCTTGGGCCCACAGGCATCGGGAAGACGGAGCTTGCTCGCGCGCTGGCCGAGTACCTGTTCGACTCGGAAGACGCGCTCATCAAGCTCGACATGTCGGAGTTCATGGAAAGGCACACGACCGCGAGGCTTGTCGGTTCACCTCCCGGATACGTCGGTTACGACGAGGGTGGTCAGCTCACCGAGGCGGTGCGCCGCCGGCCTTACTCGGTGATCCTGTTCGACGAGATCGAGAAGGCGCATCCAGAGGTCTTCAACATGCTGCTGCAGATCCTCGAGGATGGGCGGCTAAGTGACGCCAAAGGCAAGGTGGTCAACTTCGCGAACACCGTGATCATCATGACCTCGAACCTCGGCATTCGCGACGTCAACCAGGCCGGGACGTCACTTGGTTTCCAGCCTTCGGTCGTGGACGAGGCGGATGAGGTCGAGCGGCGTCACAAGAACACCAAAGAGAAGATCGATGAAGAGCTCAAGCGGATGTTCCGACCCGAGTTTCTCAACCGCGTCGACGCCATCGTCGTGTTCAAGAGCTTGACGACGGACCAGATCCGGCTGATCGTCGACCTGCAGCTGCAGCGACTCGGCAAGCACCTGGTCGAGCAGCAGATAACCATCGAATGCACGGACGCGGCGAAGGATCTTCTTGCCAAGGAGGGCTTCGACCGGGTGTACGGCGCCCGACCGCTGCGGCGCGTGATTACAAACCGAATCGAAGACCAGCTTTCGGAGCAGCTGCTTCGAGGGAAGATCGCCAGAGGCGACACGGTGCAGATTGACGTGGACGGTGAGGAGGGCCTCAAGTTCACGCCGGTCAAACACAAGCACAAGGAGCCGGCGGGAGCGGCGGCAGCCAAGCCCTAGTCCGGTCTATTCAGGAGTTCACCGAGACCCGCATCCTCGATCGGATGCGGGTCTTTCTTTTTTGTGCGGCGAGCCAGAATCGCGCCATGTGTGCAGAAAACGGTCGAATCCTGGCCCGGGATACACCCAAATAGGCCCACATGTCGTGGTTTAAATTGAGCACGGTGAGCGCCACAACTCCCCTTCGCCTGCGTCCGCTCGAGATCGGCGACCTGCTCGACGAGACCTTTCGCATGTACCGGCGCCACTTCGTTCTCTTCGCCGGCCTCTCCGTGATCTTTGCGATACCGACCGCGGCCGTGACGGGCTTCACTCTGTACACGCTGTTCAACACGGTGCTGAAGCCCGGCAGCCGGGTCGTGATCGAGCCGACGATCCTGATCTGGTACGCCGGGTTCTTACTGGTCACCCTGGCCCTGGTGCCGTTCCAGTACGGCGCCGTCACCTACGCCGCATGCGAATCGGCGCTTGGGCGCCCCGTCACTTTGTCAGGCGTCCTGCAGGGCGTCGTGCGGCGTTACTTTCCACTTTTGGGTTACATGCTTCTCATCTCCCTGATGGCGATCGCGTTCTGCCTGCTTCCGCTCTGGATCTGGATCTGGGTGGGTTGGTGCGTCGTCATGCCCGTGATGTTCATTGAAAACGTGGGCCTGATCGCGGCGATGGGACGGAGCTGGCGCCTTGTGCAAGGGCGCTGGTGGAGGACCTTACTGGTCCTCTTCCTGATGTTCGTCGTCTACTACGTGGTGAGTCTTGCCCTGCGTGCGTTCCTCGCTCTGGGCCAGGCGCTTCTCCAACTGGTCCTGTCGCAGCTGGTGATCGTGTGGATCTCCGCAGCGACGTCCGCGATCGTCGACTCACTCGTCTATCCGATAGTCCAGATCGCCATAGTTCTCATCTACTTCGACCTGCGCGTACGGAAAGAGGGCCTCGACCTGTTCCAGCAGGCGCAGCGAATCAGCCCGCCGCTGCCGGCACCGTGATAATTCGCTGACGATTCGCACCATCTTCCGCGCCTTCGCTTTGACTGTCACCGTGCTGGCGTTCGCGGGTTTGACCGCGCTTCCCGCTTCCGCCGACGACGTGGCGCCCGACGCGTACAGGCAGGCTGTCCAGAACGCATACGACCTGGTGAAAGTTCCGGCGCCCAACGAGGTGGAGAGGCGCCAGGCGATCACCGCGCTCGAGGCGGGTACCGGCTCGTCGCAGCCGGAAATCCTGCAAGACCTCCGGCGCCAGCCTCCCGATTACGTGGACGCGAGGGCCCGTATGGCCGCCCTACTGTCGGCGCTCAGCCCGCCCGCCGACACCTCGGACCCACAGCTGGCGCAGCAGCGGCTCCATGACGTGCTGGCAATGCCTCGCTACGACGCGCTGCGGGCACCTCCCTCTTTTCTCGACCGGTTCGGACAGTGGGCGCGCGAGGGCATCCGCAATCTGATCCGCCTGCTCTTCGGTGGAAGCGGCGGCGGGCCACAGGTGGCCAACTGGATCTTCTATCTGATCGGCGCAGTCGTTCTCGCGGCCGTTGCGATCGTCGTGTTTCGTTTCACTCGCGGGCGATTCCATGAGGACGCAATCGCGAGTCAGCCCACCGGACCTCGACCGCCGGCGGACTATTTCGCGGAGGCGGATCGTCTTGCCGCGGAGGGAGATCGCGTTGGGGCGATTCGCGCGCTGTGCGCCGGAGTTGCGGCTACCCTGGAGGGCGAACATACCTGGGTCGGGAGCCCTCTGACCGTGCGGGAGATCTTCCGGCGCGCGCCAGATCCCACTCGACTGAGCCCTCTTCTATTGCCGTTCGAGGCCGCGGTTTACGGTGGTCGCGAAGTCGACCCGGCGACATATGAGCGTGCCGCGCAGGTGGCGGCGCCATACCGCGATCCGGCGGCGGTGGCGGCATGAAGGGAGCACGCGGCTGGGCCATCGTTGCTCTGGTTTCCCTCGCAATTGCAGGTGCCGCTTACTTCCTGCAGCCGCATCAGGATTCTCCGGAGCACAGCTCATCGAGTGACGCCGCCAACGGAGCGTCGGCGGTGCGGCTCTTCGCGGAATCCATGGGCCATTCGACGGGCCAGATCACCGGCACCTTCGATCCACCGGCCGCGTCCGGCCTGCTGTTTGTCTTCACGCCAACCAGCCCGTTCAAGGCTGATGAAGCTCAGCGCACCAGAACGTGGGTCAGCGCCGGCAACGTCCTGATCTACGCCTCCGAGGAAGGGGACCGGGAGCTCGACCACGCGTTTGGCGTCACGCGCACGCCGGGCTTCGCGCTCGTCAGCAACCAGGTCGCCACCCCCGTCGTGAAGGGGGTGACGGACGTTTCGGGCGGGGGTTTGTTGATGCCTCTCGAGGCGAGCCCGGAGCAAGTCGCCTTCCTGCGAACCTCGAGTGGTCTCGTGCTCGGCTACGTCCAGAGAATCGACATGGGAACGGTCGTCGTGCTTGCCGACCCCCTGGTGCTGTGCAACGGCTACCTGGATAAACAGGACAATGGCCGGCTGCTGGCGGACTTGCTCGGCCTGACCGGGGCCAACGCTCCGGTCAGCTTCGACGAATACCACCACGGCCTCGTCCTCGGCGACTTCGCTCCGCAGACATGGCTCCTGACGCCATGGGGAGCAGCGCTTCTGTGGCTGCTCGTCGCGGTGTTCGTCGGGCTGGTGCTGCGCGGCCGGCCCTTCGGACCGCTCATCCCCCGGCCAGCCAGCGCGGTTCGCGCCGACGTGGAGTGGGCCGTCGCGGTCGGCGAGATGCTCCGCCGTTCGAGCGCGCGAGCGGTCACCCTTGGCTTGCTCGCGTCGGCCACTGAACGTGCGGTGTCGGCTCAGACGGGCATCCCGCTGCAGCCGCGCGAGCGCTTCTGGAATGCTCTGTGGGTGCGCGCGCCGGAGCTCGCCGCCGAGCTCACCGAGGCGGAGAACGCGCTCCATGCCGCGGCCGTGAGCGAGCCTGAGCTGTTGAAGGCGGCTCAACGGCTTCACAGCATTGCCCATCCGGCGTCGGGTAGGGTGGCCTGATGGCCGGCACCCCGCCCGAGTTCTACTCCCGGCTGCGCGAGCAGCTCATCAAGGCCGTGGTCGGCCAGGAAGAAGCGATACGCCTTTGCGCGATCGCTCTTGTCGCGCAGGGCCACGTCCTCCTCGAGGGTGTCCCGGGCACCGGGAAGACGCTCCTCGCGAAATCGATCGCTCGAGCGCTGGCGCTCGAATATGGTCGCGTCCAGTTCACTCCGGATCTCATGCCGGCCGACATCGTGGGCACATCGGTTTATGACCTCGCGAACCGCACCTTCGCGCTGCGCCGCGGGCCGATCTTCACGAACGTGCTGCTCGCGGACGAGATCAACCGAGCCCCGGCCAAGGTTCAGTCGGCGCTCCTCGAGGCGATGGAGGAGCGGGGTGTGACGCTGGAGGGCCAGCAGCTTGCGCTTCCGGCGCCGTTCTTCGTCCTTGCGACGCAAAACCCCATCGAGTACGAAGGCACCTACCCGCTGCCGGAAGCGCAGCAGGACCGCTTTCTCTTCAAGGTCCGGCTCGACTATCCCGCACCGGCGGACGAGATGGAGATCCTGCGTCGATGGGAGTCGGGAATCGAGCTTCGCGATCCCGTCAAAGCGGGTGTCGAGCCCGTGCTCGGGCCGGACGACATCGAGGCGTGCCGGGCAGAGGTTGCGAAGGTGGTGCTGGACGAGAAGATTCGGTCCTATATCGTCAACCTGGCCTCAGCCACGCGGACCGCGCCCGAGATCGCTCTCGGGGCCAGCACCCGGGCAGAGGTCTTGCTGATGCTGGCGGCGCGCGCCTACGCAGCGTTCGAAGGGCAGCAGTTCGTCACTCCTGACCACGTGAAGGCGCTGCTCGCGCCCGCATTCCGGCACCGCTTGATACTGCGTCCGGAGGCGGAGGTCGGCGGGCAGACTCCGGACAGCGTGCTGGAAGCAGTGGCGAGCCGGGTCGTCCCTCCCCGCTGATCGCATTGATCCGAGGCCTCGCACCCCAGCCCAGGCTGCTGTGGGCGGTCGCCATCGGCGCGGTGGTGATCGCGCTGGTGGTCGTGTCCCCCGTGCTCGGCGTCATCGCCGTGATCTATCACGCCGGACTCGTCATCATCGCGACGCGCGACCTCGCGCTTTTGCCGGGCAGGTCTGGCTATCGCGTTCGCCGCGCGATGCCCCAGCCCTTCTCGCTTGGCGAGCACGAAGAGGTCGCTCTCGCCGTGGAGAATCCGGCGGCGGCGGGTCTGAGGGCTGTGGTCGCCGATCACGCGCCCGACGACTTGAAGCCTCAGCCTCGCGAGCTGGAGGGTCGCTTCAATGCCGCAGGGCTGCTGACGGTCACTTACCGGACTTCTTCGCCGAAGCGCGGCGCCTACAAGTTCGGACCGGTTGACCTGCAGGTCTGGCGGGACGGGGGCTGGTGGCGCCGGCAGGTCCGGCTGCTGCACCCGGACGAGGTGGCGGTGTTTCCAAACGTCGTCGCCATCAAGCGAGTGCAGCTCACGTTGCGTCGAGGCCTTCGCGCGATGGCGGGTTTGCGCCGCGCACGGCCGCCGGGCGCGTCCACCGCGTTTGCGGGCCTGCGTGACTACGTGCGAGGCGATGACGCCCGGCGCGTGAACTGGACCGCCACCGCAAGGCGCGACCGTCCGGTGGTCGTGGAGGTGGAGGCCGAGCGAGGCCAGCAGGTGATGATCGCGATCGATTGCGGCCGTCTCATGACCGCGCCCGCCGGCGAGCTGGACAAGCTCGATCATGCAGTCAACGCCGCCCTGATGCTGGCCTGGGTTGCCCAGGCTTACGGAGATCGTGTCGGGCTGATGACGTTCGACGACCACGTCACGACCTTCATCAGGCCGGAGCGCGGGAGCACGCAGCTCCGCCGGTTGACCGAAGCGCTCTACGCGATCAAGCCCCAACACGTCGAACCGGATTTCGGCCATGCGATGACACATCTCGCGCTGCGGCTCGGCCGGAGATCGATGGTCGTGGTCCTCACCGACGTGCAGGACCGCGAGGCCTCAAAGGAGCTGGTCGCGCACTGCCTGCGGCTTTCGGCGAAGCACCTGGTGCTGGTGGTGGCGATGTCCGATCCGGCAGTCCTCGTCGCGCGCGACGCCCCAATTGCAACGGGTGCGCGCGCTTACCAATGGGCCGCTGCCGAGGAGTTCGTAGCGAGCCGGCGGGAGAGCTTCGAGCTGCTGCGGCGCGGGGGAGTGCTCGGCCTTGATGTCGTTGCCGGAAGTCTTTCGCCCGCGCTGGTCGAGCGCTACCTGGAGCTCAAGGAACGCGCGCTGTTGTAGTCAGTCGATGGCGTCCGGTGAGCAGCAGATAGGAATAGAACAGCAAACCGGTGGTGAGCCCGATCGCGGCCTTGATCGGGAATGGCGCATCCGACGGTGAGATATTGCCCTCGATGGTGCCGGCGACCACCAGCAAAGGCGCCAGGCCCAGGAGCAGCGTGAAGGCGCGCTGGCCCGCGATCACGAGAGCGTCGGAGCGGTTGTGATTGCCTGGTGAGATTAGTGCCCAACCCATCATCAGCCCGCCGGCACCCTGGGCGACCACTATCGACAGCTCGAGGACTCCGTGTGCGATCACGAAATCGAAAAGTCCGCCGCTCACTCCGTAAGCCTGAGTCAGCCCGAACAGGCCGCCAAGGCTGATTCCGTTCGTGATCATCACCCACATCACCGGTAGCCCGAAAGCGCCGCCGAGGGCGAACGCGAGCATAGAGACCCAGATGTTGTTGGTCATGATCAAGCCTGCCGCCGCGATGCGTTCGTCGGACGGGATGTGAGTCCACAGCTGATGGCGATGTACCCCGTCGATCAGCTTCGGCGAAAAGCCCATGGCGTAAGCGGCATCGGGATTGGCCAGCACCACGAAGTAGCTCACGAGCGCGGGGACGAACAAGAGGGCCCCTGCGGCCAGCAGATACGGCGCTGCCTCGCGGTAGGTGCGCGGAAGAGTTTCGGTATAGAAGACGCGAATCCGCCGCCGAACATCTCCGCCACGCCGGTAGACGATTCCATGGCCGCGCGCGACGAGTCCGTTGAGGTAGCGATGAACCGGCTCGCCTGGCCAATCGCGCTGCGCCCGAGCAAGGTCGGCGGTGGCCCGCCGGTAGAGGGAAGCCGCCGTCAGGACCTGGGCTGGAGCAAGGCCGTTGAACTGTCCTCCACCCGCGCGCGCGAGGAGGTCCTCGAGCCGGTTCCAGTCGTCGCGCCTCAGCGCGACGAAATCCTCTGCTCTCACTTAAGTGGCCAGCCCGGGGAACCGCTCGCCAATGCATCGGCCTAGTCGGCCGGGCGCCATCCCACCCCACGAAATCTCCGATTTCGCGGGGACCCCGGAGGGCGCTGAAGCTCGCGTCAAGGGGCCCGGCGCCGCGGAGTCACGCATCACGGATGCGCTCCTCCTCGCGCCACCCTTTCCTTGGCTCCGGCCGCCGAGGCCGCGCCTTGTCGAGCTAATCCCCAAGCCGGCCACTCGCCAAAATTACCTGACATGCAGCCGCTGCCGGACACCGACCTCATCGTGCCTACCCCGGAGCGGGTTTCGTTCGACTACCAGGTGGCAGGTCTTGGAACTCGCGCCCTCGCCCAGGTCCTCGACCTGCTGGTCGTGGCCGGCATCCTGCTGGCCGTCTATTTCATCGCCATCGCCGCTGTCGCCGCGAACGCCAATACCGTCGCCACGTTGATCGCGATAATGGGCAGCTTTGTGGTGATCTTCGGCTACTTCTGGATCAGCGAATCGCTGTGGTCCGGGCAGACCATCGGCAAGAAGGCATTCCGTCTTCGCGCGGTGGGCGATCGCGGCGAGCCGCTCACGTTCGGGCAGGCGGGGATCCGCAACATCGTCCGGATCGTCGACTTCCTGCCTTACGCGTATGGCGTCGGTCTGGTCGTGCTGTTCGTGAACGGCAAGGGCAAGCGACTCGGCGACCTCGCGGCCGGGACCATCGTGGTCAAGGACTCGGATTCGGTCGCGCTGTGGCAACTGCCCGGAGCAAGAACAGCCGTCCCGCCAGTGGGCTCGACTGGGCCAGGTTCGAATCCATACACCGCGGCAACGCCCGCCGAGCTCACTCTGCGCCGTCTCGACCCCGAGCTGCGCCGGTTCGTCAGCGCGTACGCGAGGAGGCGGCCCGAGCTGTCGCTCGAGGTGAGGGTTCAGCTGGCGAGCCAGGTCCAGCCGAGT
>DATGVE010000144.1:0-13748 GCA_035300725.1 Candidatus Eiseniibacteriota bacterium | reverse complement strand
GGTTCACCACGCGATGGATCAGGGCACGCTGCCCCGGCGCAACGGAGTCCGGCCGCATGTCACCGTGACGACGACCCTCGAGGCGCTGAAAGGAGAAGTCGGTGTGCCACCGTCGGACCTTGAGTTCGGGCTGCCGATCTCATCCAAGACGATGGAGCGCATCGCATGCGACTCCACTGTCTCCCGCGTGCTGCTCGCCGACTCGATGGTGATGGACGTCGGGCGGGCGACGCGGGTGACCTCGGCGCCAAGGCGCCGGGCGCTGAGAGTAAGAGACAAAGGCTGTCGGTTCCCCGGTTGCGACCGGCCGGTCAACTGGACCAGTGCGCATCACATCATCTTCTGGGCGAGAGGGGGTCTCAATAAGGTCGCCAATGAGGTGCTTCTATGCCATTACCACCATCGGCTCGTGCATGAGGGCGGGTGGCAGGTGATCAAGACGGGGCGGGAGTTTCGGTTCCTGCCGCCTGAGCACGTGGTGATCAGAAGGGCCCGCGGGCCTGGGATGCGCTGGGCCGCCTGAGCCTTCGCGTTCCTATCGTGTTGAGAGTAGTCAGAAAACGTGCGAGTGCGTCCCGCCATTCACCTGGTTGCTCAAGGTGAACGTCGTGATGTGCCTTCGCGATGGTCGCCAGATGGCCTTGTGGAATGGCAGCAACCATGGCCTCCGCCACGGCGGGATCGAGTCCTAGCTCGCCCCTCACGACAAGTGTGGGACAAATAATGTGGCGCCAGTCCTCCCAGTAATCACGTTGGGCAGATTCATCCAAAGCGCGAAGTACGGATGATTCATCGAACGCAGGTGTCACTCCTCCAGCCTTTGGCTCTAAGCCACTAGTCCAGGCGTGCGCCCGCAGACTATCTCCTCCGAAAAAGGCCACCGCGGCCTCACGCGAAGAAAACACTTGAGGCCACGTGCGGAGCCAGGCACGAACTCGAGCTGGTGCGTGTTCATCGGCCGACGGGCTGGCCTCAACTACCACGAGACCCTCGACTAGATGGGAGTGCCGAGCTGCCACCAAGAAGCTCACGAGGCCGCCGAGGGATTGGCCAACGAGAACAACTCGTTGCGTATTCAGTCGGTGAGCCCAACTCACCACGTCTTCGACGAGGTCCGAGAGGCTCATGCTCGGCGGGTTTCGCTCACTTCGACCGTGACCGCGCATGTCCAATGCGAGTACCCGGCTGGTGGGGCTGAGCCATTCGGCCGTGTCATCCCACTCCCGCGCATGTCCAAGTAGGCCGTGAAGAAGGATTATCGATGGCCCACTCTGCGAGTACTCGTAGCCCGCAAGCGTCACGCTGTCGCGGCGAAGAGTCAGCCAGCTGCCATCCCCCATGGCCGACATAGACTAGTCGCCCCGAGTAGGAAGGCGCCTGCCCCTAGGCGAACGTGGCACGATTTGACTCGTGGCCCGCGCACCGGTAAAACGTCGCTTCGAGCGACCATCCGTTCTCCCCACGATCGCGCCTGATCGGATCGGCGACGGCCGGCGACGGGTGGTCATCGAATCCGTGGCGCCCGAGCTCGACGGCGGCCGGTTTCCGGCCAAGCGGACCCTGGGTGAGCGAGTCGCCGTGGAGGCGGACGTCTTTGCGGACGGGCACGAGGCCCTGTCCTGCGTGCTGCGGTGGCGCCACCACTCGTCCACCCTCTGGAACGACGTGCCGATGGTGCCGACGGTCAACGACCGCTGGCGCGGGGAGTTCATGGTCGGCGAGCTCGGCCGGTACCTCTACACGATCCAGGGCTGGGTGGACGCCTTCGAGACCTGGAGCCGCCAGTTCGCCAAGCGCGTGGAAGCCGGCCAGGACATCACCCAGGAGCTGGAAGTGGCCGCGCGCATGATCGAGGCGGCCGCGGCTCGAGCCGACGGCTCCGACTCGAACCGCCTCCAGTCGTACGCCGGCGCGATCCGCAAAGGCCGCGCGTCGGCCTCGGCCGCGCTCGGCGACGAGCTGGCCCAGCTGATGGACCGCTACGCGGACAAGAGCCTTGCGGTGACCTACCCCAAAGAGCTCGAGGTGGTCGTCGACACCGAGAGAGCGCGCTTCTCGACCTGGTACGAGCTGTTCCCACGGTCGGCGGGAGAAGCTGGAAAACATGGGACCTTCAAGGACGTCGAGCGGCGGCTTCCGGAGATCGCCGCCATGGGGTTTGACGTCCTTTATTTGCCGCCCATACACCCCATCGGCAAGACACATCGCAAAGGGGCTAACAACGCGACGACCGCCGGCCCCGACGAGCCCGGCAGCCCATGGGCGATCGGCTCCGAAGCGGGCGGGCACAAGTCGATCGATCCGCGCCTCGGAACACTCGATGACTTCCACCACCTGCTCCAGGCTGCGGGTCAGCACGGAATGGAAGTGGCACTCGACATAGCGTTCCAGTGCTCGCCCGATCACCCGTACACGCGTGAGCACCCCGAGTGGTTCAAGCATCGCCCTGACGGCACCATCCAGTACGCGGAGAACCCGCCGAAGAAGTACGAGGACATATTTCCGTTCGACTTCGAGTCGGAGAGCTGGCGAGAGCTGTGGGACGAGCTGCTTTCCGTTGTCGTCTACTGGATCGAGCAGGGAGTCACGGTCTTCCGCGTCGACAACCCGCACACGAAGCCTTTCGCCTTCTGGGAGTGGTTGATCGGCGAGGTCAAGCGCCAGCATCCCGACGTGGTCCTTCTCGCTGAGGCGTTCACGCGTCCGAAGGTCATGTACCGCCTCGCCAAGCTCGGTTTCACGCAGTCGTATACGTACTTCGCGTGGCGCAACACCGCCGCCGAGCTGGTGCAGTACTTCACGGAGCTGTCGCAGCCGCCGATTCGCGAGTTCTTCCGGCCGAACCTCTGGCCCAACACGCCGGACATCCTCACCGAGTACCTGCAGACCGGCGGTCGCGCTGCCTTCGCCGGGCGGCTCATGCTGGCCGCCACGCTCGGGGCGAGCTACGGCATCTACGGGCCGGCCTTCGAGCTCTGCGAAGGGCGGGCGCGCGAGCCGGGATCCGAGGAATACATGGACTCCGAGAAGTACCAAATTCGCGCGTGGGATCGCGAAAACCCAGACAGCATTCGCGAGCTGATCACGCTCGTCAACAAGGTCCGGCGCGAAAACCCTGCCCTGCAGAGTGATCGCGGTCTGCAGTTCCATCCGACCGAGAACGACCACTTGATCGCCTACACCAAAACCACTCCCGACCTCGCCGACGTAGTGCTGACGGTGGTCAACGTCAATCCGCATCACACTCAGTCCGGCATGGTCACGTTGCCTCTGGAGGAGTTCGGGATCAGGCGCGATAGGGGCTACCAGGCACACGAGCTGTTGAGCGGCGCCCGCTACCTGTGGAACGGTCCGCGAAACTTTGTCGAGATCAACCCGCACGCGATTCCGGCCCAGATCTTCCGCTTCCGCCGCCGCGTGCGCAGCGAGCACGACTTCGAGTACTTCCTTTGATCGTCGAAGACGCTGAGGGAACGGTTCAGCCCGCCGGGGCCCCGGCGCTGCAAGCACCAGCGCGGCGCCGCAACAAGGTCGAGACCTCCCGACTGGACGACGACCCGCTCTGGTACAAGGACGCGCTCGTCTACGAGCTCCACGTCCGCGCGTTCAGCGACAGCAACGGGGACGGCAGCGGTGACTTCCGCGGGCTACTCGAAAAGCTGCCCTATCTCCAGGACCTTGGCGTCAGCGCGGTCTGGCTGCTGCCGTTCTATCCCTCACCGCTGCGCGATGACGGCTACGACATCGCGGACTACACGAACGTCAACCCGATGTTCGGCACGGTGGCCGACGTCAACGCCTTCGTGAAAGAGGCGCATCACCGCGGGATCCGCGTCATCAACGAGCTCGTGTGCAACCACACGTCGGACCAGCATCCGTGGTTCCAGCGCGCGCGCCACGCCAAAAAGGGAAGCGCCGCACGCGACTTTTATGTCTGGAGCGACACCAATCAGCGCTATCAGGACGCGCGAATCATCTTCAAGGACTTCGAGACGTCCAACTGGACCTGGGACCACGTCGCCGGCCAGTACTACTGGCACAGGTTCTACTCGCATCAGCCAGACCTGAACTTCGACAACCCCAAGGTCAAGGAGGCCGTGCTGAAGGCGCTGGACTTCTGGCTCGACATGGGCATCGACGGCGTGCGGCTCGACGCAGTCCCCTACCTCTACGAGCGCGAGGGCACCAACGGCGAGAACCTGCCAGAGACGCACCAGTTCCTCAAGGAGATGCGCCGCCACGTCGATTCGCACTACTCCAACCGCATGCTCCTGGCGGAGGCGAATCAGTGGCCCGAGGACGCCGTCACGTATTTCGGCGACGGCGACGAATGCCACATGTCATTCCACTTTCCGCTGATGCCGCGACTCTTCATGTCGATCCGCATGGAGGACAGGTTCCCCATCGTCGATATCCTTGCGCAGACCCCAGCGATCCCCGACAACTCGCAGTGGGCGCTCTTTCTGCGCAACCACGACGAGCTGACGCTCGAGATGGTCACCGACGAGGAACGCGACTACATGTATCGCGCGTACACGCAGGACCGGCTGGCACGCCTCAACCTCGGCATCCGTCGGCGCCTCGCTCCGCTGCTCGGCAACGACCGCAAGCGCATCGAGCTGATGAACGGACTTCTCTTCTCGCTGCCCGGGACTCCTGTCCTGTACTACGGCGACGAGATCGGGATGGGCGACAACATCTTTCTCGGTGACCGCAATGGCGTGCGGACACCGATGCAGTGGAGCGCCGACCGCAATGCCGGCTTCTCGCGGGCCAACCGGCAGCGCCTCTACCTCCCCGTGATCACCGATCCCGAATATCACTACGAGACGGTCAACGTCGAGGCGCAGCAGCAAAACCCCCACTCGATGCTCTCGTGGATGAAGCGGCTCGTCGCATTGCGTAAGCGGCACCGAGCTTTCGGCCGCGGCACCCTGGAGCTGCTGCGACCGGAGAACCGCAAGGTGCTCGCCTACATCCGGCGCTACGAGTCGGAGCAGATCCTGTGCATCGCGAACCTGTCTCGATTCCTGCAGGCGGTCGAGCTCGACCTGAGCAAATGGAAGGGCCTCGTCCCGGTCGAGCTGTTCAGCGGCAACGAGATGCCGGTGGTCGGGGACGCGCCCTACTTCTTGACCCTCGGCCCACATTCCTTCTACTGGTTCGCGCTCCAGCCCAAGGCGACCCCCATGGTCCAGAGCGACGGCTCGCAGGCGAGCTCGGTGCCTGAGATCAGGGTCGCCGGCACCTGGGAGGCCGCGCTCACAGGCCCTGGCAAGGAGCGCCTCGAGAACATCCTGCTCGGCTACGTGCGAAATCGAAGGTGGTTCGCGGGAAAAGCGCGGCGCCTCAAGTCGGCGCAGATCTCGGACCTCATCCCGGTGCCAGGCGCAGTCGGCGGCGCGTACCTGGCCGTGGTGGTCATCTCCTACGCGGAGGGCGACCCCGACACCTACCAGCTCCCGCTCGCCTTTGCGAACCAGGCGGAGGCGCCGCACATCATCGAGCGCTGGCCGCACTCCGCGATCGCCTGGGTCCGCACGCAAGGCGACGGAGGGGGCGGCCTTCTCTACGACGCGCTTGGGCCGCCGGCCTTCGCCGAGGCAGTGCTGGGCGCGATCGCCAGGCGGCGCCGCGCGACCAACAACGGCGGCACGCTCGTCGGTTCGACAACGCGCGCCTTCGCGCGGCTGCGCGGCGCCGAGACGGTGCGGCTCGAGGCCGCGCTTTCCGTGGCCGAGCAGAGCAACAACTCGGTGGTGTTCGGCGAGCGGCTCATCCTCAAGGTCTTCCGCCGCCTCGAAGAGGGCGTGAATCCTGAGCTCGAGGTCGGCCGCTTCCTGACCGAGAAGACGAATTTCGCCCAGATCGCGCCGCTCGCCGGCAGCCTCGAGTACCGGCGGCCTGTCGGGGAGCCCGTCTCGCTTGCGGTGCTCCAGGGGTATGTGCCCAATCAGGGCGACGCCTGGCAGTACACACAGAACACGTTCGCCCACTTCTTGAATGGACCCGAGGTCGCCACCTCCGAACCGCCCGTCGTGTCCGGAGGGCTGCTGCAGGCAGTTGCGGGCGAGGTCCATGAGGTCGCCACCCGGACGATCGGCGCGTACCTCGACGCGGCGCGGCTGCTCGGCCGGCGGACCGCCGAGCTGCACCTGGCGCTGGCCTCCGACCCGAGTGATCCGGCCTTCGCGCCCGAGCGGATCTCACAGCAGGACCAGCGGTCCATCTATCAGTCGATCAGCGGCGTCTCCATGCGCTCGACGGACCTCCTGCGCACGCAGCTGAACAAGGTGCCGCAGGACGCTCGAGAGGAAGCGCGGCAGGTGCTCGAGCTCGAACCGAAGATCGCCAGCGTCCTCAAGTCGTTCCTGGGCCGCCGCCTGAGCACGACCAGGATCCGGATCCACGGTGACTACCACCTTGGCAACGTGCTCTACACGGGACACGACTTCGTCATCATCGACTTCGAAGGTGAGCCCGTTCGCTCCTTGTACGAGCGCCGGCTGAAGCGCCTAGCACTTCGAGATGTGGCGGGGATGCTGCGGTCTTTCGACTACGCGAGCCAGGCGGCGCTGAAGTCGAACCAGATCGATGCCAAGGCTCTCCCGGCGCTTCAGAGCTGGGGTCGATTCTGGGTCCAATCCGTGTCGGCGGCATTCTTGAAGAGCTACCTCGCCGCAGCCGGCACTGCGTCGTTCGTGCCGCAGTCACCTGACGATCTCGACGTTCAGCTCACGACGATGCTGCTGGAGAAGGCGCTGTACGAGCTTCGCTACGAGCTGAACTTGCGACCCGACTGGGTGCGCATCCCGCTTCGCGGCATTCTCGACGTTGTGACGGCCAGGTGATCGCCCGCTCGCTGCTCAGCCCGTTCGACCTGCACCTTTTCAACGAGGGCACTCACAGCCATCTCTTCGACAAGATGGGCGCGCACGTCTCGACCGATCCGGAGGGAACCTCGTTCGCCGTCTGGGCGCCGAACGCCGACTCGGTCAGCGTGATCGGCGACTTCAACGGTTGGGACAAGACCGCCAACGGTCTGTTCCCGCGCGAGCAGTCGGGGATCTGGGAGGGCTTCATACCCGGCGTGAAGCACGGAGCGCTGTACAAGTACCACGTCCACTCGCGCGTCACGCGCATCGGAGCGGACAAGGCAGATCCTTTTGCCACCTACTCCGAGCAGCCGCCACGACAGGCCTCGATAGTGTGGGACCTCGGCTATCGGTGGGGCGACGAGAGCTGGATGATGTCCAGCCGGCAGGCCGCCAACGGTCGCGGGGCGCCCTGGGCGGTGTATGAGATGCACCTCGGCTCGTGGATGCGCGTGCCGGAAGAGGGGAATCGCTCTCTGACCTACCGCGAGCTGGGCCCTCGTCTGGCGGACTACGTCGGCCGGATGGGCTTCACGCACGTGGAGTTCATGCCCGTGATGGAGCATCCCTTCTACGGCTCGTGGGGGTACCAGTGCACGGGGTACTTCGCGCCGACCAGCCGCTACGGCACGCCGCAGGATTTCATGTTCCTGGTCGACTATCTGCACCAGCACGGCATCGGTGTGATCCTCGACTGGGTGCCGTCGCATTTTCCGTCCGACGAGTTCGGCCTGCAGAACTTCGACGGGACGCACCTGTTCGAGCACGCAGACCCGCGGCTTGGAGTTCATCCCGACTGGGGCAGCTCGATCTTCAACTACGGCCGGAACGAGGTGCGCGGGTTCCTGTTGAGCAGCGCGTTGTGCTGGCTCGACAGGTATCACGCGGACGGGCTGCGCGTGGACGCGGTCGCCTCGATGCTGTACCTCGACTACTCGCGCAAGGCGGGCGAATGGATCCCGAACAAGTTCGGTGGGAACGAGAACCTCGAGGCGGTCGACTTCCTGCGCCGGTTCAACATCGAGGTCTACAAGGAGCAGCCGGGCGTGCAGACGATCGCCGAGGAGTCCACCTCCTTTCCGCTCGTCTCACGCCCCACGTATCTCGGCGGCCTCGGTTTCGGCATGAAGTGGGACATGGGCTGGATGCACGACACGCTGTTCTACATGTCGCAGGAGCCGATCCACCGGAAGTTCCACCACAACAACCTCACGTTCCGGATGCTCTATGCGTTTGGCGAGAACTTCATGCTGCCTCTGTCGCACGACGAGGTGGTGCACGGAAAGGGATCGCTGCTTGCGAAGATGCCGGGCGACGACTGGCAGAAGTTTGCGAATCTGCGCTTGCTCTTCGCCTACATGTATGCGCAGCCCGGCAAGAAGCTCATGTTCATGGGCGACGAGTTCGGGCAGTGGGACGAGTGGGACCACGACCAGAGCCTGGACTGGCACCTGCTGGACCAGCCGATGCACGGGGGCATGCGCCAGTGGGTCGGAGACCTGAACCGCATCCTGCGCGACGAGAAGGCGATGCACGAGCTGGACTTCGACCCGGCGGGCTTCGGATGGCTCGACGTCACGGACATCGACCAGAGCGTGGTCAGCCTGATCCGCCGCGGCCGGTCCGCGAAGGACATCGTGGTCGGGGTGTTCAACTTCACGCCGGTGCCGCGGCACAACTACCAGATCGGCATTCCAGACGGGGGCCGATGGCTCGAGCTGCTGAACAGCGACGCGCCCTTGTACGGGGGGAGCGGGCAGGGCAACCTGGGTGGCGTCGAGGCCGCGCCGATCAGCATGCACGGGCACCGGCACTCCTTGATGCTGACGCTGCCACCGCTGGGGGCGCTGTTCCTGAAGCCGGAGCCGGTGGCCGAGGCCGGCGAGGGCGCGGAGGGCGAGGGCGAGGGGGCCGGGGAGTAAGAGTCGGATTACCCGCAAGAGCCTCCACTCGCGGGTAATCTGGTCTGGTAGATGGCAGCAACCAAGAAGCCCGCGCCGCGGCGCGCGGCCAAGTTCGCCGATCCCCAGGCTCGTGACCCCCAAGACCCCGAAGTCACAGACAAGAGGGCCACCGAACCGAAGAGCGCACCGGTAGTCGCGGCCGGGCCGGTGGCCGTCCACGTGGATTCCGGCGACATCAAGGTGGTGGTCGCGCCTCCCAGTCGAGACGGGTTCGACCGGCGGCTGTACAGGGTGCTCAACGACCTTCCCCACACCAAGCACAGCGACCGCTATGTCAGCGTCCTTTCGGATCTGGGAGAGGGGCTCGGCTGGGTGGCGGGAGGAATCGCCATTGCCATCCTCGGCGGCCCCAAGGGCCGGCGGGCGGGCGCGGCCACTGCCGTTGCTTCACTGGCGGCAACGTACGCCGTCCAGCAGAGGGTGAAGCCGATCTTCCGCAGGGTGCGCCCCTTCGTCAATCGCGAGGCGACGGTGGTAGGGGTCCGGCCGGCCGACCACTCCTTTCCTTCGGGCCACACCGCCTCTTCGTTCGCGGCTGCCACGGCGTTGGCTATGTTCTATCCGCGAGCCGCTCCGCTGGCCTACTCGGTGGCGACGGCGGTCGGCATGTCCAGGGTCCACCTCGGCGTGCACTTTCCCAGCGACGCCGCGGTGGGCGGAGTGATCGGCATTGGGATCGGCACGTTTTGCGGTTGGGTGTTCAAGAAACGCTAGGGCGCCGGGATTGACTCCCAGTTCGTAGCGATCGCCGCCTGGGCGGCGGCCAGTGTCATCGCTCCGGCGCAGACCTTGCTGCGGAGAGAGTTTTCGACCTGATCTTTCATCAACGCCGGATGGTTCCCATTTCGAGGTTGCGGCCAGAGGTTCTTCGGATCGGTGGGGTGGCCGCCAAGCTCCAGGGGAATGAGGTGGTCCTCCTCGTAGTCGGCCAGACTCGTGTCGGCATAGCCGTACTCCGCGATCTGCCGGACCTTGAGGTCTTGCGTGTAGCTCACCGGCGGGCGCACGGTCGTCGTGTAGCCGCGCACGCAGATCGTGGTGGAGATGTTGTCCTGCGTCACGCGCGGGTCAATGACACCAGGTGTGCAGAGGCGGTCAGGTAACCCGTCTATCGAATTGCAATGCGGCTGTGCTCGCGAGGACTCATACGAATGCACTGCGGCCGCAACTCCAAGCATGATCGCAAGCAGACACACGCTCAGAAGAACGAGGAAAGCTAGTCGCCGCTCACCCAAAGTTGTTGGATTATGAGGCTGATCCCCACCGGATCATGACGCCGGGCGCGCGCGACCTCGAAACCATTTCCAGCTCGGGGACGGCAGCCAGCGCTCCGGAAGCCACAGCACGAAAGCCGACCAGCCAAGGCCAAGCAGGACTCCGCCGATCACGTCGCTCGGCCAGTGGGCCCCCGCCCAGACCCTGGCGAGGCACGTCAGCACGATCACGACGGCGGCCGATATCCAGAGCAGCGGACGGAGACGCGGATTGACCCTTGGCGCGAGCGAGAACGCGAGCATGAAGGCCATCCACGTGAAGAAGACGGCGTGCCCGCTGGGATAGCTGAAGCCCGTGGTCGGGTTGAGGATGTGGACGAGGTCCGCAGGCGGCCGCGGCCGCGAGATCACGAGCTTGATGATGTTGTCGAGAAGGCTGGAGATGCTGCCGATGGCCATCAGCCAGCCGGCTCGGCGCTCCACGACAAAGAGAATGACGACCGCGACAAGGCCAATCAAGACCTGCCAGATGCCGGCACTGGCGTTGAGCAGCTCCAGCGCGTAGACGAGCGGGCCCCAGTTGAACTGCTGGATGAAGGTGGTGATCGGAACGTCGATCGAAAGTAACGAGTAGGTCTCGACCAGGACGGTGTCGATCGCGAAGAGGACGAACACGGCGAGGGCGGTCGGACCCAGCCAGCGTCTGGCCGTCGACCCGGGTTGCCCGGCAAGAACCTCGGCCGCGGCCTTCTTGGGTTGGTCGAGAGGCGGCGTGCTCTCCTGTCGCTGCGCGCTCACCTGGGCAGGATCACGTGGAGCGCGCTCAGCTCAGCGGAGATCGTCGCCGGTGTCCGGCCGAACTGCATGTTGTCGGCGTAGACCCGCACTTTCGGTTTGGTGGTCACCTCCAGCTTGCGGAACTTGAACACCTGGCCCAGACCTCCTTCCTTATGCTTGGACAGGACGATGCTGGCGAGAACGCGCTTGGCGATGTCCCGACGGGTGGCACCCGCATGCACCGACAGCTCGAGGTAGGGATCCTCGGGCGTACTGTCGCTGACCGGCATCTGCGAGCCGATCGACGTGGTGTTCGTGAAGACCAGGGACATGGCGGTGCCGCTGCCCCTGATGTCGCCCGTCAGCTCATACGTGAAGGGCTTCGCCTCGGCGAAATGTTTCAAATCCTCGGCGATCTGTCCGAAGGCCTGGTCTTTGGCCGACTCGCCCGCGGCGATGGTCTCACCAAAGAGTCCGATGGCGGCCGCCTCCAGGAAGATTCTTCCGTTCAAGCGCCCCAGCGTGATGGGGCGCGGTTTCCCGGTCTTGATCACGCCGATCGCCGCATCGACTGTCGTAGGCAGGTGCAGCGATTTGGCGAAGTTGTTGAAGGTCCCCATCGAAATGATTCCTAGTGGGTGCTTGGTTTCGGCAAGCCTGCGGACGACCCAGCCGATAGTGCCATCCCCGCCGGCCACGATGACCAGGGCTGTAGGCCCGACCAGCTTCTTGATATCCATCCTGGGATCGAATTCGACGGTCAGGCTGCTCGCGAATGCCTTGCGGAGCTTAGCCTCGATCTCGGGCGTCATCGAACCCGCCTTGGGATTCAGGATCAGCAGGCTCGCCGACAATCCGCGGGCACTGTTGGGCGAGCGAGGCGCAGCTGTGGTCATCAGGCTCGAACAGAGCTGCCCATCAACCGGACCATTACATCCGCAGCGACTTTGTAATATGCCGTTCTCTAGGGTTCGGGTGACGGGGCCCCGGCGAACTTGTGCGGCACTCCCGTCTCGGCATGGATCACGTGCATCACTGCGTTGATGAGCGCCAAGTGCGAGAAGGCCTGCGGAAAGTTGCCCAGATGCCTGCCGCTGCGAGGGTCGATCTCCTCCGCATAGAGCTGCAGCGGGCTCGCGTAGGAAAGGAGCTTCTCGCACATCTCACGCGCGCGATCCAGCTCGCCGATCTCGCACAGCGCGGACACCATCCAGAACGAGCAGATGGTGAACGTGCCCTCCTCCCCCGAAAGACCGTCGTCAGTTTCTGACGTTCGGTAGCGCAGGACCATTCCGTCGACGGTCAGCTCTTCGCCGATCGCGAGCACGGTCGCGCGCACACGCGGGTCATCCGCCGGCAGGAAGCGGACCAACGGGATCAGCAGGACCGACGCATCCAGCACCTTGGCACCGTAGTGCTGGACGAACACGCCTCGCTCGTCAACTCCATGCTCGCAAATGTCCGACTTCATCTCGTCGGCAGCCGCCTGCCAACGCTTCGCCAGCTCGATGTCGCCGTGCAGCTCGGCCAGCCGAGCGCCGCGGTCCGCCGCGACCCAGCACATGACCTTGGAGGACGTGAAGTGCTGCGGCTCGCCGCGGACCTCCCAGATCCCGCGGTCGGGCTTCCGCCAGTTCTCGATCGCGCACTCGACCGAGCGTTTGAGGATCGGCCACACGACCTCCGGCATGAAGTCGCGCGACTTCGTGTGCAGGTAGACCGAGTCGAGCATCGCGCCCCACACATCATGCTGAATCTGCTTGTACGCCGCGTTGCCGATGCGCACGGGCCGCGAAGCGTCGTACCCGCTGAGGTGGTCGAGCGTTTTCTCCGTCAGCTCTCGCTCACCGCCGATGCCGTACATGACCTGCAGGTCCTTCGTGCTCCCCGCGGCGTCGGCGATGAAGTAGAAGAAGTCGTTTGCCTCGCGGGCGAAACCCAGCGTGTAGAGACCCCACAGCATGAACGTGCCGTCGCGAATCCACGTGTAGCGGTAGTCCCAGTTGCGCTCGCCGCCGATCGTCTCCGGCAGCGAGGTCGTCGGCGCGGCCAGCAGGGCGCCGGTGGGGCTGTAGGTGAGACCTTTCAGCGTGAGCGCGCTGCGCTGCAGGTAGCTCTGCCACGGATGCTCTGGAAACTCCCCCTTGTTGATCCACTCGCGCCAGAAGTCGGCGGTGCGCTCGATGCGCTGGAACGCCTCGTCGCAGGTCGGGGGAGCGGGATGCTCTTCCCAATATTCCTTGCCTGTGGAGTGGCGAGACCGCGGCCAGACCATCGCAACGTACGCGCGATCGCCCTGGCGCAACGTCGTGGTCGCGTGCGCGCCCGGACCCTCGAAGCCGATGTTCAGGTCCGTGACCAGGCGCAGCGGGACCTCGTCCTCTCCCCCGCTGGCAATTGCCTCGCCGTAGCCAGGCCCGGCGTAGTCCCATTTGGCCGATGTCCGGCCATAGTCGAAGACAGGGTGGCAGTCCATGCTGAGCTCGACGCTTCCGACGACGCACTTGGCGGTGCGCAGAAGGATGTGCTCCGCCTCGTGGTCCGTCGGCGGCCGGCGGTTGGTGCCGGACCGGCGCTGGCTGTGATACCAGGGACCGATGCACAGCGCATCGCGGACGATCATCCAGCCCGTGCGCGTCCTCCACGTGGTCTCGAGGACCAGGGTTCCTGGGAGGTAGCGGCGCCCGGCGGGGACCTGGACGTTGGTGGGGCCGAAGCGGAAGTTGCCCGCCGCCCGATCGAGGATGGCGGCGAACACGCTTGGGCTGTCCGGCCTGGGCAGGCACATCCACTCCACGCGGCCGCTGGGCGCGATCAGGCAGTTGACCTCGCAGTCGGAGAGGAACGCATAGTCGGCTATGGGAGGGAAGGCGCTGGCGATCCCGGGCTCCAGCGGACGCGGTTCGAGGGCCTCTTCG
>DATGVE010000143.1:0-8098 GCA_035300725.1 Candidatus Eiseniibacteriota bacterium | reverse complement strand
CCGGTGTCAGCTGGATCGCACCCGACACCTCGCGGAATCCGAAAGCGCTGCCCACGTCGGAGGCCTTGACCGAAAGCGTGACCTTCACGCTTGCCGAATCGTCCGGTGCGACCGTGACGCTGGGATCGCTGAACACGACAGTGTGCATCGACCCGCCGTCGGGAATGGCGGAGACGTTGAAACTCACCGGCGCGGAGCCGTGGTTGGCAACCCGGAACATCTGCGTGCCCGTGAAGTCGCCGGTCATCTCGTTGAAACCGAAGCTGAGGGCGGTCGCCGCGTCCTCGCCGGTGGCCGTTGCCTGCGTGCGGACGGCGGAGACCGCCGAGACCTCGCCGGCGCCGCCGCGGCTGACCTTGTAGTTTTTGACCTTGGTCGCTGAGATGGTCGCGGTGTTGACGATCGCCGCCCGCTGCTCCTCCGGTTCCCAGTCGGGATGGGCCTGGCGGACGAGCGCGGCCACGCCGCTCACATGCGGGGCGGCCATCGACGTGCCGGACATGCGCGTGCCCTGGGTGCCTGACCCGATGAGCGTCGACACGATGCTGACGCCCGGACCCGTGACGTCGGGCTTGAGCATGCTGTCGCCTCGGCGAGGACCGCCGGAAGTGAAGCTCGCGAAACCCGTGTAGCCGGGGTTGGGGGTTGTGGTGGCGCCGACGACGTCTACCGTGGTCGCAGCCTTCAGCTTGTTGCCATCCACGCCACAACAGGGGTCGCTTGGGAAATTGAAGCCGCGGATGCCCAGAAACGGAATGTTGACGCCCGGGATTGGGCCTTCCAGGACGGGGTATGCGGTCGAGATGTTGATCATCGCCACCGCCGCTGCGCCGTGCCTTGCCCCGAAAATCGCGCGATCGACGCGAGCGCACGAGCCGCGCACGGTGACGACCAACTTGCCAGTGATTTTCGCCGGGTCGTACTCGGCCTCAGTACAACCGGAGAAAGAGTTGCCGTTCATCGGCATGACGTAGGTCTGTAGGCCGGGCATCGGGCCCGAGGTGCTCTTGTTCGAATTCAGCGCCACGAGGGGGCCCCCCGGGTGGAGGGTGAGGTTGTAAGCAGGCAGCGTCGCTATCGTGTCCGCCGCGGCAACGCTGATCGCCCGCTCGGCGATGGCCGGCGAGCCCGTGATGTACGGGGCGGCGCCGCTGTTGCCGGCCGAGGCCACGACGATGATGCCGGCGTCGGCGGCGTTGTTGGTTGCTTCAACGTCAGGATCCGACGGGTCTCCGTAGCTGGAGCCGAGGGACATGTTGACCACGTCCATCCGGTTGGCGACCGCCCAGTTGAGGGCGTCGACGACGACGTTGGTCGAGCCCGCGCAGCCGAAGACGCGGATGGCGTAAAGGTCGGCCTTCGGTGCCACGCCGGGGCCGATGCGGAAGTTCGTGCTGGTGTAGATCGACGGGTTGTAGGCACCCGTGTACGTCGCGCCGGTGCTGGTCACGCCAAAGCCGGCCGTGGTCCCCGCCACGTGACTCCCGTGTCCGAAGCAGTCCAGTGGGTTGACTCCGGGGTGAGGGATGGTGGCGGGGCTGCCGGCTGGCTGGGAGGCGTCATAGGCGTCGCCCACCAGGTCGACGCCGCCCTTGACCTTCGGCGAGTTGGGGCCGAACCAGCTCGGGTCGGGCAGCTGGTTGGCCTGCTTGGCTGCCAATGCGGTGGCGAAGGCGGCTTCAGTGCCGGGGCCGCCGAAGTTGGCATGCGTGTAGTCGATGCCGGTGTCGATGATCCCGACCTTGACACCTTCGCCACGAAATCCAGCGACGCCCGCCCACGCTGCGGGGGCGTCGATGAAGGGGACGCTCTGCGTGTTCTCGAGCTGGTGCACGGCGACGGCCTTGACCGCGACGACGTTGCGAAGAGTGGCGAGCGCCGCCACCTTGCTCGCCGGCACCTGCACCTTGATGCCGTTGTAAGCGTCCTGGTACGCGGCCAGGACTGTGCCGCCGTTGGCCTGGATGTCACCTTCGATCGCGTCCTGGCGGCTCTTCAGGTCACCGCGGACCTGGTCCCGCTGGCCGTCGTCGAGATTCGCGCGCGCCTTCTTCTGCGCCTCCGCCACCGAGTCACCTGCCATCTTCAAGATGACCGTCGTGGTCGCGTTGGGGTTGGCGGCGAATGGCTTGTTCGCCGGCGTGAAGCTGTCCCCCGGGATGAAGGCTTCCATGGCCGAGCCCTCAGTGTCTGATGGTGAAACGATGTTTTGAGCGCCGACCGGGCTGACCGCGAGCAGCAACGCGCCCGTGGTCAGGATTGCGGCTAACGAAAACCAGGTCCGTCTGGCATGCATGTCCACCCTTCACCCCTTCCAAAAGCCCCGAGACACTTCGCGGCGTGTCTTTCTCCGCAGGTGCGGAAGTCGAAATATTAGTGCTCCCAGGTCGTCCCAAGCAGTCTTAAGGGAGCTTTTTTTCCGCGGCCGGCGCAGTCATGCGGCTAGCTGGATTTGACGCGCTCCAGGACGACGACCGGGATCTGGCGCGAGGTCCTCCTTCGGTACTCGTGAAAGGTCGGGAGGATGTCGGCGTGCTGCTTGTAAAGGCGCTCGTACTCCCCTCCCTGGGGGACGTGCGCGCGAGCTTGGAAGCTCTCTCCGCCGGCTTCCACCATCACCTCCGGGTGAGTGACGAGGTTGTGGAACCAGGCGGGATGCGACGGAGCGCCGCCCTTAGAGCCGACGACCACCAGGTTGTCTCCGTCGCGCGTATAGGCGAGCGGGTTCTCACGCAGCTGGCCCGACTTGGCGCCCTTGGTGGTGAGGATCAGAACGTCGCGGCCCTGGAAGGGGCCGGAGGTTGCCTTGCCGCCATGGGCGCGCAGGTCCTTGATCAGCTCGCGGTTGAAATCTTCAAAGCTCACGGGAGGTTCATACCGTCGAGATGGAACGCCCATTCCCGGGCCTTATAGTCGGAAGGCCCATGACAAACACCCGCTCGGCTCAGCTCGCGGAGCAGTTCGAAACCGCCCATGACGAGTTCATCCGTCTGATCGAGTCCCTGGACGACGAGCAGTGGCACCGTACTGGCCAGAACTTCCCGACGCGCCTCGACGACGAGGATGAGGGCCGGCCCGTGGGCGTCATCGCCCATCACGTCGCGACCAATGGCGACTGGATCATGCAGCGGATCCAGACCATGCTCGCGGGCGGCCCGCTGTCTCCGGTCAACATGCGTGTCATCAACTCCGAACACGCCAGGGAACACGCCGATGTGACGAAAGATGAGGTCTTGCGGCTGCTGCGGGCGAGCAGAACGCGGATCGCGGATGCAGTGCGCGCCATACCGGACAACCAGCTCGACATTCAGCGGGAGACACCTGCCGGCCCGATGTCAGCGGCTCAGCGCGTCGAGAGGGTTTT
Source organism: Candidatus Eiseniibacteriota bacterium (assembly GCA_035300725.1). Lineage (GTDB taxonomy): Bacteria > Chloroflexota > Dormibacteria > Dormibacterales > Dormibacteraceae > Palsa-870. The sequence continues at coordinate 4,734 of DATGVE010000143.1, read as the reverse complement.
GATCGGACACATGGAGCAGCACGAGGGCTCGATCAAAGCAGCGGTCGCGTAAACCACCAAGCTGCGGCTTGGTGGAGGTGGCGGGAATTGCACCCGCGTCCGAGACAGCATCCCCCGGGATCTCTACGAGCGTGTTCAGGATTTTGGTTCTCGCTTGGCGGCTCCTCCCGACAGGATCCGCTTCTGCCAGCCACGGAACTTGTCCTACTTCAGGGCCGTGGCGCCCCTGAAGCAGCGATCCGGTTTATGTGATACCGCTCCCCAGTCCGCCGGATTGACCGGGGGCAGCACCCGGGATCTAAGTCCCGGGGCTTACGTCTCTACTGCTTACGCAGCGAGGGCGAAAGCGGTTCTGTTGTTGGCGTTTGTAAACGCTGCGCTGTAACGCACACGCCTTCGGCTCGCAATCCCGAAGCTCAACTGCCCCGTCGAGACTAGACACCCCCACGAAGCCGAACTTGGTTGCGCTTAGATTCTACCCGCCCGCGCCCCGACCTAAGCGCAGGTGCCGGCCGGCGACGCGGTGACCTCGGAGATCAGGACCGCGCCAGTTCGGGACGTCCAGAGATACACCCCGTCGAGGCCTCCCAGCCACCAGCCGTTTGCATCGGCGATCGCCTTGCCCGTGAGGGGCTCGGCGTCACCGGTTCCAGGGTCGATCACCGACTGCGCCTGACCCGGCCCACTCACCACCCAGAGAAAGGACGTGTCCGGGTCATTCCCACGCACGACTATCCCTCGCTCGGCGACCGCGGTCACGTATACGTCGGTGCCGGCGCGATACATCCAGGTTGTGGTCTTCGAAGTGTTCAGATCGCGGCTCCGCACCTCGTTGAACCCACCACCCATGCCTGGCGGGTGAGGAAGCTTGTCCGCGTCGTTCCAGGCGTAGGTCCAGGCAACTTGTCCAGAGACGAAAGCCACGGGCGAATCGCTGAAGATCGTGCGCATCGCGCCAGAGTCCGGATTCACAAGCCACAGCCCGGGACCGACACCTTCGTAACTCTGGTGGATGAAGATTCCAGCGCTGGTGAAACCGACGACGCCCCAATACCCTTTGTCGAGAGGCAGCGTTCGGTCACGACCTGTGGCGATATCGACAACGTGCAATTGGAAGTGGGCGGTGTCGTGGTGGTCGACGTAGGCGTATCGCGAGCCGTCTGACAAAACCGCGCTGACATCGGCCGGCACCCACCTTCCGGCGGCTCGGTTGTAGGAAATCCACGCTTGGCCGTGCAACACCGGCTCCGCCTGCGACGCGGACCCAAGGCTGTCCAGGACAAAGCCCCCCTTCGGATCGTCCGCCACCTGGCCGGTCGCAAGGCTGAGGAACTGTCCGTGGGGTGGCGAGTCCGCGGAAAGGGGCAACCGGCAATCCGGCAGTCCGGCGACCAGGGAAATGAAATGCGGACTGCCGGTCGCGTTGTCGACGACCCCGAGCAGGGCTGCCGCCAGTCCCCCCGCGCCGCCGGGCTTGAAGATGACGTCGACATTGCACTGGGCGTTGACGGCTAGCACCTTGGCAGAGCACGTGTCGCGATCCACCTTGAACAACTCCCGATCCAGGCCCGCCAGTGTCGCGCTCTCCATCCTGAGCGGCCCATCGCCAGTGTTTGTAACGGTCACGGTCACCTCCGCCGACGTTGAAGGTGAGCCGAAGTTCAAGACGCGGCGGCTGAACGAGGCCTCAGGGACCGTCATACCGATGCTCGCGATCTTGCTGCGCCCGGCTTCCGTGAACCACATGCGGCCGTCGGAGCCCGCCGCGATGCCCACCGGCCCCGAGTTCTGCCTGGGCAGGGGAAACTGCCGAACGTCGCCCGTGGGGCTGATCCTTCCCACGGTGTTTCGTTCAACGTTGGTGAACCAGACGTTGCCGTCTGGGCCGACTGCCAATCCGGTTGGACCGTTGTTCGAAATTCCGAATCGGGTGATCGCGCCGGCAACGGTTATCCGGCCGACACTTCCGATCTGCGTGAACCACAGGTTTCCGTCCGGACCGGCAATGATCTCCGAGGGTTGGAGCTGCTGATCCGCGCTTCCGCCCAACGAATACAGAGTCACTGCGCCGGCCGTGGTAATTCGCCCTATCGCGGTGTAGTTGAAATCGGATTGAACGAACCACAGGTTGTGATCAGGCCCGGTCACGATTCCCCTCAGCGAGCTGCCGGCCTGAAATTCGGTGACGGTCCCCGCCGGCGTCATGCGGCCGATCCGCCCGGTCCAGAACTCCGTGAACCAGATGTTGCCGTCGGGACCCCAGGCGATGCTCTCCGGCCCGACACCGACGCCGATGGGAAACTGGGTGACGACTCCCGCCGGGCTGATCTTGAGGATCAAGTCGGGTTGGTCCTTCGCCTGTATCCGGCCAACCATCCAGACGTTGCCGTCGGGTGCTCCGACGATCGACCTCGAGCCGGACCCGCCCGCCGGGACCGCGAACTGCGTGATCACGCCCGCTGGTGTCACGCGGCCAACCAGGGTCTGCCCGACATCGAAGTACCAGACGTTTCCGTCTCTGCCGGCCGTAATGCCGCTCAGGCTTGCTTTGCCGCAGCCCGCGCACCCCGAGCCGGTAGGTGAGGGATTGGGGACTGCGTATTCGATGACGCCGCCCGACGTCAGCTTGCCGGGCGAAGGGGTGGGCCTGGAGGTGGGCGCCGAGCTGACTGAAGGTGAAAGTGCAGGACTGCGGTGGGCAACGGCTGGGCCGTTGGCAGTGCAGCCGACCACCAAGAGCAGACAGATCGCCAGCGCAGCTCGCATAACCCGTTCAAACGTAGCCGCCGCTCGGGAATTACGGGCTTCTGCTCTAATGGACGCCATCTGAGATGGCCGTCACACAAAAGCGAGAGCGGCTGGACCCCCAAATGGAGAAGATCGCGCGCGCCGATCTCAAGCAGCTGGGCGACATCCGCATCGACGATGTCCTCGCCTTCATCGACCGGGGCATCGAGAACATGCCGAGCTACATGGACCTCTACCGGCGCTGGGAGTCGCAGCAGTGGTCAGTCGGCGACCTCGACTTCACGCTCGACCGCGAGGACTGGTTGAAGTCGACCGACCTCGAGAAGAAGTCGACGCTGTGGTCACACCGACTGTTTTTCAACGGTGAAGAGCGCGTCACTTCCACGCTCGCGCCGTTCGTCTGGGCCGCGCCGACGCCAGAGATCGAGATCTTCCTCTCCACGCAAATGGTCGACGAGGCCCGGCACACCGTGTTCTTCCAGCGTTGGTGGCACGAGGTTGTCGGCACCGACGCTAAGAGCCTGGGCGAGCTGCTGGCCGAGATCAAGCCCGACACCAACGAGGGCTACAACACGCTGTTCTACGACCGCCTGCCCTCCACCGCCCAGCGACTGGCGAGCAACCCGAAGGACTTCGACGCCTTCATCGAGGGCATCACCATCTACCACATCATCATCGAGGCCACCATCGCGCTGACGGGGCAACGCTTCGAGCTCGAGTCGATGCGTGAGTACGGGACCACCGATCGAGGCTTCTACCGCGGGTTCACCGCGGTGGCTCGCGACGAGTCTCGACACGTGAGCTTCGGGATCAAGGTTCTTCAGGAGGCGGTGCGCGAAAACCCCGAGCGCTTCGCACCGCTGATCCAGAAGACGCTGGTCGAATGCCTGCCCCTCGTGGCCGGCACTCTGGACCCGCCCGATCCCCGATACATCACTGAATTCGGTCACACGGAGAGTGAGATTCTCCAGTTTGCGTTTGACTCCCTGAACAAGCGACTGCGAGCGATTGGAATCAACCTGGCCGCCTAACCCCAGACATTCGCTCGACCTCAAGCCCATGGACGCCGGCGACGAGGACCGGGTCATGGAGGCGGCGGAGCTTTTCGATAACCCGCCGCAGAAGAAGGCGGTGAAAAAGTTCCTCGCCGACCCGAATCATCACCTGCTGATCGCGTACTCGCATGGCGTACCTGTCGGATTCGTCTCCGGCGTGGAGGTGACCCATCCCGACAAGGGGACCGAGATGTTCCTGTACGAGCTCTCGGTAGACCACGGTCATCGACATCACGGCATTGGCACCGCGCTCGTCAAAGAGCTGAGTGACATCGCGCGCAAGAACGGGTGTTACGGGATGTGGGTGCTCGCCGACGACGACAACGCCGCGGCGGCCGCCACCTACCGCAAGGCGGGCGGCGACGTCGAGAGCCAGCCGTTGATGTTCTCCTGGAAGTTCGGGGACGGTTAGGCGGCCCAGCGCATCCCCGGCCCGCGCGCTCTTCTGATGACGAACTGTTCAGGCGGCAGGAATCGAAACTCCCGGCCGGCTTTGATCACCTGCCAGCCGCCCTCATGGACGAGCCGATGGTGGTAGTGACAGAGCAAAACTTCATTCCCGATGTGATTCGTGCCGCCTCTGCCCCAGAAGACGATGTGATGGGCGCTGGTCCAGTTCACCGGCCGGTCGCAACCGGGGAACCGACATCCTTTGTCTCTTACTCTCAGCGCCCGGCGCCTTGGCGCCGAGGTCACTCGCGTCGCCCGCCCGACGTCCATCACCATCGAGTCGGCGAGCAGCACGCGGGAGACAGTGGAGTCACAGGCGATGCGCTCCATCGTCTTGCTCGAGATCGGCAGCCCGAACTCAAGGTCCGACGGTGGCACACCGACTTCTCCTTTCAGCGCCTCGAGGGTCGTCGTCACGGTGACATGCGGCCGGACTCCGTTGCGCCGGGGCAGCGTGCCCTGATCCATCGCGTGGTGAACC
>DATGVE010000142.1:0-3037 GCA_035300725.1 Candidatus Eiseniibacteriota bacterium | reverse complement strand
CCTCGAACTCGCCCGTCCACACCTCTATGGACGCAATCGCCCCTAATGCGGACGCCAGCACTGGGCGATCGCCAAAGCCGTAGCGATCGGCAAGGGCCAGCGCGTAACGACCTCGCTCGCGTGCGGGTTCGAGCCCGACGGACGGAAACGCTTGATACGCGCGGCACGCGACCTCTATATAGGGTCGGCCGATCGCCTCGGCGAGCGCCGCTCCCTCCGAGAGGTGGCGCTCAGCGTCGTCGAAGCGCCCAGACCACGTCTCGACGATCCCGAGATTCATCAGCGCGACTGCCCGCAGCTCGCTGCCCATTGCGATCTCTTCGCTCGATTCGTCTGCGATCGAAGCCTCGAGCAGGTTCACCTGCTCCATGGCTTCCGTGAACTTGCCGCTGCGGCGTGCCAGTGTCAGCCGCAGGGTCGCGATCGCCACCGCGAGGCGCCGGCGGCGAGTGGGCGCGGCGCTGTGGACATGGGCTTCACCCAGCGCCAGCTGAGCAGCCGCTTCCTCCAACCGCCCCTGCGCCAGCTGAACCGCCGAATGAGCCAAAGCCAGCTCCGGATGATCGGCTGATACACCGCCGGGGAACGACCGCAGCAGGTCAGCGATCGCTCCCTCCTGCCCATCGAGCATCAAGCTGAACAAGTGGTCGGCGAGCAGCCGCGCTGCATCACGCCAGTCCCCGGCCGCGAGCGTGTGCCGGACGCCCTCGATGGCGTCCCCGTGGTCGGTGAACCACTTGGCGGCCGTGCGGTGGAGCTCGGGAACCTCGCCGGCCGACCTTCGGCGGAGCTCGAGGCGCAGGAAATCCGCCAGCAGCTGGTGGTAGCGAAACCAGGTGCGCTGAGCGTCGAGCGACACGACGAAGGCGTTGGCGTCCTCCAGCTCGAGGAGCATCTGCTCCGAGCCCAGACGGCCAGCCAGCAGGTCGGCGAGCTCACCGTTGAGCCGGTCGACGACCGAGGTCCGCAGCAACATCCTCTGAACCTCGGTCGGCTGGCGCCCGAGCATCTCCGCCATCAGGTAGTCCGCAATCGCCCTGTCGGTGCCAGAGAACTCGGCCACGAAACGCTCTGGCTCCGCGTTTCTGCTGAGCGAGATCACCGCCAGGCGAAGGCCCGCCGCCCAACCTTCAGTCCGCTCGTAGAGAGCGGCTGTCGCGCCGGCCGACAAGGTGATCCCGGAAACGGCAAGCAGCTCGCGCGCCTCGATCTCGGTAAACCGCAGATCGCCGGCCCGGATCTCGGCGACCTCGCCGGCAAGCCTGAGCTGGTGCAGCCTGATCGGGGGATCCCGGCGAGAAGACAGCACGACGTGCGCGGAGCTCGGCAGGATCGCGAGTAGATTCTCGAGCTGCGCGAGGGCTTCAGCCGACGACAGCTCGTGGAGATCGTCGATGACCAGCACGAGTGATCCGATCTGCTCAGCGACCTCGGACACGATTCTCTCGACCAACTGGTCGGCGTCGAGCGCACCGATCGAGTCCGTCGAGCCGCGGATCGCGTTGAGGACGGCCCACCAGAACCGCTGCGCGTCACGTTGGTCGCGGTCCACGGACACAAACGCGACGCTGCGAAGGTTCCTCGAGCGGTCAGTCCACGCACGCAACAGCGAGGTCTTCCCGCTTCCCGGCGGCGCCGAGATGATCGTGACCCGTTTGGTCACGGCGCGATCCAGCCTTTGGAGGAGTTCTTCCCGGTCGAGCAGACCCCGCACAGCAACCGAAACCTCTCGTGAGATCGGTTGCCCCATGCGCGGTTTGTGCTTCATCGTCGCCAAGCTGGTCATCCGTTCCCCCCGTCGAGCGCTTTGATCAGCTTAGTCTGGCGATCGTTTGGCCGGCGCTTGAGCCATCGTGTGATCTCCTTCTCATTGATTTGAAATCGTCACGTTGACTGATCACCCAGGCCGTAAACAGCGCCACGGCCGAACATCTCGCACGCTCGCGGACATCGTCGAGTGCTTCGCCGCGATCGCAACCAGCACCGATCGTTTGGGCGGGAGCAGCTGAACGCTCTCGTCGGGCTGGGATGGCGAATGACCATAGCCAATTCAGGTTACTGTGCGTTGGCGTGAGCTTCTTCTTCCGCGCCGCCTACCTCGTCGGGTTCAAGCCGTGGGACTCGGGCGTTCCTCCGCCCCAGCTCGTCGCGGTGGTCGAAGGATCGGACGCGCTGCTACCGCAGAAGGCGCTGGACCTCGGCTGCGGCACCGGCACGAACAGCATCTATATGGCCCGGCACGGCTGGGATGTCACTGGCATCGACTTCGTCCCACGCGCGGTGAGTGTCGCGAAGCGCAAAGCCGCCGAGGCACAGGCCTCACCGCGGCTAATGGTCGGCGATGTCACGCGGCTGACCGAGCTCGGGATCGGGACCGACTACTCCCTGCTGCTGGACCTCGGGTGCTTCCACAGCATTCCCGATGCCGGCCGCGACGCCTACGTGCGCGGCGTCACCGCCCTCGCGCGCGCGGGCGCGACCCTTTTGCTCTTCGGCTTCGTCCGCGGCGATGGCAGGGCCTCGCGCATTGGGCCCCGAGGGTTGGCGGCAGCCGAGGTGGCGCAGCGGTTCACTGGCGGATGGGACGTCGACGCCGAAGACCGCGGCGGGCCGATGTTCGGCTCCGCCGCCTACTGGTACACGCTCCACCGGCGCTGACCTGCTCCGTACGGGACCTCATTCGGCACTTCAGCCGGCCAACGCCGAGCTGTGCTTATCGCCTCCCTTGTGTAGGTGACATGGCCTCACGGTCCTGACTGGTCCGGCGACGCCGAGTTCGGGATCGACGCACCGCTCGACGACTACGATACTTACCGCCTCCGCTTCTTCGACGCCGCGCTGCGCAGGCTAGAAACCGGCTTTTTCGAGGGGCCCCCAGTTCGCCTCTTCGTGATGGGAGGTGGCAGCGGTCGCAAGCTGCCGAGCGGGCGGCTCGACCATGGCGGCCGCTGGCGCGACGAGAACGAGTGGCCGCTGCGCCGGGCGCTCCCCACTCCCTACCACCTGCAGGAGCCGATCTCACCATCGGTCGGCGGTC
>DATGVE010000141.1:0-17409 GCA_035300725.1 Candidatus Eiseniibacteriota bacterium | reverse complement strand
TCGACGCCGGCTTCCAGCGCAAGTTCCAGGGCGCTCGCGACTCCGTCGATGACCTTCGGGACTCGCGCGGCTTCAACTTTGGTGAACCGCCCGAGAACGTAGTGAACTCCTGGCCTGGATCCCTTGGTGGCGGGCTTGCCAATGCCGATCCGGAACCGCACGAATTCGTCAGTGCCCAAAGAGGAGATCAAGGATTTGACCCCGTTGTGCCCCGCGCCCGAGCCTCCGACCCTGATGCGCATCCTGCATAGGGGCAGGTCTAACTCGTCGTACACGACCCACACCTGCTGCGGTGGCACATGGATGTCCTTGATGGCTTTGGCCACTGCCTCTCCGGAAAGGTTCATGTAGGTCTGCGGCAAGATGAGCCAGACGCCGCGAGCTTCCGAGTGACCCACCAGTGATTGCCAGCGCTTGCGGTCGATCCGCACACCCAATCTCTTCGCAAGCTCTCCCACGCAGGCAAAGCCGAGGTTGTGGCGCGTGTCTGCATAGTCCGCTTCCGGATTGCCCAGGCCCACGATCAGCCGCTCGGTTTTTTCTTCCATCAAATCCAACTAGACGCACTAAGGCCCGCGGCGAGTGCCGCAGACCGGTCTTGAGTTTACCGGCACCTCGTGGACACTATTCGCCTGGTGTTCACAGTCGAGGATCGCCGCCGGGTGCGGGAGGGCCTGCTCGCGAAGGCGCGCAACGACCGGCGAGTCGTGGCCGGCGCAGAGGTCGGTTCCACCGCGGTTGGCGGAGGCGACCGGTGGTCGGACCTGGATCTCACGTTTGGCGTGGCAGACGGCATTGACATCGGCGACCTTCTCGACGATTGGACCATTTGGTTTGCGGAGAAATTCGGAGCCGTGCACCTCTTCGACCTTCCATTTCAGTCGAGCGTCTACCGGGTGTTCCTGCTGCCCGGAAACTTGCAGGTCGACGTGTCCTTTACGCCGCGAACCGATTTTGGCGCGACCGGTCCGAGCTTCAGCCTGGTGTTCGGCGAGGCGGTTGCCAAGACGTTTCTAGAGCCGGCAACCGCTGCAAACATATTTGGTCTCGGAGTGCATCACGCCGTGCGGGCACGAATCTGCATCGAGCGGGGTCGGGTGTGGCAGGCGGAGTACTGGATCAGCGGCGTTCGCGATCAGGCGCTGGCGCTGGCCTGCCGGCTGCGCAATCTTCCATCGGGCAATGGCAGAGGCTTTGACGACCTGCCGCCGTTTGTTCTCGACCCCTTCAAGGAAGCGCTGGTCCGTTCGCTGGAGCGCGAAGAGCTGGTGGGCGCATTGAAGCGCGCTGTCGAAGGATTGCTCGCAGCCGCGGGTGACGATCACGACCTTGCGCCACTCCACGGGCAGCTGCGGGCGCTCGCGACCGAGGATTGATCCGGCGCCGGTCAGTCGATGCGGCCGCGCTCGACGGCCAGCCCAGACAGCCGGAGTGCCGCGCGAGTAAGTCTGTTCATCTCTTTTCGCTCGGGCGCTCGCACATGATCCCAACCCAGCAGGTGCAGAAGTCCATGGACTGCCAGGAGGCCCAGCTCGGTCTCTTCCGTATGTCCGTGCTCACGCGCTTGGCGGAGAACCGCCGGCCACGAGATGGCGAGGTCCCCTACATGTTGGTTTGATCCCACAAACGAAAGCACGTCGGTGACGGAATCCTTGCCGGCGTAGTCGCGGTTCAACCGGCGCAGCTCGTCATCTGTGGTCAGCCTGATGGCAAGCGTTGCGGTCCCCGCCGGAAGGCGCGCTTCGATTTCGGGAACAGAAGCCGCCCGCAGCATCAGGCCGCGCAAGAACGCCGGCGGAACCGGCGCACGAACCGCCTTGACCACCTCGATTTCCAGCCTCGCGCGCTCAACCACCGTCATCAAGTAAACCGGTTAGAGTCAGTCGCCGTGCGAATCCTGGTGACCGGTGGAGCGGGATTCATCGGCTCACATGTCGTCGACGCGTACAGCGCCGCCGGCCATGAGGTCGCCGTCCTCGATGACTTCAGCACGGGGCTCGGGGACAACGTCAACCCGTCCGCGACTGTGTACCGCGTGGACCTGCGCGATCAACCACAGGTGGAAAAAGCTGTTTCGGCATTCCGGCCTGAGCTGGTGAGCCACCATGCAGCGCAGTCGGAGGTGCCGAAGTCCGTTGCGGACCCCGGCCTTGACGCCGCGGTGAACATCGTCGGCGGTGTCAACCTCCTCAAGGCTTGCGTTGATCACGGCGTGCGCAAGGTGATCTTCAGCTCGACCGGCGGCGCGCTTTACGGTGAGCCGGACGTAGTGCCCGCGGCGGAGGACCATCCGGTCCGGCCTCTATCGCCGTACGGCACGAGCAAGTTCTCGTTCGAGCAGTATCTGGGCACCTTCCGGCGCACATTCGGGCTGGACTACACAGTGCTTCGTTACGCCAACATCTACGGCGCACGGCAGGATTTCTTTGCCGCTGAAGGGCGCGTCGTCGCCATCTTCGCCAGCCGGATGCTCATGGGCAAACCCGTCACGATCGACGGGACGGGCGAGCAGTCGCGGGACATGCTTCACGTCGGCGACGTGGCGACCGCGAACGTCGCCGCGCTCGAGAAGGGATCGGGCGGGACTTTCCACGTCAGCACAGGGACCGCGGTCAGCGTCAACGACCTGTTCCGAAAACTGGCGCTGCTCACCGATTACCGCCTCGAGCCCAACTTCGGGCCCTCACGGAAAGGTGACGTTTTCCGCATCGCGCTGGACAGCCGGCTGGCCAAGCACGAGCTCGATTGGGAGCCTCGAGTGAGCCTTGAGGAAGGCCTGAGCCTCACCGTCGACTATTTCCGCGAGGAGGTTTCGAAGTCTCGACCGTAACTTTCCTCAGCTCATTTGCTCTGGTTCATTCCCTCGGGGCGCGAGTACTGCTTTTGTTCGCGGTCGTGCTCGCGATTTGGGGCACGTATCAATACTTTCGCAAAGCAGCGATCTCCGCCGGCTTTCGCTCGAGCTACCTGATCATGGCCGGCGTGACCGCGGTTCAGGGCCTATTCGGTCTCGCGGCATTTACCACCGGGGGCCACCCGACAACGCTCCTTCATCTCGTCTACGGAGTGTTCGCGGTGCTCTTCCTACCCAGCGCATATTTCTGGGCTCAGCGTGGAAATCCCCGGCGTGAAGCTGTGATCCTGGCCGGCGCTGCGTGGGTGGTCAGCATTGCTTTCTTTCGGGGCATCGCCACCGGCTGACGCTAGCCGCGGAAAAGAAGGCCCACGCCATACGTGAGTGAGGCGACAACCGATCCGACCACCAGCATTTCCAGCCCGGACCGGACAGCGCCCTTGCCGGTGAAGAAGGAGCGCGCCGCCCCGATTCCGAACAGGAAGCCGGCGCTTACTACAAACGCGATCACCAGCGCGGCGAATCCGTTGACGACATGACCCAGCAGGAGCCGGCCCAAAAGGTAGCCGGCCACCGGGATCGCTCCACCGATCAGGGTTGAAACTCCAGCCACGAGTCCCTCGCGCGCCGGGTTCTCAAACTGTGTCACATCCAATCCCAGCTCCTCGCGAGCCTGTGTTTCCAACCAGACCTTCTTGTCCGACGTGATTCGCCCGACGATCGTCTCGGCCTCCGCGGGGGTCAGACCTTTTGAGCGGTAGATGCGCGCGAGCTCAGCACGTTCGAGGTCCGGCATCACCTCGATCTCAGCCGCTTCGCGCGCCAGCTGGCCCTCGTACACCTCGCGCTGCGACTTGCTGGCAAGGTACGCCCCTCCTGCCATCGACACGCCCGAAGCAACCATGGCCGAGAGTCCTCCGATCAGCACGACCTTGGGGTCAACGCTCGCTCCACCAACGCCTGCCAGCACGCCCAGGGTTGCAGTCAGCCCGTCGTTGACCCCGTAGATGACATTCCGGATGCTCTCGGTTCCAGTGCTGTGCCATTCCTCAGCCGCGTCTAGCGGGGTCTCAGCGCGTCCCGCAGTACCAGAATCTGCGGCCACGTCCTCGGCCGATTGATGATCGAGCTCTTCGGGAAGCACCTGGCGCAGCACTCCCTGCGCCCGTTCGTCGGCTACGCTCGAAACCTGGTGAAGATAAGAGCGCAAGACGTGGCCCTCGGCGGCGCCGGCGAGCGCCAGTGCCGGGCCGATTCCGGCCAAGCGTGCCAGCGCGGCGAGAAATGTCGCGGTGAGCTGCGGCTGATGCTCCTTGCGTTTACCACCGCCGGGGTCCAGCAGCGACGCCCATGCGTCGGCGTGCCGCTGCTCAGTCTCGGCAAGCGATAACAGACGCTGTTTCAACTTGGTATTCGAGGTGACGCCGGCAAGCGCCTCGTAAACGCCCGCCATGCGAGCCTCGCTCTCCCAGTTGAAGCGGACCGACCGTGCGTCGGTGGGAGACATCGACCGCTCGGGCGGGCTCACGCGTCTATCGTAGGCACGGCTGCTGGGCGGCACCGCGGAGCGCAGCCGGTACCCTCTCCGGCGCCGTCGTTCAAGCTTGATTGTCTTAACGTAGGTGCCCCCGATGGATCCGAGTGTGCTGATGGCAGAGCCGAAAACGTCTCCCCGCGTTGAACCACGCGCGACCGGGGGTTCCCGAAGAAATGCCGGCCGCCGCGCCCTCATCACCGGCGGTGCGGGCTTCCTCGGTGTCAACGCCGCCCTGCATCTGATGGCGGACGGATGGCACGTGACGGTGCTCGACAATCTCAGCCGGCCAGGGACAGAGCGGAACCTCAAGTGGTTGATCACCGAGCATCCAACCCGAACGACTTTCATCAAAGAAGACGTGAGGATCACCAGCGCCCTGGCAGACCATGTCAAGAATAAGGACGCGATCCTGCACCTCGCTGGGCAGGTTGCGGTGACGACCTCGCTGCTCGACCCGATTACGGACTTCGACGTCAACGCGCGCGGCACCCTGAACATGCTCGAGGCAGTACGGCTGCACAACCCTGAGGTTCCGTTTCTTTTCGCATCGACGAACAAGGTGTACGGAAAGCTCGACAAGAACAACGTTGCCTGTAAAGAAACCCAGCCGATCGACTTCCACAGTCCGTATGGCTGCAGCAAGGGCGCAGCGGACCAGTACGTCAGGGACTACGCGCGCTGCTTTCAGATGAACACCGTCGTCCTCAGGCAGAGCTGCATCTACGGCGCGCATCAGTACGGGACCGAGGACCAGGGATGGGTCGCGCACTTCGTCCATTCGATCCTCAACGACCGGCCGCTCACGATCTATGGCGACGGCACCCAGGTGCGTGACCTGCTCGACGCGCGGGATCTTTGCGCCCTGTATGCAACCGTCATCGAGAAGATCGACCAGACGCGAGGTCAGATCTACAACGTTGGCGGCGGCCCGAAGAACCAGCGGAACCTGATCGAGGTCATCGCTCAGATAGGCGAGCTGACGAACCGAAAACCCCAGTACTCCTTCGCCGGCTGGCGCGAGGGTGACCAGACCTACTACGTAAGCGACATCACCAAGGCAAAGAAAGAACTTGGCTGGACGCCGCAGATCCCATTCGATCGCGGTCTAACCGACCTCATCGCCTGGGCGGCTTCAGTCGACTAGTAGTGTTGTCGCGGATTTGAGTGATCCGGTCGAGGGCCGGCGGTACTCTTGCGAAATGCGACCCCTTCGGTACTCCATCAACGTCACATTGGACGGGTGCTGCGATCATCGTGCAATCCCCGCGGACGAAGACTTGCATCGTCACGCGGTCGAGAACCTCAACCAGGCCGATGCCCTTCTCTTTGGCCGGGTGACTTACGAAATGATGGAGTCAGCGTGGCGGCCGCCGGCGCCGACGGGAGCGAGACCTGATTGGATGGAACCCTTCGCCCAGACTATCAACGCGGCAAAGAAGTACGTCGTGTCGAGCACCCTGGAGCAGGTCGATTGGAACGCGGAGCTCGTGCGCGGGGATCTGAGCAAGGCCGTTCAACAGCTCAAGCGGGAGTCGGGCAAGGGACTGTTCGTGGGAGGTGTGAAGCTCCCACTGGCGTTGACGGAGCTGGGATTGATCGATGAGTACGAGTTCTTGGTGCATCCCAGGCTCGCAGGCCACGGGCCGACGTTGTTCGCGGGGCTATCGAAGCAAGTCGACTTGAAGCTCGTGAGCCGGCTGGAGTTCGGCTCGGGGGCAGTGGCGATGCGGTACGAGCCGAGAAGGTAGCCATCGGGCTTGCTTCCGGCGCGGTGTGCGAACGAGCAAGCCCCTCTCACCCCGCTGCCCACCCGTCATCTCCAAAGCCCCAGCCGCTGCCACCATCCCACCCAACTACGACCGATCACTTTTTAAGGGACACACCACTAGAGCCGCGCTCAATTGCGGACGCAAGTGAAGTGCCCTACGCCTGAGGGAACCCCCCGGAGCAATCGCGATTCGTACCAGCCGAAAGCGGCAGCGGCATCCTTGACCCAACGCAGCACAGCGCCTGGCACGTCCCGTCTGTGAGCGAGATAGTCCTCGACTGAGGTCTTCGCAGGGCCGCGCACTTCCAGAAAGCTGAAATACCCGATATCCACCAGCGAGTAAAGCCAGTGGAAGCTCCACTGGACACCGCGCACGGGCATGCCCTCGGCCTTTGCCATCACCGCGAATCGGTTGGCGTCAAAGAGCTGTATGTGTCCGCAGTGGTGGAGCTTTGCCTTCCAGCCCATGCGCGTCACCAGCCGGTAGAAAGTCCACGGCTGAACTTCCAGCGGCAGAACGATGTGGAACAAGCCGCCAGGCCTCAGCACGCGATGTATCTCGCGCAGCACGGCATCAGGATCTTTCAGATGCTCCAGGACGTCGAGCATCACGACCGCCGACATCGATCCGTCCTTGAAGGGGAGGGACTCGGCCGGCGCCATCTGGAAGTCAAGGTCCGGAGCCGCCCGCCGCGCTGCTTCGAGGGCGCCCGCGCTGACATCGACACCGTGGACGCGCAGCTCGGGGCGGCTTTCCGCGATCGCACGGGCAACGTTGCCGGCGCCGCACCCGATGTCGAGCACATCCCCGTCAATCCCTTTGAGCGCGTCGAGCAGGAGGCGGAGCTTGAGCCCCTGGACGTACCAGGGCCGCGCCTCGATTCGAGTCGAACCCCAAACTTTGGCCTCGTAGTCGAAGGCCGGATCTTCGATCACGCCCGCGCCGCCTTTGTCGCCGTAGCGCAATCGGCAGCAGCAGGCTTGGGTATGTCAACTCGGTACAAGACATAGTTGTATGTGGGCAGCTGCGCGACTTCGGTGAACCAGCTCGGGTGTTGGGCAATGAACGCGATGTAATTCGGGTTGATGCCTTGGTCGACATTAGGTCCTTGTTGGACAAGCAAAAGCCGCGTATGTGTATCGGACAGCCAGCACTGCATCAGAACTCCAGCCACTTGTGGATGCTCAGGGTATCTGTAGCTGGCGGGCAGATAGTAAAAAGGATCGTAGAGCTGCCCGACGATATGTCGGCCGTCGACGCCTTCGAACCTCACGAGTGCATAGGTGAGTTCTGGCCGATTCGGAGGGACGTTGAGGACGCCGTCTCGGTTCTCCGGCTGACGGTAGATACCACCAATCAGCTGTCCCGCGTTCAGCGTCTCCGCCCACGGCGCTTCCGTCGACCGGTAGACCGAAAGAATGGGCACCCACGCTACCTGCACACCGAGCAAAACGACAATGCCCGCGGCGGCTGCGGCGGGCAAGGCCCAGCGGTCTCCCAACCACCGCGGCAGCAGGTAGAAGAGCGCGATTGCGATGAGCACCCCTGCGAACTGATATGGGAACGCGAAAAACCGGATGTACCAGAACCACCACATCCACAATTTGAGGTACGAGGTGAAGCCGAGCATGCCTGCAGTGAAGACCCAGTAACCCATCCCGAAACTGAGGAACATGTAACCGTTCGGCCGCTTCCACAACGTCCATGCCAACCCGAGCGTGGCAAGTACGAGCAAGACGCCGAGCGCCGGCCGCACGGCGAGCTGATCGGAGGTCAACGTGGTCGCATACACCCAGCGACCCAGGGCATTGTTGAAGAAGTTCTCCGAGAGCGGATAGATCGGATTACCGGTGCGGTCGAGCAGGACTTTCATGTAAGCCAGCATCAAGACAACCCAACCGGTGAGCAGGGGAATGCCCTGCCGCCGCCCTTCACGACGTAGGAATGCCGCCACGATCATCCCGATCGTGAAGATCCAGGCTTCGGCCCTGGACATCGCGGCCAAAGCCCACGAAACGCCTGTCCACAAACCGCGCTTCGGCCAGAGCCATATGCCGAGCAGGGTGAGACCCACGCCGATGGGCTCCAGAATGCCCTGCCCATCGTTGAAGACCGACGTCGGAGCAAGAGTCGCGAAGACGGTCGCGGGCACGGCGACCCGCATCCCCCAGTGGCGGCGGCACAAATGAAAGATCAAGACCACCACCAACACGCCGAACGCCACCGAAAGCAGCCTCTCAAGAACGATGTCGATGGATCCGGTCAAATAGAACAACGCCACCAACATGAGTGGCTGCAGCACACCCCAGAAATATTCGACCCCTTTGAGGTCCCAAAGCCGTGGGCCGCCTGGCGCCGTCAGCCCCACCTCCTTGGTCAGGTATGCAATCTGCCAGTGGTGGTACGTGTCTCCGTACCAGCCGTCACCGGCGTTCTCGGGGTTGGAGACGAGGAAGATGTAGATCAGGCGGGGTAGCGTCGCGACCACCACCAAACCAAAGGTCCAGTACCACGAGAGTGATGCGGCCCCAGAGACAGGAGCAGCACCAGGCTCGTCTTCCTCAGCGATGCGGCGGTCTTCCTCGTCCTCGTCCGCCAAGAAACGAGGCAGGATCTTCACGCCGAGGCTGCTTCCGCCGCCATTCGTTCGTGCGCTCGGGCGACCTCCAGGACTGATCGCTCCAGCGTGTCCACGTGCCTTTCCCAGTCGAATCGCCGCGCCCACTCGAACGCGCGCACTCCGGTCGCCAGGTTCTCAGCCGGATTGTCAAGGAGCCGCGAGATGCCCGCGGCGTAATCGCTCACCACAAGCGGCTCCGCAAGATGACCTGTGCCGGGCCCGACTGTCACCGTCGGTCCGGCCTGGTTCCACGCCACCACCGGCACGCCTTTGGCCATCGACTCGATGACGCCCATGCCAAAGTCTTCCTCCGGCGCCGGATACACATAGACAGCAGCTCCTTCGTAGAGCTTCTGCAGCTCGTCCTCGGCAATCGGACCGAGGAACAGCACGGCATCCGCCACCCCCAGTTCCGCCACCAGCGCTTTGAGCGACTCCGTGTGCGGCGTAAAAGGACCAGGGATGACGAGCTGCACTCGCGGGTGCACCTTGCGCACCTCGGCAATCGCCCTGATCGCGAGGTCGAACCGCTTCTGCGGGTAGTGGCGGTTGGTCAGAAGCACGTACGGTCGGCGGATCGGATACCCGTTTATGGTCAGGCCACCCGAAAAGCGCGCATCGACCGGCAGCGGAAACCCTGATGCGGCGACGTGGCAGCCCGCCGGGCAGTCAACCGCTTCACGTCGATAGGTACGCCTGATGATGTCGCCGATGTAGTCGCCGTTGACGAGCAGCTGGTCCGCTTCCTGCACGGAACGCCGGTCCACCCACGCGACGAATCGTGTCGCGCGCAGCACGATCGCGGCGAGAAGCCGGTAGTCGGCGTTGGTCACCCATCCCGTCTCACGGTCGATGTTGCGCGGATACACCAGGCGGTTGGGCTGGTTCAGATAAACGACATAGGGCACGTCCATGAGCCTCGCCGCCCACCAGGCGATCCACGCGCTCGGCTGGTTGCAGCCGACGATGGCATCGACACCGCGAAAGCGCCACGCGTAAAGCGGCATCAGCAGCGACGTCGCTGCCATCTGAGCCGCCTCGCGGAACGGGAACCAGCGCGGCAGCTGCGGCAGAAAAGTACGCACTCGCACATCGCCGATCAGATCCGGATAGCAGCGCGACTGATCGACGGTGGGCGCGTAGCACTCCACTTCGTAGCCGCGTCGCCGAAGTCCCATCACTTCTTCGATGACGATCCGCTCGCCGCCGCCCGAATACGTGAACCCGCAGTGGAAAACCGCGATGCGGCGCGGCCCGGCGGCTCGGATAGTTCGCCTGCCTCCAACAAGAAGGAAGCCAAGGAGTCCCACCGCGAGGGCATTTCCTGCCGTGATCGCGTGGTACAGGACGATGGCGCCGGCGGCCACTGCCGGCGCCAACCCCAGACCGCCGCCGAGCACCAGCGACCCGGCGACCTCCAGGTTGCCGACGTACCCGGGTCCGGCGGGTACCGCAAAGCTGAGCAATAGCGCCGGATACGCCGCCATTGCCTTCAGTGGCGGAACTGAGATCCCCACCGCGGCGAAGAGCAGCGTGAAGTTGAACGCGTCGATGACCAACGCGAAAGCTGTGAGGAGTGCAAGCCGGCTTGCCAGCGCCGGGGTCCACAGCCCCCGAGCACCGGCCCGAAACGCAAAAGCTTGTCCCGCGATGGCGGTCGCAAATCGCGCCGGGAGCAACCTTCGAGCGAGCCATGACCGCGCGAGCCGCGGGCCGAGCAGCGCAGTCCCAAGGACTGTGGCAAGCAGCGCGATCGCAAGGGCGGCGGCTCCGATGAGTCCACGCGGGGTGTTCACGATCCCGGCCAGGGCGAGCACCTCCAGCAAGGCCAGCACCACGGCCACCGCGGCCAGGTCGCAGGCCTTGTCGATCACGATCGTGGCCAGTGCGGATCCCGCCGGCACGCGATGACGTCGCCACAGCCACCACGCGCGCGCGGCATCACCGGAGCGGATCGGCAGCACGTAGTTGAGGAGCCCACCGGCGGCGTTCATGGCGAACGCCCTCACCATCCCCACCGGCGCGAGAGGCCGCAGCAGGAGCAACCATCGGCGGGCACGGATGATGCTCGTCACCAGGAACAGGACGATCATCAGCACGACCGGTGCCCAGCTGTGAACTCGCGCGTGGCCCATCACCTCGGAGAGCGAAACCGTGCGCAGCCACAACCACAGCAGCACCAGGCCAACGGCTGTCTGGAGGGCGAGTCGAAGCCAGCGGTTCACACGACCACCTCGAGCTCGTTGGACGGCGCCAAGCCGAGAATCCACCGTTGAACGAAGATCCAGAAGACGAAAAGGAATGCGACGAGAAGGATCGTGCCTCCGTAATCGTGAAAGAGGACCGCGGGTGTCACGCCGACGGTGGCGGCGATTCCAGCGACCGCTGCGACGCGCAACAGGTTGAGGAGCATCGTGCCCGCGACACCGATGACGATGACCTGGACGCGAGCTTCGAGTGGATGACGTCCGCGCAGGCCGGATAGCAGGCTAAGTCCAAGCAGGATCAGGCTCTGCCACCCGATGCAGTTCCACGAGATGTACAGGGTGTGCATCACGCCGGCGCCGTCCCAGACCACAATGTGGCTTCCGGACGCTGCCGCATGTATGCCCACAAGGCCGAGCACGCCGACGACCATCCGCGCCTCGACCGGGACGATCGTCTGCAGCGGGTTGTCGGCACCGAGCCGCATCGCCATCGCGGTGAGGAGGTCATCGAAGGTTGTGACCAGCGGCAGCAGCATGAGCAACCCGCACAGCAGCGCCAGCAGCGTCAGGTTGAGGTTATCGCTGTCGCGAGCTCTCATCGCCGAGTCCTCAGGAGCTGGAACACGCGCTTGGGACGTGTGAACACAGGTATCAGGAGCGCCAGCCCGAGCAAGCCCAGGACTGACTCGGGCACGATGAGGCTCGGCGGCACGACACGCGTGTCGGCTGTGCCGGCGGCTCCGTCGTAGAGCATGACCGGCTTGCCACCGGTGTTATGCGTGAGGGTGACCGACAGACACAGCGTTCCCCCCGGTGGGATGGCAAGCAGGGGCTGCACTCCGTTGGTCGCGCCTCCGCTGGTGCTCACCGTGAATGGGTTTGTCGTCTGCGCCCCCGTGGGTCCAAAGGTGGTGGACCATGTGGTACCTGCGACTGGAATCGTGGGAGGTAACAACACAGCGCAGCTCGCGGTCGCGGACACGCCGGCGCTGATCGTTATGGTGTCATTGACGTTGCCGGTCCCTGCGCCCCAGTACATGGTGAAGTCCCAGACCCCTGAGGCCACCGTCTGGACTGGCAGGTTTGGGAAGCTCCATGTATACGTGATCCCATCGGGCAGAAGCTGACAGGGCGGCACCTGGGCACCTGGCGTTTGGCTGAGAGTGCTGGGGGTGCACGTCGGCCCCGTCCCGGTTCCGTGCAGGTACAGCGGGCTGGTCGCCGCGTTGACCACGGGGGCGCGCGACGCGATCCAGGCCAAACCGCCGAACGACGCAAGCATGGCGAGCGCGACACCCCAGCCGATCCAGCGATTCCGGTGGCGAACAGCGGTGCTTGCCGCGGCACGCGGGGTAGTGCCGACAATCGGCGTTATCTCCAGACGCCGAACGCGGCGGCCCAACAGCCAGCGCCGCAAGAGCTGGAGTCGCCGCAGGTGGTGGACCTCGTCGGTGACGTGGCCCGTCTTCGGGGTTCGAAACCACGGACCTTCCTCCTTGCTGAGGAGTCCCTTGAAAGCTGCCCAGCCCTGGAACGGCACCAGCGCGAAAGAGAGCACAACGGCGCCGAACACTCCCTGCAGGTCGCGCCTGGGCGCTTCTTCCAGGATCAGCCCGCCCAGGTTCATCAGCGGCAGCGCGAAGATGTTGGAGAACAGGAGCGACCATCCGAGCACCGCCGTCCAGCCGGGCACGTGCGTGTGAAACACGGTCTCCGACAAAAGCCAGCTGAGCGTCCCGATCACGAAGAGGCCGGCTTGCAGGTAATAGGTCGAGTCGTAGAGGAACTCCCCCTTCTCGAGCGGGGTCAAGAAGGGCGACTTCATGATGGGCAAGAACCACTTGCGCACGTTGTAGGTGTGACCTTCCGCCCATCGCATCCGCTGCCGCGCAAGACGTGCGAACGTGCTGACGCATTCGGCGGGGGTCTCGGCCCATGGCGTGTAAGCGACCTTGTAGCCGCGCGCGTACAGCTTGAGCGTGAGCTCCCAGTCCTCCGTGATGCTCGTGCCCCATCCGACCTGGCGCAGGACGTCCGCGCGGATCATGTAGGCGGTGCCCGCGATCATCTTCAGCGCGCCGACGGCATCCTGGAACGGGCGCTCGATCATGTAGCTGCCGGAGTATTCGGCCCGCACGGCTTCGGTCAGCCAGCTCTCGGACTTGTTGAGGACGTGCCACTGGTAGCTCTGCACGGCCGCGACCTCGGTCCTGCGTTTGATCTGTCCCGGTTCTGACGGAGGGTCGTCGCGACCAAACGTTGACTCCAGGCGCCGGCTCCGAGAACCCTCGCTCACGCGATAGAAGTGGGGCAAAAGACGGTCGATCGAGTCGGGGAAGGGGACTGAGTCGGCATCGAAGATGACGACGTACTCGGCCCTGGGATCGGTGACCTTCAACGCCTCCTGGAGCGCACCGCCCTTATAACCCTTCCGACTTGTGCGGTGGAGGATCTTGAACCGCGGCCTGTTCCTCCACGCCTGCAGAATCTGCACCGACTCGTCGTTCGAGTCGTCGACCACGACCACTTCGTACTCGGGATACTCGAGCCGGTCGAGCGCCTGAAGAAGCCGCTCGATGACCCGCTTTTCGTTGTAGGCGGCGACGTGGACGGAGACGAACGGGTGATAGCCGAGGTCGATGTGATACCCGTTTCCGTTTCCGTTGCCGTTGATGCGGCTGTGGCCGGTGAGGTTCGGCGAGCTGTGGCCGTTGCCGTTGCGTGTGCTGCCGAAAACCAACGTCGTCAGCAGCACCATGACGGTGCTGAGGTAGTACTTGATCGCGTACGCAAAGAAGATCGCGCCGAGAAATAGACCGGTGAACGCGAACCCATATCCCACCCAGTCCGCACCGCTGCGAGTCTTCGACTCCGTCACCAGCTCGACAAACCCCCGCAAGATGGCGACGATGGGGATCACCCCCAGGACGACGGCCGCGATCAGGATGACGTTGAGAAGCACGCTCCACGCGAGCTGGTTGCGGTCAGACCGCGACTCGGGATGAGAGTTCGAGCCGTTCCCAGCCATCAGGTTCTCGCCCCCCCGCCCGTCAACGTCGCGTAGAGCGAGTCGTAGATCGCCGAGGGGGAAAAGCGCCGATGACCGCCCGGCGTGACGGCGGCTGGACGCAACCGCCCTTCGCGAACGGCCCGGTTCACCGTCTGCTGGCTGACCCCCAGGAGGCGAGCGGCTTCTTTCGAGCTGACGAGGTCGGAGCGCCGCGTCCTTACCTCGGCTTGGCCCCCGAACGCCTCGATGTCCTCGGGCAGGAAGCGGCGGTGACCTCCAGGGGTGACGGCGGTGGGCTTGAGCAGCCCGCGCGCCACAGCGCGAAGAACGGTCGCCCGGCTGACGCCAAGGCGGGTTGCTAAATCGTTCGATGTGATCAAAGTGTGCAAGTCGTTTGCTGAAGCCAACGCATGGTAAGCAATCAGAAGTCGCCGCACAAGTAACTAAGCCTTGGTAATTCCCGAGCGACGTAGTCATTTCGTCGTTGAAAAAGTGCAGAGATCGAACATCTCGCTCGCGGAATTCACTCGATTCCGCTCCTACACTTTTACTTGCGCGTCGTGCGCGCCCACCCTCAGAAAGGATGGGCTCAGCGTGGAAAAGTCAATTCGGGGTCATCATCATCACTTAGATCCTCACCCCCCGCAGCCAAGCTCGGTGCCGGTGTCGAGAAATCGCCCGGCCCGAGCCTTTTTTATGCTCTGGACCTCCTGAGCGCCCACTCATGCAGTCCAGCCCGCCAGGGCCGCAGGCTGGCCGCCCGAGTGGACTCGAGGCATCCGTTGAGCGGCCTTGCCGCCGGCGACGCCAGCTCCGTCGACAGGATGGCTTTCACCTCCGCCGTGACCCCTACCTCCGCCAGAGCCGCACGGGCGAACTCGTCCCAGCCGGCGCAGCCCCCCGCGACAACGTGGACGATCCCTTCCAGGCGACTGGCCGCCAGCTCGATCGCCGCCGGGGCCAGGTCGCCGGTATAAGTCGGGTTGACCCTCTGGTCGGCGACAACGCGTAGCTGCTCACCGCGCCTGGCGCGCGCCACGATACGGTCCGGAAAGCTCCCTCCCTTGATCGCCGAGCCCGTGTCACCGAATACGGCGGAGGTCCGGATCACCAGTGCCTCGGGCAAAATGTCCAGCACGCGCTGCTCTCCCTCCAGCTTGGATGAGCCGTACACGCTGAGCGGCTCCGGCTGGTCGGTTTCGATGTAAGGCCGCTCGAGGGCACCATCGAAGACGAAGTTGGTGGAGAAATGGACGAGGCGGACGCCGTGGCGCGCGCACGACATGGCGAGGTTGGCCGGGCCTTCCGCGTTGATTTCGAACGCCAGCTCCCTCTCGGTCTCCGCTCGGTCCACTGCGTTGTAAGCCGCGCAGTTGAACACCAGGTCCGGACGGCGGCTGCCCAGAAGGTCATCCAGGGATTTCAAATCGGTGACGGATACCTCGTCGTGCGTAACGCCGGCCTGCTTCCCGATCAGCCGCACCAGCTCCGACCCGAGCTGGCCGCCGGCCCCAAGCACTATCGCGTTCACAAGAGCCACACCGTAGTGGAATCCGGCGTCTGTTACGCGCGGTTGGCCGGTCGGCTCAAGGGATCAACGCAACACCTCGTGAGATCACGAACCAAGCGCGCCAATGAGCAGAGCAGAAAGAAAGGACAGTGCAATGAAGGGGGTGTTGGGTCTCGCCTGGGTTTAGTCGTGGCCGCAATGGCGGGAAAGGCCCGCCTGGCCGGCCAAACCGGCCTGGAAGCGCTGGATTCGACACGTCGGGCACCCAACGCGCCTTTGAACTCGCCGATTCGCCACGTCTGGCACCAACGGTGCCTTTGAAACGCATGAGACCACGCCTCATACGTGCGGAATCAGGCGTTCTGATTGGCGCGGCTCGCGTCACACGTGCGGAAAAGGACTTAATCGAGCTGCTTTGCGAGCCCAGAATGCGCGAGTAAAAGCGCCGTCATGTCCTTTTCGGCAGTCGGCCGCCCGACGAGGAATCCCTGCGCAGCATCGCAGCCGGCCTCGATCAGGACAGCTTCCGCGGCCCGGTCCTGCAGCCCTTCCGCGACCACTCGCAGGCCGAGGTTATGACCCAACCCGACGGCCGAGCGCACTATCGCGCCCGAATCCGGGTCCGAGGCAAGGGCCGACACGAAGGAGCGGTCGATCTTGATCTCATTCACGGGCAGGCGCATGAGGTACAGCAGCGAGGAGTAGCCCGTCCCGAAATCGTCGAGGGCCAGCCGCACGCCCATCTCGTTGAGCCTGTGGAGGGCCTTCGCCGCCGCTGCCGCCATCGCCACACCTTCCGTGATCTCGAGGGTGAGCCGCTGCGGTTCGACTTTGAAGGTGCCGAGGGCGCGCGCGACCATCTCCTCCAGTGAGTGGTCTTCGATGTTCCGAGGCGACACGTTCAGCGAAACTGAAACGTCCAGCCCTTCCTCGAGCCACTTGACCAGCTGCGCGAGCGCCGAATCCAGGACCCACGCCGTGAGCGGATGGATGATGCCGGTCTCTTCGGCCATCGGGATGAAGCGATCGGGCGGCATGAGTCCTTCGCGTGGATGGTTCCAGCGCACGAGCGCCTCGACCGAGTGGATCGCGCCGGTGGCGAGGGTGACCTGCGGCTGGTAGTGCAGCACCAGCTCACCTTGTGGGATCGACCGCCGCAGCTCGCCGGCCAGCCCGGAACGCCGCAGCGTCTGAGCCTCCTGCTCGGGGGCGTACACGGCGAACCCGCCTCCAGAACGCTTGGCCACGTACATCGCGACGTCTGCGCGGCGCAGCAAGGTGCTCGGATCGTCACCGTGGACGGGGTACATCGCGATGCCGATCGAGGCGCCTGTCTCGACCATCTGGTCGGCGATCGCGAAAGGCCCTTCCAGCGCGGCCAGGATCTTGCGCGCGGTGGCCACCACGTCATCGGGATGCTTGGCGTCGATGGTGAGCACAGCGAACTCGTCGCCGCCGAGCCTTGCAATGGTGTCGGTCGCCCTGAGGACACCGCGCAGCCGCGCAGTGACCTCCTGCAGGAGGCTGTCACCGCGATCGTGACCGAGCGCATCGTTGATGTCCTTGAATCGGTCGAGGTCGAGCAGCAGCACGCCGAACATCTTCTGGTTGCGGCGGGCCGCGAGCAGCGCCTGGCGGAGGCGGTCGCCGAACAGGCTGCGGTTCGGCAGCCCGGTCAGCGCGTCGTGCAGAGCCTGGTACTCGAGCGCGTCCGTATGAGCCTTGCGCTCGGAGATGTCGCGGAGCGTTGCGATGAAGAGGTGTCGCGAACCGATCTGCATCGAGCTGACGACGAACTCGAGCGGAAAGAGGCTTCCGTTCTTTCGCTTGCCCATCGTCTCGTGCGCGCCGCTGACCGGTATGTCGAGCTTGAGCCGGCGCTCCAGGTAGTTGATGAAGGCG